>JBCCMF010000280.1:0-6303 GCA_039026435.1 Bacteroidota bacterium
GTCCACCCGTTCAGCCTCAAACACTTTGCGTCGTCGGCGCCCATCGCCAACTGGGCGCGCTTCGCCTACCCGTTCAAGCGCCCGTCCCTGCCGCTCTTCAACGCGCACAGCCAGCGCGTCGTGGAGTCGTTCGGCCTGGACACACTCCGTCTGAAGGCCAAAGTGACCGACGTCCACACCACGAACGGCGGCTACCTTGTGGACACCGATAGCGGCCAACTCGCTGCGCGGCGCGTGGTGCTGGCCGTGGGGATGGGCGGGTTGCGGTACCCCGAGTGGGCACAGCAAAGCAGCGTAGCCGACCGCGTGGCGCACATCTTCGACGCCTCGTTCCAACGCGAGGCCATCGACCCCAGCGACCGCGTCGTCGTCGTGGGCGGCGGCATCTCGGCGGCGCAGGTGGCGATGGCGTGTGGCAAGACGACGAGCCGCGCCGTGACGCTGCTCCAGCGGCATGCGCCCCGCATCCACCAGTTCGACAGCGACCCCGGATGGATGGGACCGCGCCACCTGACGGCCTTCCATCAGACGCCGTGTACCTGCACGCGCCGGGCCATGATTGCCGAGGCGCGCCATGCTGGGTCGATCCCGCCGCAGGTCCACCGCGACCTGAAGCGCGCCGTGCGGGCGCAACGCGTCGACGTGGTGCAGGGCATGGTGGCCTCGGCTTCTGTCGCTGCTGACGATGCTGTCTGCCTCACCCTCACTGACGGCACGGTTCTGACGGCCGACCGCGTGCTGCTGGCGACGGGCTTTGCCACGGAGCGACCGGGCGGGGCCTGGATGGAGCGGATGGTGCATCGCCTTGGCTTGCGGTGCGCGCAGTGCGGCTTCCCCATCGTCACGGCCGACCTGGCGTGGCGGCCTGGCCTGCACGTGACGGGCGCGCTCGCCGAACTCGAAGTCGGCCCCGTGGCCCGCAACATCGTCGGCGCCCGCCTCGCCGCCGACCGCCTCCTCGCGGCGGCTTAGCACTCCCCCTCGTTTACCTCGATACCTCACATGCTCGCTGCTCACGCCCTTACCAAACGCTACAACGGCACCGCCGCTGTCGATGACCTCACGCTGATCATCGGTCCGGGCGAGGTCTATGCGCTCCTCGGCCCCAATGGCGCGGGGAAGACGACGACGATCAACCTCTTCCTCGGCTTCGCCACACCCGATGCCGGGCACGTCACTATTGGCGGGCTCGACGTGGCGGAGGCGCCGCTGGAGACGAAGCGGCTGCTGGCGTACATCCCGGAGCAGGTGATGCTCTACAAGAACCTGAGCGGCCTGGAGAACCTGGCGTACTTCACGGCGCTGGCGGGGCACGACGGCTATGCGGACGCGGACCTGCGCGGCTTCCTCTCGACGGCCGGGCTGCAAGACGAGGCGCACACGCGGCGCGTCGGCACCTACTCGAAGGGCATGCGCCAGAAGGTGGGCATCGCGCTGGCAGTAGCCAAACAGGCCAAGGCCCTGCTGCTGGATGAGCCGACCAGCGGCCTCGACCCCTCGGCGGCCTACGAATTCTCCGAACTGCTGCGGACGCTCAGCGGGCAGGGCGTCGCGATCCTGATGGCCACGCACGACCTGTTTCGCGCCGTCGATGTGGGCACGCGCATCGGCATCATGAAGCAAGGAAAACTGGTGGACGAACTCGCCACCGCCGACCTCCCCCACAGTCAGCTTGAACAACGTTATCTCGATCACATGCGGCAGGCGCAGGTCGCTTCCTGACCCGCCTGCCCCTCTCCTATAGATCCATGACCCGACTAGCTACCCTACTTATTGCGCTCTTTCTGATCCCCTTGGGGACGGCATGGGCACAGACCGCCTCCGTCAACGGCGCCGTCCGTGACGCGGAGACGAACGACCCGATGCCGGGCGTCACCATCCTCATCGAAGGCACGACACGCGGCACCACGACCAACACCGATGGCGCCTACGAACTGCTCAGCCTCTCGGCGGGCGAGCTGACGCTCATCGTCCGCTCTGTGGGCTACGCCACCGTGCGCCAGACGTTCGCCCTCACGGCCGGACAGGCACAGCGCTTCGATGTCAGCCTGAAGCCGAGCCTGCTCAACCTTGACCAGGTGGTCGTCACGGCCACGCGGCAGGCGGTGACGGTGCAAGATGTGCCGGCCAGCGTCAGCGTAGTGCCCGCGCGGCAGATTGAGACCCGCGCCCATCTGTACGCCAGCGAGCCGCTGATCGGTGTGCCGGGCGTGGTGGTGCGCGACAACGGCGAGAGCGCGTTCACGACGGCCCGCTTCCGTGGCGTGCCCAACAACCACCAGAACGACAACTTCATCGCCCTCGTGGACGGCGTGCCATTCGTGACGGGCGGCGACGAAGTCGATCTGGATGCGCTCGTGCCGCTGACGGTGGTAGATCGCGTGGAAGTGGTCAAAGGCCCAACCTCGGCGCTCTACGGACGTGGCTCTATAGGCGGGACGGTGAACTACATCACGAAAAACGCCTTCGGCGCCCCGCGCCTCTCCGCCAGCATCATGGGCGGCTCGTACGGCTACGTGCGACCCAGCCTGACGGCCTCGATCCCGATTGCCTTGAACAACCAGCTGCTGGTGCACGGCTTCTATGAGCAGAAGGAGGGCTGGCGCGACGCCTCAGACCGCACGCTCTACAGCTTCTTCGCCAAGAACCAGTGGCTGCCCACGCCGACCACCAACGTGTCGCTCTACGTCAACTACTACAGCCAGGAGCAGCAGTACGCCAACCACCTGCCCGTGCGCGCAGACGGCTCCTTCATCCCCCTGGCCGGTGGCGAAACGACCAACTACCAGGTCGAAAACACGCAGGACGAGCGGGACTTCTTCCTGACCACGCTCAAGGTAGACCAGCTGGTGGGGAGCGACCTCACGCTGTCGGCTACGGCCCACTACCGCTTCATGGACATCCGCGACTTCTTGGGCTTCGAAGATGGCTTCAACGAGGAGACGCAGGAGTTTTTGTGGAACGGCTTCGACGCACCCACGAGCAGCCGCACCTACTTCGTAGAGCCGCAAGCCACGTATCAGTTTGGGCGCGGCAAGGCGATCGCTGGGCTGAGCTATGAGTTCGTGGACACCTTCAAAGACCAGAGCTTCTGGACGGGCGAGTTCGGCTTCAACCCGAACACCTTCGAGTTCCTGTTCTACACGCAGAAGCGGAGCGCGGTCACGGGCGAGTTCACCAACCAGGATGCGTGGGTCACCGATCAGCTGCTGGACAGCGAGTACGAGAGCCAGATCCTCGGCGCCTACGTCCAGGTCGATCTGGACGTGACGGATGCCATCGGCGTGACGCTGGGCGGGCGCTTCGACGACTTCCAGCGAGAATCGACTTACTTCGCCACCAGCGACGAGGAGACGACGCAGACGATCATGGACGACAACAGCCGCTTCAGCCCCAAGGCGTCCGTGCGGTTCAAGATGACGCCGGATCTGTCGAGCTACGTGACGTACGCGCAGGGCTTCAACCCGGCCTTCGGGCCCAACTTCTCGTTCGAGAGCCGCTCAACGGGCCTGAACCCTGAGTTCGCGCAGAACTACGAGGTCGGCCTGAAGGGACGCGTGCTCGATCAGCAGCTGGCCTTCAACCTCGCGGCCTACCAGCTGACGCGTCAGGACCTGCTGCTCGTGATCTTCTCCGAGGGCGCTGGCGGCACACCCCAGTCGATCAACGCAGGCGAGCAGCGGGCGCGCGGCCTCGAAGCCGAGGTGCAAGCCGACCTGTCGAGCCTTCTGGACGGCCTGTCGCTCTTCACGAACTACGCCTACACCGACTCCGAGTGGATCGACTTCCGGTTCATCCCCGCCTTCTCAGACACCGAGGTCGACATCTCGGGCAACCGCGTCAGCTTGGTACCGGAGCACATGCTGCAGGCCGGGCTGAACCACCGCATGGACCGGCTGGACCTGGGGCTGTGGTTCACCTACACGAGCGACTACTTCGTGGATCGCCTCAACACGGTTGAGCTGGGGGGCTACACCGTGGCCAACGCCAGCATCGCCTACCGTCCGCCCGTGCAAGGGCTCGAAGTGCAGGGGACCATTCTCAACCTCTTCGACGCCGACTACTACCACTACTTCGGCGGCACGGACGGTGCACGCACGGCTTTCCCTGGTCGTCCCTTCGAAGCCGTCGTAGCGCTCCGCTACAGCTTCTGACGACCCCGGCGGGTGCGGCGCCCTTTAACTCCCCCGCGCCGCACCCGCTCTGCTTTCTCTTTGACCGAATCGAGCATCCCCATGATCTGGACCATCGCACGCAAAGAAGCCACCGAGATGCTGCGCGACCAGCGTTTCCAGTGGGCCACAGGCATCACGCTCGTGCTGCTGCTGGCCTCGCTGTTCGTCGGCTGGACGCATTACACCGATGTGGAGGCGCAGCGCATGCTGGCGCAGACCTCCGACCGTGAGGTGTGGCTGAACCAGGGCGAGAAGAACCAGCACTCGGCCGTCCACTTCGGCACGTATGCCTTCAAGCCGAACTCGCCGCTGACGGCGATGGACCGGGGCGTGCTGCCCTTCACGGGCGTGGCCGTGTTCATGGAGGGCCACCGCATGGCCGACGCCCAGTTTCGCCCGGCCGAGGATGCCACGGCGGTGCAGCGGCTGGGTAGCCTAACGGCGGCGTCCACGTTGCAGATCTTAGTGCCGCTGCTGCTCATCCTACTCGCTTTTGCTACGTTTGCGGGCGAGCGCGAGCAGGGCACGCTGCGGCAGCTGCTGAGCCTCGGCGTAGACCCGCGCACGCTGGCGGCGGGCAAGGCGCTCGGCGTGGTGGTGCCGCTGCTGATCCTGATCGTACCCGCCGCCGTCCTCGGCGTGCTGTCGCTGATGCTGCTCGACGGGCCGGAGGCGCTGAGCTTCGGCCGCTTCGCGATGCTGCTCGGCATCTACGTGCTCTACTTCGCGCTGGTGCTCCTGCTGACGCTGGTGGTGAGCGCCCGCGCCACGTCGGCACGGAGCGCGCTGGTGGGGCTGCTCGGCTTCTGGCTGCTAACCACGTTCGTCGTCCCCCGCCTCGTCACCGACGCCGCCGACGCCATCCATCCCACGCCTGACCCCATCACGTTCCAAGCCGACATCCGCACCGACCTCGGCAACCTCATCCCGTGGGCCGACCGCACGAAGGCGGTCCAGGAGCGGCTGATGGCCGAGGAAGGCGTCGATTCGGTGGAAGAGCTGAAGGCGAGCGTGCCCGGGCATACGCTGTTCGAGGCTGAGCGGGACGAGACGGAGGTGTACCGCACGCACTACGCCGATCTCGCGGCGCAGCACGACGGCCAGCGCGGCATCACGCAGGCGGGCAGCCTGTTTGCGCCGTACCTCGCCGTCAAGCAGCTGTCGATGGGGCTGGCGGGCAGCGACTACACGCACCATCGCCACTTCGCGGAGGCCGCCGAGGTCTACCGCTACGACTATGTGCAGATGCTCAACCAAGACATGATCGACGCGCAGTCGCAGTGGGGCGGCACCGTAGGGCGCGAGATGTGGGAGCAGGTGCCCGAGTTCACCTACGCTGCGCCGGGCGCCGGATGGGCCGTGGCGCAGTACGGCCTGAGCCTCGGCGCGCTTGGCGCCTGGGTGCTGGCCCTCGGCCTCATGCTGCCGTTCACGCTGGGCCGCATGGAGGTGGGCTGATGCTACGCACCATTCTACGCTACGAAGCGCGCCTTCTCCGCGCCGACAACCTGGCCCGCATCGCGCTCGGGCTGTTCGTCGTTCTGATGCTCTACGCCGGGTACTCGGGCGGGCGCTACGTCCAGGAGCAGCATGCCATCATCGACACGCACCAGGAGCGGCACACCGAGCGCATCGCCTCCATCAAAGAGCAGGTTGTCGAGTTGGAGGCACAGATGGTAGCCGATGGCGCCTCGCTGGAGGCCCCTGCCGCGATAGGCCTCCGGCATCCGTACACCATCGGCTCGGCGCAGGGGCAGGTGGTAGCGTTGCCGCCTGGTCCACTGGCGGCGTTTGCTGTCGGCCAGAGCGACCTCTTCCCCCCGGCGCTGCGCGTCAGCGTGGGCGGCGCCAGTTCGCTTGGCTACACGGCCACGCTGGAGAGCCCGTTCAAGCTGCTCGTGGGCCACTTCGACCTCACGTTCTTCTTCCTCTTCCTCTACCCACTACTCATCATCGCCCTGCTATTCGGCCTCACCACGTCGGAGCGCGAGGGCGGAATGCTGCGGATGCTGCTCGCCCAACCCGTCCGCCTGACGACACTGGTGACGGGCAAGCTGCTGCTGCGCGGCCTGCTGCTGGTCGCCTGCGTGATAATCGGCACGGCGCTGGTGATGGGCGTCTTCGCCGA
>JBCCMF010000281.1:0-6225 GCA_039026435.1 Bacteroidota bacterium
CGTCTGCTGGCCACAAGCCCTGCTCGAGAAGCGGGCAACAACACGGCTACCAACGTAGCCACCACCGACATCGCCGGCCAGCCCCGCATTCAGGATAGCACCATCGAGCTGGGCGCGTACGAGTTTCCGGGCGTGCCGCTTCCCGTAGAGTTGACCACGTTCGATGCCGTTGTAGATGCAGAGGGCGTCTACCTGCGCTGGTCAACAGCGAGTGAGACCAACAACGCCGGGTTTTACCTGGAGCATCGGGGGCCGTCGAGCAGAGCGTGGAACGATGAAGCGTTCATCGAGGGGCAAGGCACGACGCTAGTGGCGCAGCAATACGCACATACCGTCGCTGCGCCGGAAGCGGGCACCCATCGCTTCCGGCTGCGGCAGGTCGATCTAGACGGCACGTTCGTCTACAGCCACGAGGTAGAGGTCACCATCGAAATGGCGCAGACCGTTTTGGTCACCGCGGCACATCCCAACCCGTTCATCACATCGGCCTCGTTCACCGTCGACGTCCAACGCACGCAGCAGGTTGAGGTCGGCGTCTACAATGCGCTTGGCCAGCGTGTGGCGGTCTTATACGACGGGCCGCTGGCGTCAGAGGCGCGTCATCCGTTCATCATTTCAGCGTCAAGCGGATGGGCGAGCGGCGTCTACCTGATCCGTGTCGAAGGCGAGCGGTTTATCGAGACGCAATCGCTCATCCTGCTGAAGTGACGGCGGCCAGCCCGACGCTTCATCCACGGCAAATCAGTCCGGCGGATGTTGTAGATTGGTAGCATCATGCGATCCCTGTTGTTTGTCTCCCATACGCTGGCGGCCTGTGTCGTTCTCGCCACCGGCTTATCCCCGTGTGCGCTCGCACAGGTAGAGGTGGCACAGGGGTACGTACACGATCAGTGGGGCAGCGCCGATGGGCTGCCGGTGAACACGGTCAATGCCATCGTGCAAGGCCACGGCGGCTTCCTGTGGATGGCGACTTTTGGCGGGCTCGTGCGGTTTGACGGGCGCACGTTCAAGACGTTTACCACCGCCAACCTGCCCGGGCTGCCCTCGAGCCGCATCAGCCAGCTGGAAATGGACCGCGAGGGGCGCCTCTGGTTCGTGGCGGGGACCGAACATGTCGGGTATGTGGAGAATGGCCACGTCACCGTCATGGCGGATCGCTTTGAGGTGCCGCTCAACCTAGCGCGCGCCGCCGATGGTACGGTGTGGCTAGCCGCCAACAAGCAGGTGTGGCAGAATCAGTCAGGCACGCTTGTCCATCGGTGGACCTCTGAGCAGGCCACGCTGCCCGTCACACTTTACCCAGGGGCGGATAGCGGCGTCTGGGCGCTGGGAAGCGGCGATGCATACCTCCGCTACATCAATGTTGATCGCATACGTGATGTAGATCGAACAGACATGGGGTACATCGTAGATATCTACTCAGACCCACTCCGCTCTGAGTTGACATGGGTTGTTGCAGAGCGCGGGATCTACCGCCTGACCGGACCACACGGCAACGTGACGCGCGTTCTCGATGCGCTAAGCGACAAAGGCGGGCTGCACCGCGATGCCCGCGGGCGGCTGTGCACAACAAGCCCCAGTCAACTGTCGTGCTTCCTGGCCGATCCAGCGCAGCCCGCTTCACCGCCGCAGGCAATTACCCTAGCAAACGAATCGGCGTCGCCCGATTGGCGTACCGAGTGGACGTGGCTGAACGAGTCCTCGAACCACTGGGTAGCAGGTCCGCGCGTGGTGTTGCACAACGACAAGCAGGTCGTGACGCTGAGTGGCCCTAACGCATTCATCAGAGACGCGACATTGGACGATGAAGGTAACCTATGGATCGCCATCAATCGCAAAGGCCTCCATCGCATCCGACCCAGCTTGTTCAGCAGCTATGGCGTAGCCGAAGGGGGGCTCAGCGACAACGTTTACGCCATTGACGAGGCGGCTGACGGGAGCATTTGGATGGGCTCACAACGCGGGGGTCTCTCGGTCCTTCGTGAGGGCGGCATCGAAAACTGGTCAGACGGCAGCGGTCGTCCTACAACAGTCCTCGACATCCACATGGCCTCAGATGGCAGCGTATGGTTGGCAGGTGATGACCTGCGCCATACAAAGCAAGTCGCGTCGCCGATGTGGGTGTCGCGCCGTGAAGCTATGTTTGGCCGGCAAACCGATCCGCTCTTGCAAACCCGTGCAATGTACGAAGACCGGCAGGGCTGCTTGTGGATTGGTACCCGAGGTTCGCTTTTTCAGTCGTGCCAAGGTCAACGCCGAGAGTACACGGTGGCCGATGGGCTCTCGGCCAACCAGGTCCAGGCGTTTGCTGAAGCGGAGGACGGCACGCTGTGGATGGCGACGATGGGCGGTGGCGTCATGGCCTACCGAGCAGGCACATTTACCCCGGTCACGACCAAGGATGGACTGAGCAGCGACAACGTCCGCTGGATCTATATCGATGGGCACGGGACGCTGTGGCTGGGCTCCGTAGATCGCGGCCTCAACCGCTTCCATCCCGATGCCTTGTGGCGCGGCGAGCCGCTGGACGTCACCGTCTACACGACGCAGACGGGCCTTTACAGCGACGGCATCCACGCCATCCTCGACGACGGGCAAGGGCGGTTCTGGATGAGCAGCAACCAAGGTCTGTTCTGGGTGCCCATCTACCAACTCGAAGCCTACGCAAACGGTACGGCTAAGCGGGTCTTCTCGGTCAGCTACGACGAGCGCGCGGGACTCCGCGACCGTGAGGCCAACGGCGGCGGGCAGTCCTCGGCACTAAAGGCCAGCGACGGGCGGCTGTGGTTCGCTACGCAAGGCGGTGCCGTGGTCGTCTCGCCCAGCGAGGTGCAGGCACAGCCCACTGAGGTACGAGTCTACATCGACGAAGTGCAGGCGCAAGGCCAAGCCGTGCCCCTTGCTGCGCCAGGGCCGATCACGCTGCCCAAGGGCGTCCGCGACCTAGAGGTCGCCTATGCCAGCATCCACTTTTCCAGACCCGAAGCCGTCCGGTATCGCTATCGCCTGCACGGGCAGCGCGACGCGTGGACCGACGTGGACGACCGCACCGTTGCTGTCTTTACCAACCTTGCCTCGGGAACGTATACCTTCGAGGTCGCCGCCTCCGTGTATCCTGGGCAGTGGCCTGACCACGGGGCGGCTGTAGCGATCGAGGTGCCGCCGCACCTCTACGAGACGCGCCCGTTCAGGCTGGCTGCAGGCCTAGCCGGTCTCCTGGCACTTGGCGGTGTAATGGGGTGGCGAAGTCGTAGGCAGCGCGAGCGCGTAGTAGAACTTAACAGGCTCGTCGAACATCGCACCGATGCATTGCACCTCGAAACCAAGCGCTCTCGGGTGGCAAAAAACGAGGCCGAAGCGCAACGCGGGATCGCCGAGGAGGCCTTACGGGTCGTGTCTGAACAGGCCGAGCAACTGGCCGCGCTCGACGCATCTAAGAGCCGATTTTTCGCCAACATTAGCCACGAATTCCGAACCCCGCTTACGTTAACACTCGGACCGCTGGCAGACCTTAGGGAAGGCCTGTTCGGGGAACTCAGTGCGGCTCAGCAGAAACAAATCGCGCTGGCACATCAGAACACGCAACGCGTCATGCGTCTGGTCAACCAACTGCTCGACCTATCGCGCCTCGAAGCTGGTGCGGTGACGCTTGCCCCGGAGCCCGTCAACCTCACGCAGGTGGTCGGCGCGACCGTCGATGCGTTTGGCGTACTCGCCGACCGGAAGGGCGTTGAACTCCTGACCCGATGGCGAGAGGACCACTACTGGGTCCACGGCGATGCCAAGCGTTTGGAAGAGATCGTCGCAAACCTGATCGGCAACGCCCTGAAGTTCACCCCAGCTGGCGGTCAGGTGGCGGTCACCATGCGGCTCGACGGCGAGGCGGAAACGGTGCGCGTGACCGTGGCCGATAGCGGGATCGGCATTGCGCCCGATGACCTCCCACATGTCTTCGATCGGTTTTATCAAGCTAGCGGTAGCGAAGAGGTGCTTGAGCCCGGCACGGGTATCGGTCTCTCGCTGGTCAAAGAACTCGTCGAACTGCACGATGGAGAGGTGCACGCAAGAAGTGAGGTTGGGCAAGGCAGCGTATTCACGATCATGTTGCCACAAGGCTGGCTGAGCGAGTCGGATGAGGCGACACCAAACCGCCTTGACAAACAGTCAAGCCGCCCGCAGATACGGCATGCTCGTCATCCGGTACTACACGGCGCTGACCGAACGGACACGCAGTCCCCCGATCAGGTGCTGCCACCCGATGTTACCACAGTGCTTGTCGTCGATGATCACCCCGACATCCGAGCGTACATCAGCCGCCACCTCGAACCACAGTACGCAACGCTTGAGGCCTGCGATGGCCAAGAGGCGCTAGTGGTCATCCATGAGCATATGCCCGACCTGGTGATCTCGGATGTCATGATGCCGAAACTCGATGGGTTCGCCCTCATTGCGGCCGTGCGGAACGACCCTGAGCTGGCGTTCATCCCGTTCATCGTCCTGACGGGCCGAGCGGAACGCGACGACAAAATGGAGGGGTTAGCACGCGGCGCAGACGACTACCTCGTTAAGCCCGTTGATCGGCATGAGTTGGTCGCCCGTGTGCACAACCTGTTGGAGCAACGCCAACGGCTGAGACGGCTCTGGCATCAGCCCGAATCGACTGCTGCACCAGCGCTCCCGGCAGCGTCTCCGCATACGACCACGCCGTTCTTGAATCAGCTCCGTGCAACGGTGATGCGCCACGCGGGCGATACCGCCTTCTCCGTGGAGGCATTGGCCGAGGCGATGGCACTCAGTCGCAGTCAACTGCACAGGCGCGTCAAGCGAGAGGCTGGAGAGACGCCCGTGGTCTTCATCCGGCACGTCCGGCTCGATGAGGCCGCTCGCCAGTTGGTCGCTAAGGCAGGGTCGGTGAGCGAGATCGCGTACGGCGTGGGGTTCAACAGCATCGCGCACTTCTCGCGTGCCTTCAAGACCCGCTTCGGAAGGCCACCGTCTGCGTTCAAGGCGGCACATCTCGACGAGCGCGAGGGGTGACCAGAGCGGTTTCAGTGTAGCTTAGCTCATGCGTATTGCCGCCATCGCACGCATGGCTATGCGGAGCAGCGCTCCGGTAGTGCACATTTAATGCACACATGCGGGGTGACAACACGTTGACACCGTTCCTTTCGTACATTAGAGCTGTCGAGGTCATGTAGAAGCTGTTATTGCAAAACAAAAATGCCTGTTGTAGACGTCATCTCCCTGCAGGAAACGGCCCGCGAGCGGTACCTGAACTACGCGATGTCCGTTATTACAAGCCGTGCGTTGCCCGACATCCGCGATGGCCTCAAGCCCGTGCAGCGCCGCATCCTCTACGCGATGTACACGCACTTGCATCTCTACCCCGACAGCCGCTTCCGCAAGAGCGCGACCATCGTGGGCGACGTGATGGGCAAGCTGCACCCGCACGGCGACTCCGCCATCTACGACGCGATGGTGCGGATGGCGCAGGACTTCTCGCTGCGCGCGCCGCTCGTCAACGGTCACGGCAACTTCGGCTCGCTCGACGGCGACAAGCCCGCCGCGATGCGCTACACCGAGGCCAAGCTGCGTCCGCTGGCGGTCGAACTGCTGTCTGACATCAAGAAGAAGACGGTCAACTTCCGCCCCAACTTCGACGGGACGCTCTTCGAGCCCATCGTACTGCCCGCCAAGCTACCCAACCTGCTCGTCAACGGATCGAGCGGCATCGCCGTGGGTATGGCGACGAACATCCCGCCCCACAACTTGGCCGAAGTCGTGGATGCGCTGATCTACATGATCCAGTCGCCCAACGCCCGGATTCAGACGCTGGTGGAGAAGTTTATCAAAGGCCCCGACTTCCCGACGGGTGGCGAGATTCTGAACAGCCAGGACGAGCTTGTCAAGATCTATGAGAAGGGCGAGGGGCCGATCGAGATGCGCGGGCAGTACGTGCTCGAAGGCAAGAAGCACATCGTCATCACGTCGGTGCCGTACACGGTCAACAAGGCCGACCTGATTGAGCAGATCGCCGTGCGGATCGAGAAGGGGAACGTGCCGCAACTGGTGGATATCCGCGATGAGTCGACGGATGTCGTACGCATCGTGCTCGACCTCAAGCGCGGCGCTAACGCCGACGCCGCGATGGCGTACCTCTACAAGCACACCTCGCTCAAGTCCCGCTTTAATGTCAACCTCACATGCCTCGTCCCCACCGACAAC
>JBCCMF010000282.1:0-6214 GCA_039026435.1 Bacteroidota bacterium
CAACAGCGGCACGGGCCACCTCACGCTGCGCCGCAGCCTCGTCACCAGCAACACGGCTTCCAACGGCGCAGGCGGCGTGCTCAACAGCGGCACGCTCGTCGTCGAGAGCAGCACCATCCACGGCAACACCGCCCCCAACGGCGGCGGTGGTCTCTTCAACAGCGGCACCGCGACCCTCGCCAGAAGCACCGTCTATGGCAACGGCAGCGCTACCTCGGGCGGCGCTAATATCGCCAACAGCAACGACGGTGGTCCCGGCACGCTGCATCTCATCAGCACCGCTGTCGGCGGCGCGGTCGCTGGGCCTGATTGCACCAACACAGGCACCATCGCCACGATGAGTCGCACGCTCATCCACGATGGCACCTGCGCGCCCGCCCTCTCCGGCGACCCCATGCTGAGCGCCCTCGCCAGCAACGGCGGCCCCACTTTGACGCTGCTGCCGCAAGCAGGCTCGCCGCTCATCGACGCAGGCAGCTGCAACGGGCAGACGATCGACCAGCGTGGTGAGCTGCGCCCTGTCGATGCCACCAGCATCGCCAACGCTGACGACGGCTGCGACATCGGTGCTGCGGAGCTGCAAGACGTGAGCGCGCTGCCCGTAGAACTGACGCGCTTCGAGGCGTTGCGCGACGGCGACGCCATCGTGCTCAGCTGGCAGACGGCCAGCGAGACGAACAACGCGGGCTTCGAGGTGCAGCAGGCCGCCGCTGAGGCCGGGCAGGATGCTGACTGGCAGGTGGTGGCGTTCGTCGCGGGTGCGGGCACGACACTGGAGGCGCAGGCCTACGCGTATCGGCTGGAGGATCTGCCCGCAGGCACGCACCGCTTCCGGCTGAAGCAGGTGGACTACGACGGCACGTTCGCCTACAGCCCGGAGGTCGAGGTCACTGTTGAGGTGCCGCACGAGCTACGGCTGGAGGCAGCGTACCCAAATCCGTTCAACCCGTCGACGGTGATCGGCTTCACGGTGCCGCGCACGGGCGAGGCGCGGCTGATGGTGTACGACGCGCTAGGGCGCGAGGTGATGCGGCTGTTCAAGGGCATGGCGGAGGCGGGGCAGCGTCAGGCAGTGCGGTTGGATGGATCGGGGCTGGCTTCGGGCACCTACCTATACCGCTTGAGCTTTGGCGGCGAGGTGCGCACCGGGCGCGTGCTACTCATCAAGTAGATCCACACCCCTTCCACCGAACACGCTTCGCGGAATCATGCACCTCGACGACTTCACACAGACCCACTACACCGTGCTGCTTCGGATCGCGCTGACGCTGCTACGTGGCGAGACTCGGACAGAACACTCGGCCCAGACCCTCGTCCACGAGGCGTATCTCTGCTTGACGCACCAGCGGCACACGCCACTCAATAGCATTGCCCACGGCTTCCGGCTGTACCGACAGGTGATGCGCCGGCTTCTCATCGACGCGTCTCGGCGCCAGCAGGCGGTTCGTCACGGCGGCACCTACCAGCGTGTACCCTGGGAAGCAGCGGTACACCAGCCTGCGGCCGACCAGGGCGGCATGGCGACTGTGCAGGATGCACTGGCGCGGTTGCCAACGCACTACGCTACGCTGCTGCGGCTGCGGTTGTGGGAAGGCTATACGCAGCACGAGGCCGCCGAGCAGCTATCGGTGTCCGTGAGCACGGTCAAGCGGTGGTGGCGTGCCGCTCGGCCGGCGTGCGCAACGCTGCTAACTACGTGACGTGCGGCACACCGTCAAGCACATGTGCCGCACGCCACTCGCGATGTCTTACTGCTGAGCAGCCATCCCGCGGAGTACGCCAGCCAGCTTACGCATGCGCTCGGCATCGCCACCGAGTTCGCGCGCTTCAATCTTCATCAGGTCAGCTTCAATCAATGCCGCCATGTCGTCCAGCTCCGTCGCCGACGCGTTGCCGCCGAGCACCTGCTCGGTCTCCTGTGCGCGGCTGTTCAGGATGCGCTTGCTGCGCACCATCTGATCGAGGTACGCCTGCGCCACATCCGCCGACGGCTCCCACTCGACTTTGGGCTGGAGCTGTGCGTTGAACTCGTCCATCACTACAGCTTCTGCGGCCCGGATTTCGGCTTCCGAAAGGTGCTCGCTCGGGGCGAGCTTGAAGACGTCGATGCCGCGCATGATCTCGGCGCCGTAGAGGCGTCCGCCGTACCAATAGGTAGACCAGTAGCCGCCCGTGTAGAGCGTGTCGGCAGACATTGGGCCGCGGTCGAAGAAGGCGATTTCGAACGGGTTTTCGGGATCGGTGAAGTCCATCAGGCTGAGGCCGCCTTGGTACCAGGCCTGGGCCATGATGTCCCGGCCGGGGACCGGGATGAGGGAGCCGTTATGCGCCACGCAGTTTTCGGTGTCGGTCTGCGGAACGGGGATCTTGTAGTAGCTGGCCAGTTCCATCTGCCCCTCTGCGTTGATGCGGAAGATAGCGTTGGCGCCCCACGTGGCCGGGTCGGTCGTCCGGCAGCGTGGCGATGCGCCGCCGCCCCACTCATCGGTGAAGACGACCACGTCGCCGTCGTTGTTGAAGGTGGCGGAGTGCCAGTACGCGAAGTTGGGGTCGGCCTCTTCGCTGATACGACGCGGGTTCTCAGGGTCGGAGATGTCGAGTAGGATGCCGTTGCCGGAGCAGGCCCCACCGGCGAGCCCGATGTCTGGGTAGGCGGTGATGTCGTGGCACTGGTTGGTGATGCGCGAGCGCTGCGTACCCTCGCCGTGGTTACCGCCCTGCCACAGCCCGTCGATGTCGCCTTGCTCATTGGCGAAGATGCGCGGCATGTTCACGATCTCGGCCGCTGCCGGGTTGGCCAGCGGCACCTTCACAACCTCGATCCGAAAGAGCGCGGTCTCCGGGTTTTCGTCAGGGTTTCCGGTGGAGCAGCCCGGTAGCTCATCGCCCGGCCGCACCCGGCTTGTGCCTTGGATGTAGACGTAGATGTTCTCGGTGTCGCCCGGCTGCGTGACGATGGTGTGCGTGTGCGAGCCCCGGCAGGACTGCACGGCGGCGACCTGCTTCGGGTTGGCCATGTCCGAGATGTCAAAGATGCGCACGCCGCGCATCCGCTCCGCTGAGATGGGGTCGGCCACGCCTTCGATGCCGCAGTCGAGCCGGCCACGCGTCTCTTGCGCCGACATCACAATCAGGTCGCCGTAGATCGAGACATCGCCCTGCCCACCGGGGCAGACGACGGAGAGCTCGTAGACCGGACCGGCTGGGTTGCTAATGTCGATGACCTGAAAGCCGTTGTAGTTGCCTTGGATCAGGCGGTTGCCCTGGAAGGCAAGGTCCGTGTTGTTGAACCGACGGTCGGTGGGCTCCTCCGGGTTGAAGAAGCCCTCTGCGCGCGGGATGGCCGCAAGGAGTTCCAGGCCCATGATGGCGCTCTCCGCGTCTGACCATCCAGCGGCCAGCCCGATTCGTGGATCGTTCGGGTCCCACTCGAGGGCAGGAGCGTTAGGCTGCACGGGCGTCTGTGGCCGCACGACCTCCGGCTCCGCGGTGTCGGTTTCCTGTGCCACGGCTTCTACGCCCGTGGATGCGGCAGCGACCAACAGGGCCACCATGAGGAGGCCGAGCCTCCAGGTCTGAGCGAAGTCCTTCATACAATACCTCTTCTGATTTCTGATTTCGGTCTCCCGCATGCAGGAGACCTCAGTGATGAGCCACGTTGGGCTCGGGCCGGCCTATCAGCGCAGCTGCCGGAGCAGGCCACGCATGCGATCGATCTCCATCTGCTGGTCGGAGTCGACGTCCTCGGCAAACTTGAAGATCGTCGATTCCTGGGCGGCGCCAGGGGCGTTAAACAGGGTCTCCACCATGTCGATGGCGCCCTGGTGGTGCTGGATCATGCCTTCGAGGAAGAGCCGGTCGAACGCCATGCCGCGTGCGTTAGCCAGCTCTTCCATCTGCTGTGGGGTGAGCATGCCCGGCATGCTGTGGTGCATGCCGCCGCCCATGTTGTGGTGCGCGTGCATCCCGTCCATGTCGCCCATGGGCATCTCCAGAGGCTGACCGCGGTCGGTGAGCCACTGCTTCATCATCTTGATCTCGTCGCGTTGGGAGATCTCCATGCGCAGCGCCATCTGGCGGACACCTTCGTTGGTGGCATGCTTCCAGACCAGCGCGGTCATCTCGAGCGCCTGCTGGTGGTGCGGGATCATGCCTTGCATGAACGCTACATCTGCCTCCGTAAAGGTTGCTCCGGCCACATCGTCTAGCGTCTCGCCAGTAAAGGCGCGGCTGTCCTCTCCAGGGGCACCCGGCTGGACAATGCGTGGGGCTTCCGCTGGCGCAGGCGTAGACACGGTGTTGGAGCCACTGCACGCCGCGAGCGCGCCCATCGAAACGGCAAGCAAAGCAATCGTTGTGATGCGATTCAGCATGATTCGGTGTTTGGTATGTGTGATGTCAGCGATGACAACATCACCAGAAGGCCCGAGTTTTTGGCTTTGATCCACAACGCTATCGGGAAGAATCCCTGACGTCGAATGGGAAGCCTGAAAACACGACTCAGCAAGAAATAGCTCTTCGGAAGGTAAAAAAAGAAGGGTCTATCGTCCAGGAGGCCTACATAGATATTGCGCTACCGCTCAAGGAGCCCAAGTCGGTCTGTGCGATCTGCGTTGGGCGAAGGGTCAGGAGTCGTGGGATGGCGAGCGGCCGAGTCACTATTTTGGTGCTCCGCCTGTTCCCCACGTTTTCCCGTTGACAACCATCCGTGAGCAACGAAGACGTTTACTTCCTGTACGGCTTCGTCAGCGCTATCACGCTGATGGCGTGTATACACGGTGCATTGCTGGCGGCGATCTTGCTGGTCACCAAGCGGCTCCGCTCCACGGCCAACCGCTACCTGGCGCTCGCGCTGGCGGGCGTCGCGATCATTCTGTTCTACGAGGCAGCGGCCTACGCTGGCCTAGAAGACGACATCCCGCTGCTCATCCAGTATGCTCCGCTGTACATTCAGACCTCGGTGCCTGTGGGCTTGTTCTTCTTCACCCTTTTCATGGTACAGCCCGAGTTCAAGCCACGCGAGCGCAAGACGTACTGGCTAGCGTACCTCCCCTTAGCGCTAGACGGCATCATCCAGTTGGCATACATCCCGCTGCTGTGGATGGTGGCCGAGGACCAACTTATGGACGCTGAGCGGCACCTGGAGAACACAGGTGAGGTGCTGATGCTAGGTACGGCTCTCACCCTCTTACCCCTCTCCATCCGGCGCGTGCATCGGTATCAGTCGTTTCTGTACGACAACTACTCCACCACGAGCGGCCGCAGTCTGAGGTGGCTCCGCACATTCCTGATGCTCTTCCTTACCCTGGCCGTGCTGTGGGGCATCGCCTTTACCCAGTCGTTGCTGGGCTTAGACGCCGAGCCGATCTTTCTCGTCGCCACCTTCGGCCTGGTCATCGTGCTCTTTGCCATTGGCTACTTCGTGATGCTGCAGTACGACTTGTTCGAGGTGGTTCCATATCAAGAAGAGGCGCCTGATCTGGTGGAGGCCCCCAAGAAGCTATCGGCGAAGACCGGCGTCTACTTTGAGAACCTGCTGGGCGTGCTTCAAGACGAGCGGGTGTTCACCAACCCCGAGCTGACCCTGCAAGACCTCGCTGACCGGCTGGGCATCAGCGCGGGCTACCTGTCGCAGATCATCAAGGCACACGAGCGCACCACCTTCTTCGAGTTCGTCAACCGATACCGCGTAGAGGCCGTCAAGCAAAAGCTCGTCAGCGCCGACTACCAGCATTACACCATCATGGGCGTGGCTTTGGAGAGCGGCTTCAAGTCCAAGTCCACCTTCAACACGGTGTTCAAGAAGTTCACCGGACAGACGCCCTCGGCCTACAAGCATGCGCACCTCGCTGGTCACAACGCCGCTCTCCTTGAATGAAGCTCACCGGGGCAAGCCCCGGAGTATCAAGCGGAATCGCGTTTCGCATCAGATTGACTCGCTCAACATAGATGCTCCACATTTCGAGGCAAGCCTCGGGGAATCTGGCTCCCCCACTAGATTGATGGTATCACGTCTCAACTAACCTGGTCTTCGGTAAACCCAGTAGGATTCACTTGGTAGTGGCAGACTGAGCCAGTGCGTTTTAGATTGAACTAGAGCCACCACTGTAGTTGACAGGTAACGAATGAGTGATATCCCTGATGTTTTATTTCGCAAAGCCGACGTTGGCCTGCCTTACGTTGAAATACTTACGTTAAAGGAGCTCTATGAACG
>JBCCMF010000283.1:0-6173 GCA_039026435.1 Bacteroidota bacterium
GGCCATGATGTTGGGCACGAGCAGGACCATTGCGGAGAGACGCGCCAGTAGATAGAGGCCGCTGGTGACCATCGTGGCGGCGTGGATGAGCGCCGAGACGGGCGTAGGCCCGGCCATGGCGTCGGGGAGCCAAACGAAGAGGGGGATCTGTGCGCTCTTGCCCGTGGCGCCGATGAAGAGCAGAAGCGTGGCCCCCGCCACCCACGCGGGCGCATCGCCGGGCGAGAGTGACGCGGTGTAGTCGAGGATTGGCCCAAAGTCGAGCGTGCCGAGCTGCTTGTAGATGATGAACATCGCCAGCAGAAAGGCGAAGTCGCCCACGCGGTTGACGACGAACGCCTTGGTGGCAGCAGCGCTGTTATTGAGGTCTTTGTACCAGAAGCCGATCAGCAGGTACGAGCACACGCCCACGCCCTCCCATCCCAGGAACAGCACCAGCAGATTGTTGCCCAGCACCAGGTTGAGCATCGAGAAGATGAACAGGTTCAGGTAGGCAAAAAACCGCCAGAACCCGTCGTCGCCGTGCATGTAGCCCGTGGCGTAAAGGTGGATCAGCGACCCGACGCCCGTGATGATGAGCGTCATGATGAGCGAGAGCTGATCGACGCGGTAGGCGAAGTCCACCGTGAGGTCGCCCGCCGAGAGCCACGTGAAGTAGCGCACCACCTCGGGCTCAGCGTGGCCGCCCAGCGTGGGGATGAAGAGCGCAACCGTCAGCAGGAACGGGATCGCCACCATGACCGTGGCCACCGTCCCGATCAGGCCTTCGCGCGTGCGCAGACTCGGCACAAACAGCGGGACGAGGCCATTCAGGATGGCCCCAGCGAGCGGGAGCATCAAGATGAGCCAGATCAGTACGGCAGTGTCCATGAAGGGCTGGAGCTAGGTTGAGTTACGCTATTTCTGATCGTTGACCATCCACCACACCGCTCGCTCTTGTCATCCCGAGCGCAGCCGAGGGATCTCCCACTTTAGGGTTGTGCAATCCGTATTCGGGGGAGATCCCTCGGCTCTGGCCTACGGCCTCCGCTCGGGATGACAAGGTTAAACGCATATACATATCTCAGCGTCGGTGTCAATACCGGAAGAGGTTGATCTCCGCCACATCCACCGTCAGCTTGTTGCGGAAGATGGCGATGACGAGCGCGAGCCCAATGGCGGCCTCAGCAGCCGCCACGGCCATGACGAAAAACACCAGGATCTGCCCCGTCACATCGCCCATTGCCTGGCTGAGCGCCACCAGCGACAGGTTGACGGCGTTGAGCATCAGCTCCACCGACATCAGGATGAGGATGGCGTTGCGCTTGATCAGCACGCCCAGTACCCCGATGGTGAAGAGGATGGCACTCAGCCCGAGGTACCAGTTAAGGGCAACTTCCATGTAGGCAGGTCAGTCGAGAATGGTAGAGACGACACGCTCAGATGAACCGGCGCTTGGCGATCATCACCGCGCCGATGGTAGCCACCAGCAGCAGCGCGCCGATGATCTGCATCGGGACGGCAAAGTGCGTGAACAGCACGCGCGCGATGGCCTGGGGCGACCCGGTAGTGACCGTCTGCTCCAGGCTGCCCATGTCGGGGAGGGTGCCCGTACTCATCGCCACGATGTAGGCAAGTTGCGCCAGGATGCCCACCACGAGGACGAACCCGGCGCCCTTCTTCCAGTCGGCCTGCTGCACATCGGGCAGTTCCGCCAAGTTGAGCAGCATGAGCACGAACAAGAAGAGCACCATGATGGCGCCCGCGTACACCAACACCTGTATAACTGCAATGAACTGCGCGTTGAGGGTCAGGTAGAGCCCCGCGATGCAGAACATGTTGAGGATAAGCCAGAGTGCGCTAGAGACCGGGTTTCGAGCGATCAACATGCCCAGCGCCGCCGCAATCGCGACCGTCGCCAGAAAAAAAAACAGAAACGTCGCCAGCATAGAGAAGCGAAACCCAAACGCACGAGATCGTTGGCCCTGGGCCAATGTGACGAAGTTATTCCACGCCCTGCTCTTCTACAAGATAAGATCCCATAAAGGGAGGATAATCCCACCTGCGCCTCGTGCGCTAAACAGACAGCCCGATCTCGGCCGCCCTCGCCGTCTTCACGAGCGTATCTCCCCTGCAGCCTGAACCGTCACTGCAACATGACCGACTGGCCGCTACGGACGGATTTGCCCGTCACCTTGTCGGTCACTTTGACGACCACCGCATAGGTCCCTGGCGCCTGTCCGCTCGTGTCCAGCAGGAGGTAGTCGCCTGTGGGCTCGCCGGGGACGAGGGTACGCGTGGAGGACACGCTCACGCCTCGGCGCTTGGCGCGGCGACTGAAGGCGCGGCGCAGCATCTTCGTCCAGCCGCCGCCGCGCCTGTCCTTCACGATAACGGCCTCAACGTCATAGCGTGCGGTGCCATCGGGTTGCCGGGCAAGGTTGTACGTCTCGAAGTAGAGATAGAGCGGGTCGCCCGCCTGGAAGACGCCCCACGGGGCCAGATCCAGCGTAACGCCATCACGCGTGACGGAACGCCCGGCGGCACCGTCCTCCTCATCGCCTTCTTCGATCATATACGCCAGCACCAGATCTGACAGGGCCAGCTTGTCGCCGAAGGTGCGCACCTGGAGGGGCCGCCGCGTGTGGCCGTACGCCTGGCTCGTCTCGCCCACGTCAAACTCGATGGCCAGCTCGTAGCTACCCGGGGCTGCCGAGAGCGCATGGGTATGCACAACCAGTTGCCCTTCAGCGTAGCGCCGTGCCAGTGAACGCGCATTCAAGACGCCTCGTACCTGGGCCTGGGCCTCCAGCCGCGTAGCCTCCGCCACCAGATACGCGCCACCGCGGAACGGCAGCCCCAGCGGCTTGACAACGACCGGGATGCCGACCGGAATCCATACATCGGCCTGCCCCGCCTCCCCGCGGAGTTGATAGGCGAGGTGCGGAAACGTCGTGCCTTCCATCTCGATCAACCGCTCCGGCTCTTCCTGGATCAGCTCTCGGGCGCGGAGTGTGGCGTCAACCTTCCAGGGGTTTACCCGCGATGCTTGCTCTCCTTCGCCAGCCATTTGCTGCGATTTCGGGGAGAAGAACGTGAAGCGGCCTGCTTTGCCGAGGTCCATGAAGGTGAACTTGAGGCGGCTGTCGTAGACCCAGTGCATGTAGTGGTCGAGCAGGTCTTGGAAGCGCACCTCGGCGATGGGCTCGCCGTAGCGCGCCACGATCTCTCCCGGATGGGTTTCCCAACCCCGCTGCTTGCCTGACCCAAAGCGGAGGTCAGCATAGATCATACGAGCGATGTGATGCGCGCGGCGCTCGTTCGTGGCGGTGAGCATGCGCTCGTCCTGGGCGTCCCAATAAGACTCGGCCTCTGCAACATCGTCCGCGAACCACCCTGGGTCCACGTAGGGCGCCCAGTCCTCGGCATTCATCAAATCCTCGGCGCGGGCGAAGGCGGCCTCGCCGTCTCTCAGCCTGTCATCGCGCACGGCAAAGAAGCCCTTGAGCAGCCAGTAGTTGGGGTCGTGTGTGTAGTGCTCTTCCATGATGGCCAGCATCGGAGCGGCATCCTTGTACACGCCCGTCATGGCGATGAGGCGGGAGAGCGAGGCGTAGGCCTCGGGGAAATACGGGTCGATGCGCAGTGCCTTCATGAGGTGGCCCTTGGCCTGGCGGTAGGTCACGAGCGCTCGCTGCTGCTTGCTGACGGCATCGAGTGGGCGGCCCTGCACGTAGTTCTCCATGAACTCCACTTCGGCCAACTCGTCATCGTTGATGTCCGTGTCGAGTACGATGGGCAGGCGGTCGTAATTGCCGAAGCGGTTCAGAGGGTCGCCACCTAGCCCCGTATCGTTGCCAAACACCTGCCGGGTTGATTCGGCGAGCTTGTTCGTGGGCAACTCTCCTTCCCCGCGTTCGGTGTTGAAGACGTCAGCCAGCGAGCCGAAGTCCGTCAGGTCGTCGCGCAGCTTGAAGCCGATGCCTTCGTGCAGCGCGTCGTACTCGGCGGCGAGACGGTCGCCGATGAGGTAGTGGGCAAACGCGTTGGCACTGTCTTGCCGGATGACGAGCCGTGCCATCAGCCGCAGCCACGCCTCCTTGACGATGGGCAGCACGCGCCAGCGCCTCTCGCCGGCCAGCAGCAGGCTCATGGCGCGGTAGTCCCGGTTCTCGGTGTCGGCCTTGCGGGCACGCCCGATGGCGCGCCGAGCGGCCGCGAGGTCAGGCGGGGCGAGCTCCATGTAGGCACGCGCGAGCCAGAAGTGCGCCTCGGCAACGGTCGTTGAGTCGCCGTCGATCTGCTGGAAGAGCGCGATGGCTTCGTCCATCTCACCCACTTGGTACGCCGCCTGACCGCGCTGCAGCAGCGACTGCCCATATGCGCTGCCTGCGATCATCCACACGATCATCAGAACCGTGCCTGCGCGCGCTACCCAACCTGCCATGTGCTCGTACTACATTTGCGTTTGGACGTAGGTGGTAGTGTCAGGTCTGAGGCGAAGAAAATCAAGGCAAATAGATGTCCCGCTACCTCACCGGCACCATCCGGCTCCTGCTCTTCCCACAGGAGACCGCCGTCGGTCGTGCGGTTGCCGTCGGTGAGGTCGTGCAAGAGCTGGGTGGGCGAGCCGTGCTTCACAGCGTGCCCCGCGCCTTGATCTCCAGGTAGCGGTTGATGGTGTTGGCGGTGAGTTGGCTCGGCGGCGTCAGGATAGACTGGATGCCGTGCTGCCGCAGGATCGCCACCAGCTCGGTCTGCTCCCGCGTGAAGTGCTCAGCCATCGCCCGGATATAGACGGATTCCGTCGTGTCGGTGGGCGTGTGCAGGAGCGTGTCGAGCTCGGTGTTCTGGAAGAAGATGGCGACGACCACGTGCTGACGTCCCAGCGCTTGCAGGTAGGGCAGCTGTCGCTCTAGCCCGGAGCGCGTGGTGAAGTTGGTGAAGAGCAGCAGCAGGCTCCGCTGCCGCACCTGCCTACGCACCTGCGCATACAGCGCCTCGTAATCGCTCTCCAGAAACTGGGTGTCGAGGTTGTAGAGCGTCTCCTGGATGACGCGCATCTGCTGGTTCCGCTTCGACGCGGGCACCATCGGCCCCATCTCGTGGCTGAACGTGATGAGCCCGGCGCGGTCGTGTTTCATAATCGCGATGTTGCTCAGCACCAGCGCCGCGTTGATGCTGTAGTCAAGCAGCGTCAGCCCTTCGAACGGCATCTTCATCACACGCCCCATGTCGAGCAGCGCATACACCGACTGTCCCCGCTCCTCGCGGTATTGGTTCACGCGCAGCTGCCCACGCCGCGCCGTTGCCTTCCAGTTGACCGTCCGGTAATCGTCGCCGATGACATAGTCGCGGATGTGGTCGAACTCCATCGTCCGCCCCGCGCGTCGCTGCGGCTTGATGCCCACCTCGGTCAGGCGGTTGCTGATGGCCAGCAGCTCGTACTGCCGCATCTGGAGGTAGGAGGGGTAGACGGGCACGGCCGTCCCCTCCGCATGGAACGCGTAGCGCCGCTGGAGCAGGCCAATAGGCGAGGCCGCGAACGCGAGCAACGCGCCGAAGTCGTACGATCCGCGCCGCGTGGGCCGCACCGTGTACTGCCACGCCGACGCCTCGCCCGGTGCCAAGCGCTTCGCGAACAAGGCATCGCGCACCTGAAACTGGATCGGCAGCTCATCGACCACCTCGATCCGGGCGGGGAAGGCGTGGTGGTTCGTCACCGTCAGTCGGATGGGGTTGTCGTCGCCGTTCGACAAGCGTTGCGGCACCGCTCGGGAGGCTGCGAGGCCGTCGCGGATGCGAAACAGCAGCGCGCCATCCACCACTACGAGCGCCACAAGCCCCCACGCCAAGACGCGGCCGATGACCACGAGCGCGGGCACGAAGTATCCGGCGACGAACACCGCGGCCAGCACGGCCAGCGCCAAGTACAGGCGCGGCGCGATGAAGAAGCGGGACCAGAACGTGCGCAGCATGATGGCTGTCGAGGGTGCGAGGACGTCGATAGCTCAGAAAGTAGCCTCGACCGGATAGAGATCAAAACCCTCGTAGCGTTGTCTGGCCGGACGACGCGCGATTTCGCCTGCGGTCACCTCCTGCCAACAGGATTGCCCGTAGCTTCGTTTGGCTGGACGTTCATTTTTGGAGCGCAAAAACGAACCAAAAACGCTTGTCGATCTCGAGAGCGCTCA
>JBCCMF010000284.1:0-6173 GCA_039026435.1 Bacteroidota bacterium
CTCACCGTCGTTCGAGACGATGGCGGGGCAAGACCTCGGGCCGAAGACCAACATCGAGGAGCAGGTGCAGCTCCGCGCCGAGTACGACCCCAACCACCCTCACGCTGATGCCAACGGGTATGTGCAGTACCCCGACGTGAACGTGGTGGAGGAGATGGCGCGCATGATCTCGGCTAACCGCATCTACGAAGCCAACCTGACGGCCGTCCAGGCGGCCAAAGAGATGATCAAGCGCACCCTAGAAATCTAACCCCCTAGCTACACCGGTACGCCCCATGAATGCGATCCGTGCCTACCAAAACAGCCTGCCCGCCCTGACGCCTACGCGTCCGGCCAGCCGTGTGCAAGCGCCGCAGATGGCCGAGCAACAGCCTCGGCAGCAGGCGCCGCAAGCCCCCCTTCCCGAAGGCGTCAGCCGCGCCGAGCAGCAGATGATCGACCGTTTCTTCCCGCAGGGCGAGGCGATGGCGCTCAAGCTGTACGGCCCTGGCAACGCCAGCGTCCAGCCGCAACAGCTGGGCGGCCTCATCGATCTGAAAGGCTAAGCCGAGGCTCCTCATGGCTATCGACCTCATTGCTGGGCGTGGCGGCGGCGGCGTGCCGTTCGACCTCAAGGCGCGCATGCAGCGCGGCCAAGACCTCAACCGCGCGATGCGGCAGGGCGGTCAGATCGGCGTAGGCGACGAGGCCGCATTGCCTCAACCGCGTGGTATAGACGGCGACGATGCCTTCATCGATGTCTACGGGTCATCCTTCACCGACACGATGCAGGACCTGCTCAACAGCGTGGACATGGACCAGAAGGTGTCGAACGAGCAGATCGAGGCCTTCGTGGCGGGCGAGCAGGACAACGTCCACGAAGTGATGGTGGCCATGAACCGCGCTCAGCTCTCCTTCCAGTTCATGACCGAAGTGCGCAACAAGGGCCTGGAGACCTACCAGGAACTGATGCGCATGCAGATTTAAACCCACCCCAACGACCTACGACGGCGCCCCCTAGCCGATGAACCCTTTTCTCGACAACGTACGCGACTTCCTCAGCCGCCTGTCCAGTGGACAGAAGGCGATGCTCGGCCTCGTCGTGGCTGGCAGCATCGTTGCGCTGGGCAGCCTCGTTTACCTCAACAGCCAGCCCCGCTACGCGCTGCTCTTTGGCAACCTCCAGCCCGCCGATGCCAACGTCATCGTGGAGGCCCTGCGCGACGAAGGCATCGGCTTTGACCTGAAGGCCCAAGGCACCGCCATCCATGTGCCGCGCGAGCGGGTGCACGAGCTTCGCCTGCGCTTCGCCAGCGAAGGCCTCGGCAGCGACGGCATCAAAGGCTACGAGGTCTTCGACGGTAACAGCCTGGGCATGACCCAGTTCATGCAAGAGCTCAACGAGAAACGCGCCACCGAGGGCGAGCTGGCTCGCACCATCGCCAATCTGCGGCAGGTGGAGATGGCACGCGTACACTTGGTCATGCCCGAGCGGTCGCCGTTCCGCGAAACGCAGGTACAGCCCAGCGCCTCGGTACAGTTGAAACTTGCCCGCGGCGCCCAACTCAGCAGCGCCCAGGTGGAGGCCATCGTGGCGCTCGTAGCCGGAGCGGTGGAGAACCTCAGCCCGGCCCAGGTGACGGTGCTCGACATGCAGAGCAACCTGCTCTCCAACCCCGATGCCGCCAACGAAGACACGCAGGTGACCTCGGCGCAGCTCCGCTTCCAGCGCGACAAGGAGACCTACCTCGCCAGCAAAGCCCAGAGCATGCTCGACGCCGTCCTCGGCGACGAAAACGCCATCGTGCGCGTGGCCGTGGAGCTTGACTTCTCGCGCGGCTTCACGCAGCGCAGCACCATCGACCCCGAGAGTGCCACCGTCCGCAGCGAGGAGCGACAGGAGTCTGCGTTCCAGGGCGACGAGGAGTCGGCCAGCGTGCGCAACTTCGAGATCAACGAGACCGTGGAGCGCATCGAGAAGAGCGTGGGCGACATCGCCTACCTCACCGTCTCGGTCATCCTCAACCAAAAGGTGCTGCCCGTGCTGGGCGATGACGAAGACGCGCAGCCGCAGACGGAGGAATACACCGCCGACGAGCTGACGGAGATCGAGGCCATCGTCAAGAACGCCGTGGGCTTCAACGTGCAGCGCGGCGACCAATTCGCCATCTCCCAGACCCAGTTCGATCAGACCGTCTATGCCACGCAGGCCGCCGAGTGGCGCGAGCAGGAGCAACGCGAGCAGATCAGCCTCTACATCCGCTACGGCTTTATGGCGCTGGCCGCCCTGCTGGCCCTCTGGCTCATCCGCAGCATGACCAAGAGCGTGCAGACCATCGCTGCCGAGCCTGAGCTGGATCCGCTGCTGGCTCCCGGTGGCGATGGCGCCACGTATGACGGCGAGACCCGGCTGCTCACCTCGGGCACGGGCGGCATGGACGACGAAGACCTCGATGGCGTCACAGCCAACGATTACTACCAGAGCAAGCTCTCCACCGATGCCAAGCGGCGCCTCAAAGCCAAGCACCTGATGTTTGACCAGATCCGCCAGTCGGTGCTGGACAACCCCGAGCAGGCCGCCGAAATGATGCGCACGTGGATGAGCGAAGAGAACCTCAATACGATGAACCGCTATGGCAGCAACTGAAACCGCACTCACTGAACTGGGCGAGGGGCTCATCGATCGCGCTGACCGCTGGGACAGCAAGGAGATGTCTGAAGCCGAGGTGCAAGAGCACCTCAACCAACTCAAGGGCTCGGAGAAAGCAGGCATCTTGCTCATCGCGCTGGGCATGGATGCGGCCGTCGAAATCCTGCCGCACTTGCCCGACAACGAGGTCGAGGCCATTTCTGTGGCCATCGCCAAGTTTCGCAACGTGAGCAGCGAGATCGTGGAGGCGGTGATGATCGACTACCGCGACCTGGCGATGGGCCGCGACTTCATCTCGCAAGGCGGCGTCAGCTTTGCCCGCACGGCGCTCCAGAACGCGCTGGGACCGCGCCGGGCGGAGGAGATCATGATGCGCGTGGAGGCCGCAATGGAGGTCTCGGCGTTCCACCTCCTGCAAACGCTGGAGACCACGCAGCTGACCAACTTCATCCAGAACGAGCATCCGCAGACCGCGGCCCTCATCCTGGCGCACCTCAACGAGCACAAAGCCGCCGAAATCCTGGCTACGCTCTCGAAGGATTCGCAGAGCGAGATCCTCTACCGCCTGGCCACGATGGGCAAGACCTCGCCCGAACTCATGGCCGATGTCGAAGAGGTCATCCGCCAGCAGATCGGCTCCGTGATCGGCTCGCAGCTGAGTAACATGGGCGGCATCGACAAGGCCGTGCAGATCCTCAACAAGACGAGCCGCACCTCGGAGCGCGTCATCATGGACGACATCAAGGATCGCGACGAGGGGCTCTACGACCGCATCAAGGGGCTCATGTTTGTCTTCGAGGATCTCACGGGCGTGGCCGACCGCGACATGCAGCGCATCCTCATCGAAGTGGACCAGCGCGACCTCGTGCTTTCGCTCAAAGGCGCTTCGCCCGAGCTCACGAGCAAGCTCCTCAGCAACATCAGCGAGCGCGCCCGCGCCGTGGTGGAAGAAGAGCTCGAAATCATGGGCCCCACCCGCGTCCGCGACGTGGAAGAAGCCCAGCGCCGTGTGCTCGATCTCGTCTCCGACCTGGAAGAGAAAGAGGAGATCACGCTGTCGCGCGGCGGCGGCGACGACTTCCTGTAGGTCGCCCCGCCGTAGCGTCGTCCGGCTGGACGGCGCCCCACACCAACGCCCCACGTCATGCCCCGCATCCTCAAAGCCTTCGAGTTGGAACCCTTGGACGCTGCCGCACGGCCGCCCGCCAATCCGCTGGCTCAGCCCCGCATCCAACGGGCGCAGGTGGTGTGGCAGGCAGCTCCCGAGGCCCAACCTGCCGAGCCCGATTCGTACCGTCTGCATGGCGTGTTGCGCCGGGGGCGCGCCGAAGCGGGTATGGAGGCCGTGGCGGTACAGCTGCCCGCCTTTGAGGCCGACTTCCCGCTGCCTGAGCCGCTCAAGCGCAGCCTCCCCGAGCCCACGCCACCACCCACCCCTGAGCCCGAGCCGGAGGCCACCGCGTTGGACGCCGAGCGTGAGGCTGAGTGGGAAGATCGGCTGGAAGCTGAGGTCGCAGCCGCCCGAGACGCCGCCTTCGCCGACGGTTACGCTGCGGCGAAGGCCGAAGCCCAGGACGAGCACGAAACGTGGAAGAGCGAGCAGGCCGAGCGCCACCAGGCCCTGCTCGACAAGCTGGTGGTGTTCAAGAACGCGTGGAAGGTGCACCTGGAGAAGAGCGAGCAGCCGCTGCTGCGCCTTGCGCTCACGGCCGCCAAGGCCATCACCGAGGTGACGCCTGCCCATGCGCAGATCAAGGCCGCCGAGCGGGCGCTACGCCAGGCTGTGGGCCAGCTAGCAGGCGAGGCGCCCGTCGAAATCTGCACCCACCCCGTCGACTACCTGCGGCTGCAAGAGCTGGGCGTGGTGGACCGCCTGGACGAGCTGTTCAACCACCTGACGTGGACGCCCGACGCCCTGCTGAGCGAAGGCGACTGGATTGTGCAGACCACCGATCAAGCCATCCGCCGCCTACAAGACGAACTCTACGCCAACCTGAAGGCTGAGCTGCTGGCCGGCCTGGAGACCGCCGACGCTGAAACGCAAAACCCCGCATGAGCCTTCTCCTCAACGCCCTGCACCACATTAAGCACCACCCGCCGAAGCCGCGTGCCTTTGGCCGCGTGAAGACGGTAGTGGGCCTGCTGGTGGAGGCTACCGATGTGCATGCTGCCGTGGGCGAGCTGTGCTACATCCACGAGCAGGCGCACGGGCTGGCACGGCGCGTCAAAGCCGAAGTCGTGGGCGTGCGCGGCCGCACCACCGTCCTGATGCCGCTGGAGCAAACCGCTGGCCTTCGCGCCGGATGCTTGGTTGAGCGCTCGGCGCTGCCGCTCAGCGTCAAGGTGGGCTATGGACTCCTCGGGCGCGTGCTCGACGGCAACGGCCAGCCCATCGACGGGAAAGGCCCGCTGAACTTCACGCACGAGCAGCCCGTCCATGCCGACCCGCCGCCGCCGCTCGACCGCCAGGTTATCAGCGAGCCGCTGCCCACGGGCATCCGCGTGATGGACGCGTTTCTGATGATGGGCCACGGCCAGCGCGTGGGCATCTTCGCCGGGTCGGGCGTGGGCAAGAGCACGCTGCTGGGCATGATGGCCCGCCGCACCCAAGCTGACGTCAACGTGATCGCGCTCATCGGCGAGCGCGGGCGCGAGGTGCAGGAGTTCATCCACGACATCCTGGGCGAGGAGGGCCTGCGCCGCTCTGTCGTCATCGCGGTCACGGGCGACCAAGCCGCGATGACCCGCGTCAAGGGGGCCAGCGTGGCGATGGCCGTCGCCGAGTTCTTTCGCGATCAGGGCAAGAGCGTCCTGCTGATGATGGACTCGGTCACGCGCGTGGCAATGGCGCAGCGCGAGATCGGCCTGGCCGTGGGCGAGCCGCCCACCACGCGTGGCTACACGCCGTCCGTCTTTGCCCTCTTGCCGCGTCTGCTGGAGCGGGCGGGACCGTCGGACACGGGCAGCATCACGGGCGTCTTCACCGTCTTGGTGGATGGCGACGACATGAACGAGCCCGTGGCCGATGCCGTGCGCGGCATCCTGGACGGCCACATTGTGCTCTCGCGCAAGCTGGCCCACGCCGGCCACTACCCCGCCATCGACGTGCTGGCCAGCGTCAGCCGGTTGATGCCCCGCCTCGCCACCGCCAACGAGCAGGAGACCGCGATGAAGGCCCGCCGCCTCATGGCCGCCTACCGCGACGCCGAAGACCTCATCCGCATCGGCGCCTACAAGCAAGGCAGCAACGCCGAGGTGGACCGCGCCATCGCGCTGCACGACCCCATCAACGCGTTCCTCCGCCAGCGCGGCGAGGAGCCGATTGATACCGCTCCGCTGGAGACCCTGGCCAAGGTGCTGGGGCGCTAGACGAGATCATCCCAGGCGAACCTATCCGACCTACTGCAACTGAATGTCCATCGTGCTGTTAGAGGTGGTCAAGCGTTTTTCATGATGAGTAGGATCGATCGCATAGTTAATTTTACTTCACTCGTCGAAGGCTAACGTTAGATTTCACAGAGACACCCTGTCAGTATTTCTGGTC
>JBCCMF010000285.1:0-6119 GCA_039026435.1 Bacteroidota bacterium
CGCGAGTTCGAGTGGGTGCATCAGGCACAGGCCGCGCTCCGATGAGGCTCAAGCCCTACCTCGATCTCGCCCGCATCTCCAACAGCCCCACGGTGGCGTCAAACGCGCTGGTAGGCCTTGCGCTGGCGGGCTATGTTGCGCTCGATGCCCACGCCGCCCTCGTCGCTGGCGCGATGGTGTGCTTCTACACGGCAGGCATGGTGCTCAACGACGTTCTGGACCTGGAGATCGACCGCCGCGAGCGCCCCACTCGGCCGCTGCCGTCGGGGCAGGTGCCGTTGCAGGCCGCCTGGACCATGACGGTGGTGCTATTCGTGGTAGGCAGCGCGATGCTGGCGGTTACCGGATGGCCGGCGTTCGTCGCGGGGCTGGTGCTGATTGCGCTGATCGTATTGTACGACGTGTGGCACAAGACCAACCCGCTGAGCCCGCTGGTCATGGCGCTCACCCGCGCGATGGTGTACCTCACCGCCTTTGCCAGCCTCACGACCGCCTGGACGCTGGACCTTGGCCTCGCGGCGCTGATGCTGCTCGGCTACATCGTCGGCCTCACGTTTATTGCCAAGCAAGAAGGCACGCCTGGCGTGTTGGCGCGGTGGCCGCTGCTGCTGCTCGTGCTTCCAGCGCTGGTCTACGCGTTCCAGGTACCGCTCGGCTGGATGTCGGTGCTGCCGCTGCTGCTCTTCGGCTGGGTCGTACTGTGCTATGGCTGGCTGCGGCGTGGGCAGGTCTGCCTCGCCATCGGGCGGCTCATCGCAGGGGTAGCGCTGCTGGATGCGGTGCTGTTGGCCTCGGCAGGGTGGTCCATCGGTGTGCTCGTGGCGCTTGGCTTGTTTGTGCTCACGCTCATCCTGCAACGCTGGGTGCGCGGGACGTAGATCGGACATACAGATGGCCTCGCTCTTCATTACCCCAGATGCCTGACGCCCGCATCCGTTTCAGCACGCGACTCATCGCAGTACCGACACGCTGCGTCTTGCCACAACACGCTGCTCATCCGAGAGCACCAGCACGTAGATCCCAGCCGAGAGGTTAGAGTCAGGCTGCCACGTCACGTTCCACGGTTGCCCGGGCGCCAGCCGTCGCTGATACTGGCCAAGGCGTCGCCCTGTCACATCGTGGATCTGCAATGTGTACTGACTGCCGTGGGTGGCTGTGAAACCAATCTGCACGCCCTGACTCGTGGGGTTGGGATACGCATCCAGTGTGGCATCGTAGTCTACGGCTTCAGGTTCTTCGCTGGACGATGTAGAAGCTGGGGCGGGAGTGTACCGCGCAAGCCCGCTTTGCTGGTTTTCTTCATCTCGGGCGGCGACCCATAAGGCTCCGTTCAGCTCGGGAAGCAGCATCGTGACGTGCTCCCCGGGCAGGCCCGCAGCGATGAGGTCGATGCGTCGCCACGCGCCTTGCTCGAAGAGGAAGAGTCCATCCTGCGTCCCCACCCACACGTCACGGGCCTCACGAAGCGCTAGCGCTGTCACCGAATCACCACTGGGTACAACATGGCGGTGCGCAACATGGTCTCGGTCGATCTCAAGCAGACCATCCGTTGTGCCAACCCATAATCGGTCCTCCGTATCGAGTAGCGACGACACGGACAGATGAGGCGAAAGCTGTAGGGCAGGCTGCCACCCCTGACCATCGTGATGCGCAAGGGAATAGCCCGAAGGCGCCCAAAACGCGCCCCACATCCCGCCTTGCCTCCTTGGAGCAAGCACGCCAAACGAGAGCGAGTCCGCTGGCTGAGCTGTATGCCACTGTTTGCCGTCCCACGTCTGCACGTCATGGCGTCCTATGCCTTTGGGGCCAACGTCGGCATACCAGATGGTACCGCGGGCATCCGCCACCATCGAATACACGTATCGGTTGCGCAGCATGTCCTCTTTTACGCCAAGGGCGGCCCTGTACGTTGTATGAAACCGAGCGACCCCTCCGCCGATGCCATCGCGGGCTACGGCGCACCACACATAGCCGTCGGGCGAGGTTGCCAAAGCACTGACAGGCCCTGGGAAACACGTCGTCCGCGTCCAGGTGAATCCGTCATAGACGAGTAGATCACCAGTGGCTGTGCCGATCCACGGGCGGTTTTGCATGTCCATGACGCCCTGGGTCACTGCATCCGTGAGGTCGAAAACCTCCCAATCGCTTTCTTGAGCAAGCGCCACGAATGTAGGTGGGCATGCCGTCAGGCAGACAACAAGAAGGGTGCTTCGCATGAGCCCGGATGGTAAGGATTTACCGATGTTGTGTATACCCGATGGGGATCGGATATGACGAAAAGCGAGGCGCAGGCGCTTGGGCCGTCAGGATGCGTGATGACGGGCAGCGCGCGGTCACTCGCGAAGGTAGAAGATGTAGTCCGTGTTCATCGGCTGGTAGCCGGAGAGCCGCACGGCTTGCGCAACCTGTCCGCGATGGTAGCCGCCGTGGATGAGCACATGCATCAGCACGTCGAGCGGGCGGTTCGTGAAGCCGCGCCCTGTGCTGTTGTAGTACGTGAACGGCGCTTCCAGATCGGCCAGAGAGACCTCAGCGAGGTAGGCAGTATACGTTTGGTCGTTGCCTTCGATCATGGCCTCGCAGGCATCCCAATCGAGCGTGGGCCACACCGGCGTGCTTGAGCGGCCGTCGTGTTGCAGACGCTCTATCCAGACGGCACGCGCGGCCAAGATGTGCGCGAAGACCGCCTGGGTGCGCTCGCCTACGTTTGGCAACGCCCTGAGCGCATCAAGCAATCGTCGGTTGACGGCCGTGTCGTAGGCGAAGGCGCTGGTGAGGTAGGCGGGCGTCATGCTCAGGTCGGCTACGCTTACGCCTCGTAGCGTGGCATACGCCCGGCGCGGAAGATACCGCTGCGGTTGACATGGCCTACGTAGCGGCCCATGATGCGCACCTCCTCGAACACATCGGGGCGGATGACGATGTCGTCGTACTCCTCGTTGGCTGGCTCCAGGCGTAAGCCCTGCGCATCGTAGTAGACGCGCTTGAGCGAGGTCTCGCCGTTGAAGAGCACCGCGCCGATGCCGCCATTGGGAATGTCTTCGTCCATCAGCAGCACGTAGTCGCCGTCGTAGATGCCCACGCCCTTCATCGACATGCCCGAGACGCGGATGGCAAACATGCGGTGCAGGCTGGGGAAGAGCGTCTCCAGCGTGATGGTGCCGAGGTTGGCCTCCACGGCCTCCTGCAAGTGCCCAGCGGTGATAATGCCCTTCACGGGGATGCCCGTGAGTTCAGTGGGCGGCGCCTTGCTGTCCACCAGGTCGTAGCCGTCGCCGTTGCGCGTGAGGAAGCCCTTCTTGTGGAGCGCCTGCAGGTTTTGGGTGACGCTGTTGGGCGAGCGGTAGTTGAAGTACTCGACGATCTCGCGGTAGGTGGGCCACACGCCCGTCTCGCGGATGTGGCGGGTGATGTACGTCAGGAAGGCATGCTGCTTTTGGGTCAGTTGACGGCGGCTCATGACGGCAGATCGGTCGAGGTGTGCAAAACATATATCACATGTGTTGCACAGTATACGAACGTCGCTTGTCTCGGCGCAATGTGTGCGCACGCATCCGTTGCACTTTTGAAAGCGGCGGGCTCTGATACCCGCTCTGAGAGATGATTTTGCGATCAAGGTTGTCATCCCGAGCGAAAGTCGAAGACTGTAGCCGAGGGATCTCCCACGTTGAGGTTGTGCAATCCGTAATCGGGGGAGATCCCTCGGCTCCGCTCGGGATGACAAGATTACAGTGTGCTGCACTATAAAATTGCCAGAGGTGGTCTCAGGCGTCGCGGGCGGCATCGAGGATCTGGCCAATAATGCGCGTGCTGCGGGTGGGGTAGGCCGTGTCGAAGTGATGCTGCATGTAGGCTTCGACCAGGTGTTCCACCTCTTGGCGCTGCGTATCGGTAAGTTCCATCCGCAGCAGGGTGTCGAGGTCGAGGCGGCAGAAGAGCGCGAAGGCGCGGAGCGCACCGCGCGAGGCGGGGCGGATGCTGGTGCTGCCCGGTGCGTCGGTGCGCACGGCACCGCGTTCCAGGTCGAGCACGCCCCCCTCCTCGGGCAGGGCGCGGATGGCGTCGCCGTCGAGGCGGGGCGTGAAGCCCGAGCGGATGGCCACCTGTAGCTCGAAGTACGGCAGCAGGTTGCGGGCGTGGTGCTCGGCGCCGTCGAGCGCGGCCAGCACGTCTACGGTCAGGTTGAACAGCGACGGGTTGGCCTCGCCGTCTTCGAGCAGGCCGTTGAGCACCTCCATCATGCGTTGGCCAACCGCCAGCTTCTCCAGGTACCGCGTGAGGCGCAGCCAGGGCTGCACGTGGGTGCTCTGCGTGAGCGTCTGCAGGCCCCGCGTCTCCTTGTGGTAATAGACCACCTGCACGTAGGACATGGGCTCTAGCGCCGAGCCGAAGCGGTTGGGCATCTTCCGCGCCCCCTTCGCCATTCCCGACACCTTGCCGTGCTCGCGCGTGAACAGCGTCACGATCTGGCTCGTCTCGCCGTACGCCATATGGCGCAGCACAACAGCATCGGTGCGAACAATCATGGGGCGTGGTCTTGCTAAACGGATGGATCATCTTGAACGACACCCGAGCGCTGAGGTTTGGCCTGTCCGCCATAACAAGCGACGCCCGAGGCACCATGACGCTACCCCGGGCGCCTGTGCCCTCCCAATAAGGCTGAGGTGCGGGTTAGGCAACCTCGAGTGCGGGTAGCGGCTGTGCGGCGGGGAAGTCCACCGGCACGTCCGTCGTGTTGTGCACGTAGTTCCAGAACGTCTTGATGGAGACCAGCGCGATCAGCTCAATCAGCGCGGCGTTGTCATAGCCCGCGTCGAAGAAGGCTTGCACGGCGGCATCCGAGGCGCGGCCGCGGCCTTCGGTCAACTCTTTGGCGAGGCGCAGCACAGGGCCGAGCTTGGCGTCGTCGTAGGTGGCGGTGCGCAGTTCAAGCGTTTCGTCTTCGCTGAAGCCGTTCATCTTAGCGAGCGTGGTGTGGGCGGCCAGGCAGTACGAGCAGTCATTCACCTGCGAGACGACGAGGTTGATGGCTTGCACCTCGCGCTGGCGGAAGGCGTTGCCCTCTACGGCGTGGCTGAAGTCGAGGCTGGCCTTCAGCGTGGCGGGCGAGTACCCGGCGGTGGCGTACAGGTTAGGCACCATGCCGACTTGCTGCTTCAGCGCGTCGAAGATCGAGCGTGCGGCTTCAGGGGCAGTTTCGCGGGTAGGAACGTTGAACGTAGTCATGACGGGTCTCCGTAGCTAGATGAGTATGTGTGTGAACACGAAAGTGTGTGTTGGCACATGGACCCACCAATTAGCCCACATCTTACTCGTGGATTTACACTTCCCTCTAATCGGCATAAAGACGATTTTGAGCCTTTAAAGCGATTTTTTGGCCAGGAGAAACATTGCGCAGGAGGCTTTATTCAGATTCATACGAATTAAATTTATGTACGTATTATGCGACGATTTTGAGTAAAAAAGAAAGCTGTAACGCTTGGCGCTACAGCTTCTCTCATGTAAGTTTTGCTGGGGAGTGCCGTCAGTCCTCGGGCAGCGTCATGTTGATGGCGTCGGGGCGGTAGTCGTCCAGCAGGTGCTCGGCGAAGTAGGACCACAGCATGCGCTCGAAGTACGGCGTCATGTTGCCAAAGCCGTGTCGCTGGCCGGGCCAAACTTGAATCCGTAAGGTTGACAGACTAGCTTGCTCTGCACGCGCTAGAGCCATTGGAGAGTCCCAGTGAAAAAGCACCTTAAAATCGGTAGCCTCAAAATTGCGTACGAAGAGAATCTGGCTGATGGGCCTCCAATCGTATTTGTACATGGTAATTCGCTATCGTCGGGTGCTTTTAAATACCAAATTCAGAGTGCTGCCCTATCTAGATACCAAATTTTTGCTCTTGATCTTCCTGGGCATGGTGCCTCGGACTGGTCAGCGACCCCAGATAAAGCATATTCGTTACCTGGTTACGCCAAGGTGCTGAGCCAGTTTGCACGAGAACTGGATATCCAGAATGCTTTGTTCGTGGGCTGGAGTCTGGGTGGCCACGTCGTTATGGAGGCCATTCCCCAGTTGAGCTTAGCCTCGGGCTTCATGGTATTCGGAGCGCCGCCCTTGCGAAAGCCTCCTCGGCTAG
>JBCCMF010000286.1:0-6099 GCA_039026435.1 Bacteroidota bacterium
CTGACGCGGGCGCTCGGCCCAGGCCCAACGGCGCGTGGTGCGGAAGACCGCCTGCGTCACCTCGGGTGGGCACGGCGGCGCATCGAGCCCGGGAAGGAGTGTTTTGACCTCGCGGGCCAGGTCAAGCTCGCTCTGCAAGGCCGGGTCGGCGGCAAGCGTGCGAGCGAGAGCGGCGATTTCCTCGTCGGAAAGGTCGCCATCGAGGTAGGCCTCTAGGTGCGTGTCGGGGCCGTGGGCGGCTGCATGGGGATCCTCAAATGGATTCATGGTGCAGTACCTCCTGTAATGCGGCACGAAGCATTTTGCGAGCGCGGTGCAGGTAGACCTTCACCGTAGTCAGCGGCAAATCCAGCGCTTCGCATATCTCGTCGTACTTCAGTTGTTGTATCTCCCGGAGAATCACCAGGCTTCGGTAGGGTTCACGCATGCCGTCCAGCGTACGTTGCAGCGTCTGCTTGTTCATCTCGGCCTGGCAGCGGTCGTCCGGCGCCCGCTCGTAGGTGGGCGCGTGGTCTAGCGGGTTGTACTCGCCGGTAAAGACGCTCTCGCGTGAGGCCGCGCGCTTCCGCAGGGCGTCGATACTGGCGTTCCGCGTGACGCGCAGCAGCCAACCGATGAGCCGGTCCTGCTCCACCCGGTCGCGATGCTTCCAGAAGCGGAGCAGTACGACCTGGGTGACATCGGCGGCTTCGTCGGCATCGCTGAGCATCTGATAGGCGAGCCCATAGATGCGGTGCTGATGCTGGCGGACCAGATGTTCAAATTGACGTTGGTTCACGGCTGGGGGCTTGGGTTGCGTTCCCGTGGTGATGCTCACATGTCGGCCTCAAGACGAGGCGCATGGAGCGAAGGTTACACGTGGCGCCACGAACGGCTCCCACTCGAGAACTCCGGCCGCCACGCTTCCTTGCCTGAAGCAATGCCATGCCGTCACATCCGTTTCGGTAGCTGCGCGAGCACGTACGGCGCACATTAAGCATCTCGCGGGCGCCGCGTGTATTCCGGAGGTATAGCCTTGCCAGGCGCCCCCTTTTGCGCCTATCGTGTGCGTGGTACAGAAGCCTTCCACCCATCGTACCTTCTGTCGCGGTTCCACTTATGCGCCTTTCCGCTTTCTTTCTGCTGGCGTGCCTGTGTGCGCCCGCGCTGCTCGCTCAAAAAGCGGTGCCCATCGCTACCGACCTGCAGCCGCGCTGGCAGTCGCGCGTCACGCTTGACGCACTGACGACCGCGCCTACCTCGGCGACGGCGTTTACCCGGGCCGACGTGGCCGGCGGCACGCTCCGGGCGCAGTATCGCATCCAAACAGATATCGCCGACGCTGCCGAGCCGCAGCGGGCGGCCCACGTCTACCTGCGCACCCACGCGGCAGCGTTTGGGCTAGACGCGTCGCTCCAAGACCTCGATCTGGTCGATGAGCGCCGTACGACGTATGCCACCCACCTGCGCTACCAGCAGATGTATAAGGGCGTGCCCGTGTACTTTCGCTTTGTGCAGGTCAACCTGAGCGCCGAGGGGCGGCCCACGATGGTGACCAACCGCTACGCTACCCACCTGCGCACCGCGGTGTTGGATGTGACGCCCGCCGTCTCGGAAGCGGAAGCACGCAGCTTTGCCGAGACCGAAATCGCCGCTGACCGTGCCGAGGTGGCGCGCCAGACGCTGACCGTGTACCCCAGCGACCCGCCACGTCTGGCGTGGCAACTTGCGATGCGGACGCCTGCGCAGGACTGGGAAGTCTTGCTGGATGCGCACACCCGCCAGGTCATCCATCTGCGCCCGCTCTCCACCCATGCCCACCGCACCGCCGCACCTACGGCCCTGGCGCGGCCAGCGCCTCTGCAGCCGCCGATGGCGCGAGCGTTGCCTGCACCTGCCCGCACCGTGCCACCCGCCGCTCGCCGCACCGACGGCACGGGCCTCGTCTTCGACCCCGACCCGCTTACCAGCACGGGCACCTTCTACGGCGATCCTATTGTGGATAACGAAGACCGCAACTCGCCCGCGCTGGACGCCGCCCAAAAAACCGTTGCCCTGCGCGACCTCACCCAGCGGTCTGACGGCCAGTTTGAACTGCTCGGCCCCTTCGTGAACGTCACCGACACCGTGGGGCTGTTTCGCTCCATCCCCGTCCCCACCGCATCGTCTCCCGAGGGCTTCCAGTTCCCGCGTGACGATGAGGGCTTCGAGGCCGTGATGGTCTACTACCACATGGATAAGAGTCAGCGCTACATCCAGTCGCTTGACATCGGGCGCCCTATCCAGCAAGGCCCTATCCCCGTCAACCCGCACGGCCTGGGCGCCGCCGACGACTCGCGCTACACCCCGCTCGACAATCACATTGCCTTTGGCTTCGGTGGCGTAGACGATGCCGAGGACGCCTTTGTCATCCTGCATGAGTATGCCCATGCCCTCGCGGAGAGCAGTGCGCCGGGGCTCCTGGTAGGCTTTGAAGGGCGGTCCTGGCACGAGGGCTGGGCCGACTACTGGGCCGGGTCCTACGTGCGCGGCCTGATAGAATCGGGCGCCGTGCCTGTTGCCGACTGGCTCCAGGGCTTCCGGTGGGACATGGGGCTCCGCGAAGACGGCAGCGGCGCGCTGTGGCCAGGGCGGCGGTTTGAGCGGCAGGAGGCCTATCCCGAGGTGCTCTCGTGCTGCGGCGGATCCATCCACCGCATCGGGCTGATCTGGCCCACCACGATGATGCAGATCTGGCCCGAGGTGGGCCAGCATGTGCTCGACCGCCTGAACCTGTATTCGCACGTCTACCTGATGCCCGGCATGACGTACCGCGACGCGGGCGAGGCGCTGGTCCAAGCCGACCTCGACCTCTACGGCGGCGCCCACCTCGGCGCCTTGCTGCGGCACCTTGGCCCGCGTGGCCTGGCCGATGCATCGGGCTATGGCCCCGTCATCACACACACCCCACTGCCTGACACCGACGAGGCGGGCAGCGAGTTGTTGGTGGAGGCCGAGGCGGTATCGGGTACCGTCCGCAACATCGACCTGGTGTATCAGGTCGATGGCGCTGCCGACATCCGCCGACCGCTCGCTGCCGTGAGCACGCAGCTCTATTCCACCGCTTTCACGCTGCCCACCGCCGACGCTACCATCGGCTACTACCTAGAAGCCACCGATGCCCAGGGCGCCACGTACTGGCTGCCCGTGGATGCCCCACAGGCACGCTACCGCTTCGAGGTGCGGGCAGGCGTCTTGACGGAGCGGACCAACGCGCTGGCCAGTGCAACAGAGACAGGCTATTGGACCCAAGCAGGCACCGAGTCCTGGGTGCTTACGCCAACAGCCGATTCCGTAGCCGTCTCGGCGCTTGTGCTGGCCCCAGTGGCGGTGCCGTCCAACGTCGTCTCGGCCGCCGTCGAGCTGGCGCACAGCTACATGCTGGGTACCGAGCGTGGCGGCAACCTGTCGGTCTCCGCAAATGGCGGCGCCACGTGGACCGTGCTCGCGCCTACCTCGATGGCCTATCCCTCGCAGTTCGTACCGGATGTGACGCACCCGATGCAGGGCGAGCCTGTGTTCAGTGGCACCAGCGGCGGGATCGTGCGCAGCACCTTCAACCTGCTGCCGTTTGCCGGGCAGACCATACAGGTACGCCTCAACTTTGGCACCGTGACGGTTCCGAGGGCCACGGAGTCGTGGCGCATCGAGCGGGCCTCCTTCTCGTTTGGCACCGAAGAACAGGCTTTTCAAACAGCCTACACCTTTGGGCTCGAAACCATCTACCCCAACCCCGCCCGCGACCGCGCCACCATCAGCTACACCATCGACACACGCACCGACGCCAGCCTGCACGTGTACGATGTGCTCGGCCGCCGCGTGGAAACGCTCGCCGAAGGCATGCACGACGCCGGAACGTACACCGTACGCGCCGATGTGGCATTGGCATCAGGCGTTTACATGGTCCGCCTCGAAACGCCCGCCTCGCAAGCCACACAGCAGCTCGTCGTAGCCCGCTGATGGAGTCCTTCACATGCCAGATCTACCGTCTGGCACCCTGTAAGGTCAGCATTCCAGGACAAAAATTGCACGCATTCGCCCTTTATAATTGTTGAATGCCATGATGCTGTCTGGTAGATTGGACGTTGGCCAACGCAACACCATCCAATCTAGCTGTGGGAAAGAATATCATCATCTGCTCCGACGGTACCGGGAATACCACCATCAAAGGCCGAGGAACGAACGTATTCAGGCTATATGAATCGCTCGATCTGTCGAGCCACCTCAGCGATCCCACAAAAAAGCAGCAAGTTGCGTTCTACGATGACGGCGTAGGAACCGAGCGGTTGTTGCCGCTGAAGCTGCTGGGCGGGGCATTCGGGTACGGCTTGAAGCGGAATGTGTGCCAGCTATATACCGAGTTAGTGCGTTGTTACGAACTTGGCGACCATATTTACCTGTTTGGTTTCAGTAGGGGAGCATACACCGTTCGCACACTTGCCAGACTCGTTCTCGAGTGTGGCATCATCAATCGGGAATTGATGAATGACAAGGGGGAGAAGAATATTGTAGACGAGAAACAATTGGGAAAAAAGGTGGAGGCGGCATACTCTGCATTTCGACGGCGCAATCATACTACGCTCTCATCGTTGATGGCACGCCTATTTAATCGCGCGTCAAGGAAAGCAGAAGCTGGTGCCTTCAGAAAAAAGGAGTCAATAAAAGACGTCGAGCATGCCCCACAGGGCCATGCCTCAATCAAGTTTGTTGGGGTATGGGACACTGTTGCCGCCGTAGGATTTCCAGTACACGAAGTAGCCCGATTCTGGGACAAGTATATTTGGGCGTTCCGATTTGAAGATGATCGTAGCGTACCCAGAAATATTCAGAATGCCTATCAGGCTCTAGCTTTAGATGAAGAGCGCCGTTCATTCAGACCCATGGTATGGGACGAGACGACGGGTAAGCGCCATGAAGGATTCACGTGCCAGCAAGTCTGGTTTCCCGGTGTACACACCAACATCGGCGGAGGGTACAAGCAGCCGGGCATCTCATTGGTCACGCTCGATTGGATGATGAGCAAGGCCGAAGAGGCGGCCAGTAAGAAAGAGGATCGTCTGCGTTTCATCACCGCAAAACGTGATGCATACAGACAGCAACAACACCTTGGCGATCGGCTATATGACTCCAGGGCGGGCATTGCCTCGCTCTACAGGTATCAACCTCGAGATCTGGATGAACACACGTTCTCCAGGGGCATGGGTCTGAAGCACCTTATACATTCAAGCGTCTTCGACAGGATACAGAACGAAACGGCAGGCTATGTCCCTATCAACATCTCACGTGATAGTGAGGTTGTGCATACAGAGACGCAACCTCGTGCCGACCTTGTGCAGAATCGAGAAGCGCTGCTGAGGCGTGGGACTTCAGACCACCCGAACCGTCTGTTCGATGTAGTTGATCGAGATAGGAAGGTGCGATCCCGCGCACACATGGGAGCCTTCCTCCTTTTTCTCATTGCCGGGCTATTTCTTGTGGCAATGATACTGGATTGGATACCTTCAAAGGTTTTTTGGGCAGTGGCTCTAATATGCTTGATGACGCTCAGCTACGTCCTGTGGTCAACGGCAAGAGCAAAGAAGGCAATTTACAGGCAGGCTTCCAAGCACTGGATGGAAGTGCGGCGGCACCTAATGGAGAGGATGGAAGCGTCCTCTCAGAATGGGGCCCACGAACAGCAAAATGCTCCCAGGCAACGCATGCGCTAGGCTCGTCCAGTAGAGGTCTTACGTTGCGCTTCGCCGAGCGCACATGCGCCCGCCCGGCATTCAGCGACGGTGCACGAGCACCTCATGGTGTAGAGGCCCGCGTGCGCGGTTCCTCAAGGTCTGGCAGAAGGGCTATAACTACGGAAGCGCCCGCTCAGGGTGGTTGAGCGGGCGCTTCGGGATACGCGAACATCGCTAATATACAACAATTTAGCCGATGTGCATTTGCAGTTCGTCGCGGCGATGCTTTTGGCGGAGTTTGCGGAGCGCTTTCTCCTTGATCTGGCGCACGCGCTCGCGGGTCAAGCCGAAGCGTTGGCCAATCTCTTCGAGCGTCAGCGGGTGCTCGCGGCCGATCCCAAAGTAGAGGCGC
>JBCCMF010000287.1:0-6081 GCA_039026435.1 Bacteroidota bacterium
CTCACCGACGAAGTACTCCACGCCCGCATGGCTGCCGCCAGCCTGGAGCGCGCTCACTCGGAGTTCAACCGCGACGCCATCGTCTCGCAGTACGAGGACTACTACACCTACGTGCTGGAGAAGGAGCGGGTGCTGCATTGATCACGCTCTACCGCGCCGCCGCCTCATCGCTTGCCGACGACATCCAGGCGGCGTTTCAGGATCTCGTCCTGGCGCATGCGGTGATGTCTGATGGCGACATGGCCGACCTCCCCGACGGCACGACGTTGCCTGCGGTGCGCGACGGTCGCTACGTGTACCATACCGAAGCTGGGCTGCGCGCCTACCTCGATGCGCTAACCACCGAGGTCATTCAGGGCCGAGAGATGCAGGGCGATGCGTGCTTCATCGACCCCGACCATCCCGGCGTGTGTGCCCTGCCGCTGTAGGCCACATGTAACTGGCCTGTCTGGCGCAAACCGCTCGTCGGCATGGGGACACCGCTCGTCATTTGCGCTTACCGTTGGTCTGTGCAGTGGCGGGGTTGACGGCAACCCGCCGGATCTTACATCCGAACTCGTGTTGCTCGCTCACTACTTTGGATGGATCCCATGTCCCGTCTTGCTTTTGTTCTGATTCTCTTCGCTTTCGCCCCGTTCGCTGCCGTCGCGCAGTCGCAGACGGGGACCCTCAGCGGTACCGTCGTCGATGTTGACACCCAAGAACCGCTCGTCGGCGTGAACGTGGTGATTGCGGGTACCACGCAAGGTACCACCACGGACGAGATAGGCGCCTACGAGCTGGATAACGTGGCCCCCGGCACGTACGTCATCACCTTCCGCTACATCGGCTTCGAGCCGATCAACCGCACCGACGTGGTCATCAAGCAGCGCCGGACGACGCAGCTCAACGTGGGCTTGCGCGAGGCCATCATCGAAGGCGAGGGCGTGACGGTCACGGCCGGCTACTTCCAGCCCAGCAGCACCGAGGCCACCAGCGTCACCTCGTTCTCCACCGAGGAGATCCGGCGCTCGCCCGGCTCGGCGCAGGAGATTGCCCGCGTGCTCAGCTCGCTGCCCGGCGTGGCGGCGCGCGGCGAGACCAGCCAGGACCTGTTCGTGCGCGGCGGCAGCCCACTCGAAAACGCGTTCTACATCGACAACGTCTACATTCCCACCGCCCAGCACTTTGCCACGCCCGACGGCTCGTCTTTTGGCCCCACGGGGCTCATCAACACGGAGTTTGTAGAGCGCATCGACTTCCTGACGGGTGGCTTCAACGCGACCTACGGCGACCGCCTCTCGTCGGTGAGCGCGGTGACGTACCGCACGGGCAACGCCAACCGCACCACGGGCGAGGTGGGGCTCAACTTTGCGGGCGGCACGGCCATCTTGGAAGGCCCCATCGGCGAGGATGCTACCTACTTCGTCTCGGCGCGCCGCAGCTACCTCGACCTCATCGCCGATGCCATCAACGCGGGCGGCGCTCCCACATTCAGCGACATCCAGGGTAAGGCCGAGGTGAAGCTGTCGCCGCGCAGCACGCTGAGCGTCCTCAACCTGTACGGCGCGAGCACGTTCGAGCAGACGGCGGCCGACGCGCTCGACGTGGGCGACAGCGAGTTCTTCGTCGTGGAAAACCGCCAGAACACGTCCGGCCTGACGTGGCGCCAGCTCTGGCAGGGCGATGGGTTCTCGACGACCTCGGTCTCGTACTCGTTCCGCGACCGCGACTTCGTGCTGCGCCAGGCCAGCAGCAACGCGGCGCGCTTCCGCGAAGACCTCTACGACACCTACTTCAATATCCGCAACGTCAACTACTACGCGCTCTCGCCCCGGGCCAAGATTGAGTTCGGCGCGGAGGTGCTCGTGGAGGACGGCGACTACACGTACAGCGGCGAGTCGTACGTGAGCCGCACGGGGATCCCGCAGCCTGCCTACAATCGTGAGTTGGGCTTGACCAGCACCAAGGCGGGCACGTTTGCGAGCGCCGTGGTGCGGCCTACGTCGCGCTTGCAAGTCACGCCCGGGCTCCGCCTCGACTACGGCTCGCTCAACGAAGACCTGTACGTCTCGCCCCGCCTCTCCGCGTCCTTCAACGTCACCGAACGCTTCTCGGTGAACGGCAGCATCGGCGTCTTCCGGCAGGGCGTGCCGCTGTTCATCGCCTCGCAGGCGGCCGTCAACGAAGACCTGGAGCACCTGCAGGCCACGCACTACATCGCGGGCATCGCCTACCTGCTGCGGCCCGACACGCGCCTGACCGTGGAGGTCTACCAGAAGGATTACGACCACATCCCCGAGCTGGCGCCGGGCAACACGCTGGGCGACCCCGGCTACAGCCTCGACAGCCGCGGCGCCGTCCTGGGCGAGCTGACGAGCACGGGCACCGGCTATGCGCGCGGCATCGACGTGCTGCTCCAGAAGAAGCTGGCGGATCGGCTCTACGGCACCCTCAGCGCGTCGTTCTTCCGCTCCAAGTACACCGACTTCCAGGGCGTAGAGCGCAACCGCTCGTTCGACAACCGCTACCTGTTCAGCGCCATCGGCGGGTACAAAATCAGCGACGAGTGGGAAGTCAGCATCCGGTGGAGCTACCTCGGCGGCCGCCCCTACACGCCCATCGACATCGTGGCCACGCAGTCGGCAGGCGAGGAGGTGCTGGACGCGTCGCAGTTCAACACGCCGCGCATCCCGGCCTACCACTCGCTCTTCCTGCGCTTCGACCGCCGTTTCACGTTCAAGCGCGGCAGCCTGGTCACCTTCTTCAGCCTCTGGAACGCCTACAACCGCGCCAACGTGGAGGAATTCTACTGGAACTTCGACGAGCAATTCATCGACACGCGCACGCAGTTCTCCACACTTCCGGTGGGCGGCATCGAATTCGAGTTCTGACGGAGGAGCACACACTTCCGCTGCTGTCATCCTGAGCGAAGGCCTATCGGGCCGTAGCCGAAGGATCTCCCACTTGGTCGTCTTGCAAGGCATTTGAGTGGGAGATTTACCTGCGGTGTGCTTCGCGCTCTCGACTCCGCTCGGGATGACACCATCCAGCGCTGTGTTGCTCCAATTGGATGGATCATTTGCCGAGATCTCTCGTGAGCGGGGCGCCTCGCTGAACGCCTTGCCATGCCCGACACCCGCCGTCCGCTCACGTTTGAACGCCTCGTCTCGCTCCGGTACGTGCTGGGCGCCGAGGGGCAGGACGCGGGTCGGGGCTTTATCCGGGTGATCCTGCGCATCGCCATCGGCGGCGTGGCGGTGGGGGTGGCCATGTTGCTGCTGGCGCTGTCCATCGTGCGCGGCTTCAGCACCGAGATCGAGGCCAAGCTGATCGGCTTCGGCGCGCATGTGTCGGTGGAGAACTACCAAGACGCCCCGCTCACCGGCGCCGAGCGCCTCGGCGACGGGCTCCGCGCACTGCCCGAGGTGGCCAACGTAGCGCCCGTCATCAGCGAGTTCACGCTGCTGCGCCACGACCGGGATGCCATCGACGGCGTCTCCGTCTGGGGCACCGATGCCATCCCTTCCTACGTGGCCAACACCGTGCGGGAAGGCACCACCAATCTCGCCCCAGACGCCTCGGGCGCGCACGGCCTCGTTGTGGGGCAGGCGCTGGCGCAGAGCCTTGGGCTGACGTTGGACGACCGCGTCACGCTGTTCTCGCTCCGCACCTTCGGCGAAGGCCTGCAGCGCCCCCGGCTGAAGCAATTCGTCGTGCGCGGCATCTACGAAACGTCGCTCCAAACCTTCGACGGGCTCTACGTCTTCATCGATGTGGAGGCCGCACGCACGCTGCTTGAATATGGCGCCGACGAAGTCACGCGCTACGACCTGATGCTGCACGACGTCAACGATGCGGTGACTGTGGCCGATGGCATCGTGGACACCTTTGGCTTCCCCATCATGGCCAACACCATCTACGAGGTCTACCGGGGCCTCTTCGCGTGGGTGCGGTTACAGGAAAATATCATCCCGCTCGTCATCAGCATCATTATCATCGTGGCGGCCTTCAACATCATCGGCACGCTGCTGATGCTTATCCTGGAGAAGACCCACCAGATCGGGATTCTTGCCGGGATGGGCGCCACGCGACGCGCCATCCAGCGGCTCTTCATCCGCGTCGGCCTGCTAATTGGCGGGCTGGGCACGGGCATCGGGATGGTGCTGGCGCTGGTGCTGGCGCTGGTCCAGCTACAGTTCGAAATCATCCCGCTACCTGCCGAGGCCTACTACATGGACACGGCGCCCATCCGCATCGTCGGGTGGGACTTCCTGCTGGTCGGCGTGGTGAGCCTGGCGCTGTGCGTGGTGGCGGCCTACATCCCGGCCCGCGTGGCCTCGCGCATCGAGCCGATCCGCGCCATCCGCTTCCGCTGACGGGTAAGATCGAACACCCGACCTCACCTCTAGCGTTATCTCCTCGACTATTCACTCCACTCTTCCCCTCTACAGACTATGAGCGTAACCACTGGACAAGCGGCGCCCGCCGTCAACCTCTTCGACGACCAGATGCAGGCCTTCGATCTGGCCGCCTACAAAGGCAAGCAGAACGTGCTGCTGCTCTTCTACCCCGGCGCCTTCACCAGCGTCTGCACCAACGAGCTCAACATGGTCAACAACGACCTGGAGAGCTACCCCGACACGCAGGTGGTGGGCATCTCCACCGACTCGCCGTTTGTGCTGGCCGAGTTCAAGAAAGCCAACAGCCTCACCTTCCCGCTGCTGAGTGACCACAACGCCGAAGTCAGCGGGGCCTACGGCGCCAAGTATGACAACGACTTCACGCCGATGGGCCTGGACCGCATCTCGAAGCGCTCTGCCATCGTCGTGGATAAGGACGGCAACATCGCGCACGCCGAGATCCTGGAGAACGCGGGCGAGATGCCCGACTTCGACGCCGTCAAGAGCCTGCTCGCTGGCTAATCCCGCGCTGATCTTGTCATCCCGAGCATAGCCGAGGGATCTCCTACTCGACCGTCTTGCACGACGACGAGTCAGGGAGATCCCTCTTTTTGCGTCCAACAACACCTCGCCATTAACAAATCCGCATGACCCGCCTCGACCTCCTCCGCCAGCGCGCACGCACACTTGCCGACGCCAAGATCGACGCACCGCGGCGAACGGCCGAGTGGATGCTGATGGAGGTGCTAGGCCTGAGCCGCGCGCAGCTGATCGGCTTCGGCGATGAGGCCGTCACGCCTGAGCAGGCGGCGGCGGTTGACGCGATGCTGCAACGGCGGCTGGCGCGTGAGCCGCTGCAATACATCCTCGGCTACACCGACTTCTACGGCCTCCGCATCGACGTCACACCCGACGTGCTGATCCCGCGCCCCGAGACCGAGCAGGTCGTCGAGTACGCCCTCGCCCGCATCGCCGACGTGCCCTCGCCCCAGGTGCTCGACGCCGGGACAGGCAGCGGCTGCATCGCGCTCGCCGTCAAACACCAGCGTCCCGACGCCGAGGTGTGGGCGTGCGACCTGAGCTGGGAAGCCATCCAGGTAGCCCAGGCCAACGGCGCACGACTCGGCCTGGACGTGCGCTGGTTTCGCGGCAACCTGCTCACCAAGCACTTCACCTCACGCGTCTCGCCCCACCTCGACCTGCTGATCTCGAACCCGCCGTACGTGTCCCAGGCTGAGACGGACACGCTGGCGCCCGAGGTGATCGATCACGAGCCGCACCTCGCCCTCTTCGCCGCTGCCGACGATCCGCTCATCTTCTACCGTGCCCTCGTCGATATCGGCCAGAAAGCGCTCCAAAACGGCGGCTGGGCGGTCTTCGAGACCCACGCCGACTATGGCGAGGACGTAGGCGACCTGTTGCGCGAGGCGGGCTACGACCGCGTCGAAGTGAAAGCCGACTACAACGGGCGTTCGCGCATCGCGGCTGGGCAGAAGCGCGGGTGAGTCGGACTGGCCCAGTTCTTGAAGAGGGCCTAACCGCCAAACCAATCACCAGCCAAACCCCTACCGCATCAGCCGTAGACGCGCCGTGCCTCCCTGTGAGAGATGGCGTGCAGATCGGCGGTCGCCTCCGGCGTCGGAGCGTAGCCGCCCGAGAGCAAGAGCGTCAGCGGCGTGCGTGTTGCATGCACCGTCTC
>JBCCMF010000288.1:0-6020 GCA_039026435.1 Bacteroidota bacterium
GCGGTAGCACCGCCCGCGTTGATCATGATGTTGGCGTGACGGTGCGTGATCTCGGCCCCACCGATGCGCGTGCCCTTCATGCCGCACTGGTCGATGAGGCGCCCCGCACCCACGTCTTCGATCTTCTTGAAGATAGAGCCGGCACTCGGCTCCGTGTCGAGGGGCGGATGGCGGGCGTGCCGCCACTCCAGGTTAGCGGCCATGACCTCGCGCATGCCCGCCTCGCCGCCGGCTTCGAGTTGGAACGTGGCCGAGAGCACGATGTCGTCGCGGTGGTGCAGGATGGAATCGTCGTAGCCGTACTCGAAGTAGTCCACGCCTACGGTTTTGCGCTCGTTTTCCTGGGTGAGAAGATCAGCTTCGTGCACGACCTCCTCGATAAACATGGTCCGCGCGCGCTCGGGCGGCGGCGACAGGAAGTGGAGATTTTGCCACAGCGCCCCGCCCACGGTAGAGGGGATGCCCACATAGTGCTCTAGCCCGCTCAGTCCACTCGCGACGGCGGCTTCGATCACATCGGGGTACATAATGGCGCCACTCTCCACCCATACCTGCTGCGCCTCGGGGCGCACCTCGATGTGCGTCGCCTGATTGTGAATGACCACGCCGCGAAAGCCGCCGTCGCCAATGAGAATGTTGGCGCCCAGGCCCAGCAAGAAATACGGCACTTCGGCCTCGCGGGCAGCAATCACAGCATGCGCTAACTCATCGGCCGTGGTCGGTGCAACGAATACGTCGGCAGGGCCGCCTATCTTGAACGTGGTTAACGGAGCAAGCGGCGTATTTCGTTGAACTTTATTGGGGCCGTAAGCGTCCAAAAACGCGTCAAGGTGCGTGTCGATAGCGGGCGCGGACATCGGCAGGTAGCGTTGTGAAAGGATTGCATAGCCTGAAACCGAGCCTGCCGATTCATGTTGCGCTCGCATCCGGTCTTCACTGGCTCGGCGCATCGCTGTATTCATCAGTCTTCTACCTTCATGGCGAACGAATATCCCAACGTCACCCGTGCCATCACGCGCGCCGGCATCATCGGCTCAGTCGCGCTCATCATCATGCTGATGGCCGCTGGATGCATGACCACCACTATTGAATCGGGGGAGGCGGGCGTCCGCTTTAGCATCTTCGGCGGCACCGACAAAGAGACCACGTATGGCGAGGGGCTGAACATCCATCCGCCCTGGATCGACGTGATTCGGTACGACATGCGCGTGCAAGAAGTGGAGGAGACGATGAACGTGCTGTCGTCAAATGGCCTCGAAATCGGCGTGGAAGTGTCGATCCGTTGGCGCCCGGTGAGCGATGAGGTGCCCGAGCTGCACGTCACGTTTGGGCCGGCCTACTACCAGCGGCTCGTGCAGCCTGAACTGCGAAGCGTGATGCGCGAGGTGGTGGGCCAATACGCCCCGGAAGAGCTGTACTCCACCAAACGTGCCGAACTACAGGAACAGGTCTTCGCCAACGTCCAGGAACGCATTTCGGGTAGCCATGTGGAACTCAATGCCATCCTGATCCGCGAGGTGACGCTGCCCGACCAGATCCGCACGGCCATCGAGACGAAGCTGAAGCGCGAGCAGGAGTCGCTGGAATACGAGTTCCGCCTGCAGATCGCCAGCCAGGAGGCCGAGCGCCTCAAGATCGAGGCCGAGGGCCAAGCCGAGTATCAGGAGATCATCACGCAGAGCCTCTCGCCACAGTTCTTGCGCTTCAAAGGCATCGAGGCGACGCAGCAGCTGGCCAACTCGCCCAACAGCAAAACCGTGATCGTAGGCAGCGGCGACGACGGCCTGCCGCTCATCCTCGGTGGTAATTAGCAGGCTCCAGCCCCAGTAGTTCGAATTTCGCGATGGAGAAGACTATGACGCGGTTTCTTTCTGTACTCAGCATTAGCCTACTTGCCATCGGCACAGTGGCTTGCAGCTCGGATGCGCCCGGGCCGCAAGCCCAGCCTGTGACCCAAACCGTGGCTGTCGACCCCAGCCTGCCGACTGTAACGGTATACAAAACGCCGACCTGCGGCTGCTGCACGCTGTGGGTGGACCACTTAGCCGAGAACGGCTTTGCCACGCGCACCTACGACGTGGAGAGCACGGCGCAGATCCGCGAGCAGAACGGCATGCCCGCCAAAGTAGGCTCCTGCCACACGGCCATCGTGGACGGCTACGTGGTGGAGGGGCACGTGCCTGCCGAGACGGTGAAGCGTATGATCAGCGAGAAGCCCGACATCGTGGGCATCACCGTGCCCGGCATGCCCATCGGGTCGCCCGGGATGGAAGTGACCGGCCGCGACGCTGACCCATACGACGTCCTCGCCGTCAACGCCGACGGCGAGACCGAGGTCTACGCAGAGTACCGCTGACTGCCCACGTTCACCCTGGTCAAAACAGCGCATTGACGCGGCTGTAGACGTTGTGCCAGCGGTAGCGCAAGCGCTCCCCCAGCTGCAGGTCGCCGTTTCGCATGCGGTAGTCATCGCTCAGGCTGATAAGCGTGCGGACGGCCCAGATGCGATTCGAGCGGTTGCGGTCGCTGCTGCCCGTGTTGCCTATGAACACGTAGCCGAGTTCGGTTACGGGGTCGAACCACAGCATCGTGTTGATGCCGCTGTCGCCGCCGTTCATACCCGTGAGCGAGTAGGTGATGCCGTAATTATTCCGGTCGATCATCCAGAAGAGCCCGCTGTTGTCCACCGTACGGTCGCGCACGTCAGGCGAGAGCTGTGGAGCAAAGAGCTGTTTGTACGATGCCGCCGTCAGCACACGCGGATCTCGTGCCAGCATTGCTTGCCCGAACGTCGCAAGGTCAGCGGCGGTGGTGACCAGATCGCGAGCCGGGTAGAGCTGCACACCACGAGCGGGCTCGGCGACTAGGGCGCTGTCGGTAGGTGCGTAATAGGCGCCGCGGCGCGTGCTGTCGGTGGTGGTGAGAAACCATCCGGTGTCCTCCAAGCCTAGGGCGTCGAAGACGTGCGTTTGCGTGAAGGCGGCGAACGACTGGCCAGACACGACCTCAACGACGTAGGCCGCCACGCCCGCGCCGATGTTCGAGTAGTTCCACCGTGTACCGGGCGCATCATCGGTGAACGTCACATCACCGTATTCCCCATCGGCAAAATAGGCCTGCATGAACGCCGTCAATGATGAGTCCTTCACGGCGTCATCCACATACAGTGATTCGACGACGGCCTCGTTGTAGTCCAACGATGACGTGTGCGTCGCCAGGTGCCGCAGCGTGATGGGTATGCCGGGATGAGCGGGGTTAGCGACCTCGAACGGGAGGTGCTTGTTGATTGAGTCATCCAGCCCTACCAGGCCTAGTTCCTCGGCTTTCAACAACGCCACGCCGATGAGCGTCTTGGCAATCGAGGCCACGTACTGCTGCGTGTGTGGCGTGAAGGGTTGCTCGGACTCGCGGTTTGCCATGCCGAACCCACCTTGGTAGAGTACGGAGTCGGCGCTGAAGACGGCGGCGGCGAAGCCTGCCATGCGTTCAGGGTTGTAGATGTCTTGGAGGTGAGCGTTAACCGTGGTAGGCGTGGCCTGTATCTCGTCGCGCGTTTCGCTGAGTATGAAGGCGATGCCGGCAACGAGGAGGAAAATCAGCAGGGCAAAGAGGATCCCTGCGACGCGTTTGAGTCGCTTCATGAACGAGAGAGGAGGGCTTGGGCGCTGTGGAGCAACGCCGCGGTGTTGAGGAGAGCGCTAATCCATGCGCAGTGCCGTGATGGGGCGGCTGCGAGCGGTGCGGAGGGTGTGGTAGCTCACGGTGAGCAGGGCGAGCACCATGACAGCCAAGCCAGGCACCACGAAGAGCGGGATGCTGAGGTCGATGCGGGTGGCGAAGTTGCCCAGCCAGGTATCCAGCGCGACGTAAGCCAGCGGCAAGGCGACCACGAACGCCAGCCCCACCAGCTTGGCGAAGTCGCTGAGGAGCAGCTTCACGATGCCTGCCGACGTGGCGCCGAGCACCTTGCGCACGCCGATCTCCTTCGTGCGCTGTGCCACCATGTAGGCGGCCAACCCGATCAGGCCCAAGCAGGCCACCAAGAGCGCAAAGAGGGCGAAGGTGCCAAAGAGTACGCCGAACCGTTCGTCGGCGCGGTACTGCTGGTCGAAGGCTTCGTCGGCGAAGAAGTAGGCGAACGGGTTGCCCGGGAACTGCTCGGCATAGACGGCCTCGACGGAAGCGAGCGTGGCTTGCATGTCGGCGGTGTTGAGCTTCATCGAGAAGAAGCCCCCGCCAGCCGTCATCGTGAACGCCACCGGGCCGGTCTCGGACTTGGCGTGCATCCACTGGAAGTCCTCCAGCACGCCTACGATTTCGAGGCGACCATCTTCGTTGTCGTTAAAGACCAGCTTGTGCCCCACCGCCGCCTCGTTGCTCTCGAACCCGAAGGCACGCACCAGCGCCTCATTCACTACTAGCGTACCCTCGCGATCGACCTCGCGGTCTTCGGACATGGGCCGCCCTGCAACCACGTTCATGTCGTACGTCTCCGTAAACGAGGCGCTGACCCACGAGAGCTGGAGGGGCTGGTTCTGCGACGGATCGTCGCCTTCGCGATAGACGCTGGTGTTGAATGAGAAGCCGTCACCGGGGACGGTAGAAGACGACGTCAGCGAGGTCACCTCGGCGAGGCGGGCGGCTTCCTGTCGGAAAGCGTTGCGCGCCGAGCGGTAGACATCGTCGTCGGGGCGGATCTGCGGCCGCTCCACCACCAGCACCTGCTCCATCTCCAGCCCGAGGTCCGCGCTGCGCATGTGGCCGACTTGGCTATAGACAGCAAACGTCCCAATCAACAGCAGGATAGACGCCGCGAACTGCACCACTACGAGGCCTTTGCGGAGCGTGTCGCGGAGGGTGCCGCGCTGGGTCTGGCCCTTGAGCACTTGTGCGGGCTGGAAACGGGACAGGATGAATGCGGGGTACAAGCTCGTGAGCACGGCACCACCCACGAAGAGCACAGCTAGCCCGGTCCATAGCAGCGGCTCCATCCAGATAGCCATCGTGATCTGCACATCGGCGAGTTGGTTGAGGAGCGGCAGCGCTAGCACGGCGAGCGCAATGCCGAGGATCAAGGCGAGGCCGTTCGTCAGCAGCGCCTCCAGGATGAACTGCGCGATGACGTTGCCTTTGGTGGCCCCGATGGCCTTGCGCACGCCCACCTCCTTGGCGCGCTCCATAGCTCGCGCGGTAGACAGGTTGATGTAGTTGATCCATGCGATGAGCAAGACGAACAGGCCCACCATCCCGAAGAAGTAGATCAGCTTGTAGTGCGAGCCAGCCTCGGTGTTGACGCCTGTAGACTCCAGATGAATGGCTGTCACCGGCTGAAGCACGGTCGTCAGCTCCGGCGACTCGATAAAGATCTCTGGATCGGCCTCGCGCAGCAGGCCGTCGAGCGTGGCGGCGGTGGCAACCGGATCGGCATCGGCGCGGAGTTGGGCATAGGTGGTGAAGTTGGTCCAGCCCCAGCCGTTGGTGTCGCGGTACTGCCGGGTTTGCAACAGGTCGTGCATGGGCAGTAGCAAGTCGAAGGCGAAGTGCGACCGCGATGGCACGTCGGCGAAGACTCGAGGTCTAAAATGGCTGAAGCCGAAGTGATGATCGAAGTGAGATGGGAGTCGCGGGGTGAGACGTGTGACGTGGATCTGGGATGCGTGCTGCTCGATGCGCAAGGTCGCGTGCTGGAAATCATCGACTTTAACAACCCGATGTCGAACGACAGAAGCGTCCGTCACGGCGGCGACGCCGTGGATTGCAAGGAGCAATTATACGTCGGAATGAAGAACACGGCTGCTGTGACGGTGATGCTCTTCAACAAGACCTTTGCGAAACTGGCTTCCCTCGAGATGACGATCGGGCACCTGAAATGCAGTTTGGAGCCGGACCCCAGCGCGAACTTGGCCGTCTTGTGCGCCATTGCGAATGGCGAAATCGAGTGTGTCATGAGTCAAGCGGTGGCGAGGACGCGAGGTGAGTTGATGCATGCCACGCAACAAGGCTTGGGCCGGCTGTATCCC
>JBCCMF010000289.1:0-6012 GCA_039026435.1 Bacteroidota bacterium
CTCGTCGGGGCCGCCTGCCGCTCGAAACCGGATGCCGTAGACCTTGATGCGCCAGCCGTTGTGCTCGGCGAGGTGGAGAAAGCGGACGGGGCGGGTGCGGTAGGGACCGTGCAATTCAATCATGGGCAGAGCAGGCTGGTGGATGCTGGAGCATCAATATCGCGTGTTGATGCCGGGTGAGCCAGCCTGTCCAGACGACAAGGCGCGGTCAGGCTGGCGCGTCGCGGCGCGACAGATGCCACACGCTGCCGATGAGCACGGCGAGACCCCCGATAAGGCTGATCAAGACGAGGTCGATGCGATCTCCCATGAGTGCCGAGGGCGCGAGGCCGTATGGCGTGACGGCGCCCGCGCCCAGGTTGAGCAGGGCGATGTTTGAGAACACGCCGACGACAGCAACCGCCAGCCCCACGCCGACGCCGGGCCACCGGATGCTGAGCCACAGGTGGCCGCTCACGAGCAGCATCGATCCTGCGTAGACGAGCCCTGCCGCGCCAAACAGTCTGCCCAACGGCGCCGCCGATGATGCCGCGAGCGGCTGCAGCGCGGAGGTGAGCGTTCCCACAACGGCGATGCCTGTGGCCAAGGTCAGCGTGGCCGCCGCCGTCAGCCCCGCAACCGCGACCCACGCCGCGACGAAGTGTGCGCCTTTCCATGTGGGCAGCGCGAGCAGATGCTTCCACCCCCGAGCGCCGTGCTCAAGCGCTGCCACCTGCGCCGCCACGAGTGCCGTCAGCAGCGGCAGCAGCAACACCGCCCACAGCCCGAAGGCGGCTTGTATGATTTCGGCCCACAGGTCGGCCTCCGGCACAGCGCTGGGCTCCGCCGACCACAGCACGATCGCCGCCAATGCGATGGCCACGCTCGGAATGCCGATGGTGGGCAGCCAGACCCCCGACCGCCGGAGACGCAGCGCCTGCGAGCGTGTCGCACGGATGGTATCGGTGAGTACCGCTGCCATCAGGACATCTCCATAATCGGCTCGGCATCCGCATCTGAGGCGAAAAAGAACGCCTCAAGCGACGGCGCCTCCGTGCTGACAGCGAACACATCGATGCCTGCCTCCACCACCACGCGGATGGCCGCCGCCGTCTCGGCATCCGAGGTGGCGTCGAGCAGCACGCCATCCTCCGTCACTGTCGCCGCGATGCCCTGCTGCCTGAGCGCAGCGGCTGCCGCATGGGGATCGTTCAGCCGGATGTGCGTGTTGCCCTGCGCCTGCTGGAGCAAGTCGCGCATCGGCCCCTGCCGCACCAGCCTGCCCGAGCGCATGACGCCGATGTGTGTGGCTACGCGCTCCACCTCGCCAAGCTGATGGCTAGAGACCAAGACGGTCGTCTCGCCCTCCTGGTGCAGCCGCGCCAGCACGTCGCGGAGCGTCTGGATGCCGTCGGGGTCGAGGCCGTTGGCGGGCTCATCGAGGACCAGCAGCTCAGGCTCGGACAGCAAGGCCAGCGCCAAGCCCAGCCGCTGCCGCATCCCTTGCGAGTATCCACCGACGCGTCGCCCCGCGTCCGAGGCGGAGAGCCCGACCCGCTCCAGCACGCGCCCGACGGCTGAGCGCGGCACGCCGCGGAGCATGCGCGTGGCCTCCAGGTTCTCGACCCCCGTCAGGTTGCGATACACTGACGGCTCCTCGATCAGCGCTCCCACGCGCCGCATCAGGGCAGCCCGTGAAGTAGCCGTCAGCGACTCGCCCAGGAGGTGGATGGTCCCCGCTCTCGGACGAATGAGCCCAAGCAGCAGCCGAAGCGTGGTGGTTTTGCCCGCCCCGTTCGGGCCGAGGAAACCATAGACACAGCCTTTCGGAACGGCCATGCGAACGTCGTCTACGGCCACAATCGGTCCGTATCGGTGCGTCAGCCCTGTGGTTTCGACAGCGTGCGGCAAGGCATTGGGGGATAGGAGGCCAGCGAAAATGGCGGCCACCGCGCACGGACAGCACCACGGTATGTTTCGGGCGATGCAAGCTGGTCACATCCGCGCCGTGTTACCCCGTTTCTGGCCGATGGCCCACGCCTTTGAAGAACGTATACGAGAAGGTGCCGTCGGCCTCGGCGGTACGGTACAGGGCGCGGATGCCTGCGTCGAACACGTCCTCCCGAATCAGGTCGGCAGCTAGCGCAGGGGTCCGAACGCCTTCGATCATCGCCGTGAACGTCTGCCGCGTGAAGCCCTCAACGAGCGCGGGGCGGCTGGCATCGACGTAGACCATGCGCGGCGAGACGCGCACATCGCGCATCCCAGCTTCGACCATGAGCGGATAGACGCGTCGCCCGATGTTGGCGTCGCCTCCTGCGCGGCGTTGTAGCTCGACTTGGCACTGGATGGCTGCGCGTGCCGCCTCGCTGTCGGGGTGGAAGTACGCCGAGCCGTGATCGCCCTCAATGACGGTGACGGTACCGCCGGGGCGGACAAGCGCCATGAGCAGTCGCAATGCCTCGACGGGCTCCGCCAGGTGCTCCAGCACGAAGCAGACGAAGACGTGATCGAACGAGGCGGGCGCAAACGGAAGGGCGAAGAGGTCGCCCTGCTGGAACGTCACGTTGGTGAAGCCCGCTGCACGCACGCGCCGCTCGGTCTCGGCGACAGAAGAAGCTGAGATGTCGATGGCGGTGAAGTGCGCGTCGGGGCTCTGGCGAGCCAGCGTCACCGTCTGCGACCCCACGCCGCAGCCCGCTTCCAGCACCGTGCTGCCCGCAGGGTACGCCGTGTCGCTGTGCAGTAGCTCGACGAGCGTATTGGCTTGGTCTTGCAGCCGTTCGTTTTCGCGGCTCGCATAGCCGTGGACGTAGGGGTTTGCCATCGATTTGAGGGTGTGCTGGTGAGGGTGACAGGCCTCGCAGGGGGCGCATGAGGTCTGGTTACAACGTCGCCATGATGGCCTCCACGCCCTCGGCGAACAACGTCGCGCCGCCCTGCGACGGGTGCCGCACGTACACGCAGTCGATGCCGAGGCGCGTCAGGATGTACTCGGCTTTTCGGCCGATGGCGATGACCCGCTCGGGTTGTAGCCGCTCGACCAAGCCCCGGGCGAGTTCGCCGTACGCTTTGACCTCCGAGGTCTTCGGCGTGCGGATGGACATGAGTTGGTCGGACTTGAACGGGTGGTACGGCACCGTATTCCAGGTGAAGAACTGCGGGAAGTAGGGCCGCAGCGTGCGCCAGTAGATGCGCGCGCTATACTCGTGATGCGGCGTCTCAGCCAGGCTGGTCGCGTGGCCATCGAGCGGGAAGTCGGGCTCCTCAAGCTGCGCCTCGCTGACGAGCGGCACGCCGGAGAAGCGGCACCCCCACGGCCCTGGTGCCTCGGCTTGGAGCAGCACACGCGGCGGCTCGGGATGGGCCGCGAAGTACCGAGCCAGGTTGGCCTGGCGCACCTCCGCCGCGTGGTCGCGGTCGTAGCGCGGGTCGGTGGTGGTGTACGGGTTGAACAGCCCCGGCGGCGAGGGCTCGGTGAACAGACGCGCACTCACAAAAGCAAAGGCGTCGGCCAGCACGGGGTGCGGAATCGTGGGGAGGTCAGATGCGGTCATCGTGGGTACGTCGGGCTCTCTGGATGCGGCGTGATGCCTCGTTCATCATCGCGCCGTGCCTCGTTTTCAGCGTCGCCAAGATCGGCGGTCTTGCCAGGAGCGTCAACAGGAAATCGCCACGTCGCGGCCTGCCGATGCGTACCTTTGGGCATCGCACTCGTCATGCCTGATCGTCCATGAATCGCACCGTCGTCATCAACGTCGTTGGGCTTACGCCCGACCTGCTCGGCGCCTCCACGCCCAACCTGAACGCCTTCGTGGCGCGCGGCACGATGCGCCCTGTCGAGACCGTTGTGCCCGCGGTGACCTGCTCGGTGCAGTCGACGTACCTGACGGGCGTGCTGCCGACGGAGCACGGTATCGTGGGCAACGGCTGGTACTTCCGCGACCGCGCCGAGGTGAAGCTGTGGCAGCAGTCGAACCGCTTGGTGCAGCACGATAAGATTTGGGACGTGGCCCGCCGCCGCGACGCGTCGTTCACGTGCGCCAACCTGTTCTGGTGGTACAACATGTACTCGTCGGTGGACGTGGCGGTGACGCCGCGCCCCATGTACCCCGCCGACGGGCGCAAGCTGCCCGACATCTACACCTGGCCGCTCGACCTGCGGGCGCCGCTGCAGCGCGACTTGGGGCCGTTTCCGCTGTTCAACTTCTGGGGACCGAACACATCCGTCGTCTCCAGCCAGTGGATCGCCGACTGTGCGCGCACGATCGAGGCGCTCCACCAGCCCACGCTGTCACTGGTTTACCTGCCGCACCTCGACTACGTCCTGCAGAAAGTGGGACCGAACGATCCGGCCGTGCAGGATGATCTAGCCGAAGTCGATGCCGTCTGCGGCGACCTGATTGCGTTTTACGAGGCTCGGGATGTGCAGGTGGTGGTGCTCTCAGAGTACGGCATCGTAGACGTCTCGCGCCCCGTACACCTCAACCGCGTCCTGCGCGAGCACGGCTGGATCACCATCCGCGAAGAACTCGGCCTCGAACTGCTCGACGTAGGCAGCTGCCCCGCCTTCGCCGTCGCCGACCACCAGATCGCCCACGTCTACCTCAACGACCCGTCCATCGCCACCGAGGTGCGCCGCGTGATCGAGCAGCTACCCGGCGTAGCCCAAGTGCTCAGCGCCGACGAGAAACCCGATCACGGCCTCGACCACGGCCGCGCTGGCGACTTTGTGGTGCTCGCCGAGCCAGACGCGTGGTTCACCTACTACTACTGGCTCGACGACGCCCGCGCCCCCGACTTCGCCCGCACCGTGGACATCCACCGCAAGCCGGGCTACGACCCCGTCGAGCTCTTCGTCAATCCCGACCTGCGCGCACCGATGGCGAAGGTAGGCTACACGGTGCTCAAGAAGAAGCTCGGCTTCCGCTACCTGATGGACGTCACTCCGCTCGACGCGACGCTCGTCAAAGGCTCGCATGGCGTGCTCACGGCGCCAACTGCCGGACCGCTCTTCGCCACCTCACGCACCGACCTCATCGAAACAGATGCGGACGCGAGTCTACCTGCCACGGACGTACACGATCTGCTGCTGCGTCACGTGTTTGACTGAAGGGTGTCAGCGCAATTCAAAACCCTCATCACCACCGAACTGCCGCGTCGATTGGAAAACCGACAGGATATCTACCGTTACATCGCCGTCCGAGTCACTGACGATATGGAAGATGCGGTAGCCCTTGTAAATTACCTCGCGAATATCGCTGTCCTCAATCTCTGGTACCATACGACCAGAGTGGGGAAAGACCTCCAAACGATCTACAGCGGCGAACGCACCGTCCACAAAGCCTTGGGCATATGCTGGAGCTTCGCGGGCGAAATAATCACCAACCGCTTCCAAGTCAGCCAGCGCTTGTGGAGACCAGATTACCCGTGCCACCGCTTCATCCGCCTTTTCGCGTCCTTGTGCGGTATGCCTTCACCCGCCAGAATTTGTTGCCGACCAGTCTCAATTTTCTGGAGCATGTAGATGCGTTCCATGACCTCATCGAATGTGACGGTGCTGGGCATTTCCTCGACAGCGCGGAGGACTTGGTCACGGATAGACGTAGGCATGGATGTGGACGGCTAGTTGAGCGGTACGCGCTTCTTACCATCCTAGCGGCAGTGCGTTCGCTACGTCGCGAACCCAAGCTCGGCCAGGGCAGCAAAGACGGCTCCCATCGGCATCGCCTGGCCTGTCCACTGCTGATACGAGGCGGCGGCTTGGCCAACCAGCATGGGGAGACCGCCGATGACAGCGGCACCACCTGCCAATGCTTCGCGAAGCAGACGCGTTGGATAGGGATTGTAGACGAGGTCGTACACGGTGTGCGCCGCCGTGAAGTCGGCACTGGCTTCCCACGGCGTATCCTGCTCAAAGCGCCCGTGCATGCCCAGCGGCGTCGTGTTGACCAGCAGCCGACTCCGCCGCACAGCTTCCGACGCCTCGGCCCACGCGCTCACGCGCAGGGCGTCGGTAGCGTCAAGGTGGGC
>JBCCMF010000290.1:0-6006 GCA_039026435.1 Bacteroidota bacterium
GCAGGTGAGCACGGCACGGGTGGGGAGCGGAGCCCCGGCTTCGACGGATTGGCGCTGCACCACGCCGCGCCCTTTCACTTCCACCTCTATCCCGCGCGACTGTAGCCAGAACATGGCCTGCCGACTGCTGAGCCCGCGCAAGTCGGGCATCGACTCGCGGATGACGCCGTCGAGGCGCATCGAGACGCGGTCGCCGAAGTCGGCGGCTTTGCCGGGCTCGGGGCTGACGCCGCCGGCCACGCGGAGCATTTCGTCGGTGTCCGCCTTCACGCGGTAGCCCGCGGCTCGGAGGCGCTGGGCTGCGATGCGTCCGGGCTGGCCCTGCACATCGGGGACCTTGGCCTCGTCCACATCGGGGAGCGGCGTTGTGGGCGCCATCTGGTTGGCGATCTGCGGGAACGTTGAGACCCAGCGCTCGGCGATCTTCTGGAAGACCGGCGCTGCCACCACGCCGCCGTAGCCGACGCCTTTCGGCTTGCTCATCATCACCATCAGCACCACCTGTGGGTCCTCGGCCGGGAAAAACCCGACGAAGGAGCCGTTGTGGCGGTCGCGGCGGTAGCTACCGTTGATGACGACCTGCGCCGTCCCCGTTTTGCCAGCGATGCGCAGGCCCTCCACTTGCACCACATCAGCGGTACCGCCCTCGGCGGTGACCGACTCGAAGGCCGGAAGCAGCGCTTCCGCGGTATCGCGGCCGAAGGCGCGGCGGATGGAATCACGACGGGCACGCCAGACGGTTTTTCCTGTAGCGTTACGGCGCTCCGCGACGATGTAGGGTTGCACCAGCAGACCCCCGTTTGCGAGTGCAGCATACGCGGTCAACACTTGCAGCGGTGTGGCGTCTACCTCGTACCCGTGGCTCATCCAAGCCTGGGTCGTCCCACTCCATTGAGTGGGCTTTTTGAGTACGCCCGCTACTTCCCCAGGTAGGTCGACCCCCGTCGTAATACCAAACCCAAGGTTGCGAGCGTATTGGTAGAACACTCCCGGCTCCAAGTGCATCGCCGTCTTCGCAATCCCCACATTGCTCGACTTGGCGATGACCTCGGCAAAAGTTATGTTGCCGTATGCATGCGTGTCCTTCATCGTGCGGCCAGAAAAAACCGTCCAGCCTTGCCCGGTTTCGATGGAATCGGCCAGCGTCACCTCTCCTCGCTCTACCGCCGCCACGGCTGGGACCATCTTAAAGGTCGATCCCGGCTCGATGCGGTCGGTGATGGCGCGGTTGCGCCGTGCGGAGGTAGAGAACGCTGCCGTCCTGTTCGGATCGTAGGTGGGCACATTCGCCATCGCCAGAATCGCGCCCGTGCGCGGGTCTAGGGCGAGGGCGGTGGCCCACTCGGCGCCGTACTGCTGTACGCCGCGCATCAACTCCTCTTCTAGAATCGCCTGCCGTGCCAAGTCAATGGTGAGCACGATGGTCTCTCCGTGCTTGGGCTCGACGACGTTGCCACCTACGAACGCTTTCACGCGCCCGCGGCGGTCTTTTTTGGCAGCGCGCTTACCGGGTACGCCGCGCAGGTACGCGTCATACTCCAGCTCGATGCCTGCCAACCCCGTCATGTCGCGGTCTACATGGCCCAGCACGTGGGCGGCCGTAGTGCCGTAATTATAACGACGGGCGAAGTGCGGTTCGAGGATGAGCCCCGGGATATCCCACTGCTCTACCTTTTCCTTCTGCGCATCGGTGAGGCCCCGCTCCAGCACCGCGTAGCGGGGGCTCGTGCGGTTCTTCAAGCGGCTAGCGTAGCGCCCTGCCGATCCGTTCCGTATCCGTGCCAGTTTATCAAAGAACGTCTGCTGCACCTCCGCAAAGCCGGCGACCTGCGGGTCCACCGCCAAGTCGTAGCGCGCCGTGTTGACCGCGAGGATGTTGCCCCCGTGGTCCACGATGCGCCCGCGTCGGGCGGGGATGGCCTCGTAGGTTGTGGCCTGCTGCTCACCGCTCTCGCGCAGTTCGGCGCCGTCGGTCACGTAGATCATCACCATCTTCCCCACGATGACGAGCGGAAAGAGGCTCAGCAACGTCAGGACGACGTACATGCGGGCGAAGATCTGATCTCGTGGCGAAGACACCGTCGGTTCAGTCGGTTAGCAGGTGGTACAGCGTGTCAAAAGAACAAGGTTAGTCGTCCAGGCGGATGGTCGGCCCGTAGGCCAGCCCCTCCGTCAGGCCTATGGCTTTGGCCCGGTCGTAAATGGCCGATGGGCTCGTAGCCATGTCAAAGTCGGCGCGCAGCCGGTTGTATTGCAGTGACAGCCGCTCGTGCTCGGCGCGGCGCTGCTGCACCTCGGCCAGCACCTCGGTCGTCGCGTGGACGTGCCCGATGTAGAGCGTCGCCACTAGGGCGACGCCGAGGATGGCGAGTACGGCGTGCTGCGTCGGCACCTGGTCGAGCCAGGTTGGCGTGCGCGGCGTGCGCTTGGGCGGCGCCTGCTCGGTAGCGGCTAGATCATTCCAGCCCGGCAGCGTCTTCCCGCCCTTGCGACGCACGTAGTTCTTCTTCCCCACCTTCGCCCGGTTGGACGTAGCCCGGCTCGCCTTGGCGCGATCAGCCTTAGCGCGGTCGGCTTTGGCACGCGCCGCCGCCTTGCGGGTCTGCGTGCGCGCCGTCCGGCCCGCCACGATGCGTTCACCGTGGGGCGTGCGAGGCTTGTAAGGTTCGAGAGGGAGCCGTGGCATGGGTCAAGCGGCTTGCGCGGATGGCGCCGAATCGAGGCTCGTCACCTTGCGCCACGCGGGCGGCTGCGGCGGACGAGTCGGCTCGGCAGTATGTTTATAGTCTTCGTGTATCATCGAGGCCAGCGCCTGCGGGGTGAGGCCCCACTGCGCGGCTTCGCGGGTAAACATGGCCCGCAGCGCCTTACGGGGCGCGTGGGTCACGTCGTAGCCGAGCGAGGCAAGCCACTCGACTAGCATATGGTCTACGCTGGTGTTCATCTCTACAAAGGTCGTTGTAGCACTACGGTGAACTCGGAAGTCTTACTGTGAGGGTAGCGGGTGCGCGGTGCGCTCCGCCACGCGGAGGCGAGCACTGCGCGCTCGCGGGTTACGCTCAATCTCGTTGGCATCGGCGATGATGGCTTTGCGCGTCAGCGGCGTCAGCGGCGAGAGCACGTTGCCGTACAGGTCGCGCGCGGGCTCGCCCGAGCCGTCGCCGCTGCGGAAGAAGCGCTTCACGCGCCGGTCTTCCAGCGAGTGGTAGCTGATGACCGCCAAGCGTCCGCCCTCGTTGAGCAGTGTCGTCGCCTGGACGAGCGCCTGCTCCAGCACGGCCAGCTCGGCGTTGACCGCGATGCGCAGCGCCTGGAAGACGCGCGCGACGGTCTTGGCTTCTTCGCGTGTCGGCACATGCTGCCGGACGAGCGACGCCAGCTCATGCGTCGTCTCCAGCGGACGCGCCTGCACGATGACATGGGCCAGCTTGCGGCCGCGCTTCTCCTCGCCGAAGTCGTAGAAGATCTGCCGGAGGTCGCCTTCGGACCAGCCGTTCACGATGTCGTGCGCGGTCAGCCCAGCGCTCGCGTTCATGCGCATGTCCAGCGGACCGTCGGCGCGGATGCTGAAGCCCCGCTCGGCCGTGTCGATCTGGTAGGATGACACGCCCAGGTCCATCAAGACGCCATCGACCTCGGCGATGCCTGCCTCCTCCAACAGCGCCACCATATCGGCGAAGTTGCCTTTGAGGGCACGGAAGCGTCCGGACTCGCGAAAGGGGGTGAGCCGGGCGCTCGCTGTGCGCAGCGCATCGTCGTCTTGATCGATGCCAAAAACGTGACCCTCCGGGGTGAGCGCGTCGAGTAGCGCATGGCTGTGGCCCCCACCACCAAGCGTAGCGTCTACGTACACGCCGCCCCGGCTGGTCACTAAACTTGTAATCACGTGTTTGCAAAGAACAGGTGCGTGATAGGGCGTGGCATAGGCCAGCGGATCCGTCTCACGCATCGGGTTACCCCATCACCGTTTCGGCGAGGGATTCGTAGGAGCCGGACTCTTCGTTCATCGCCTGTTCGAAGACGTCCTTGTTCCAGATTTCGAGGTGGTCGAAGTTGCCGAGGATGAGCGCCTTCTCGCTGGTGTTGATGCTAGCAAACGCCATCAGCTCCTTCGTCAGGCTGACCCGCCCTTGGCTGTCGAGCGTTTGCTCTTCGGCCCAGCGAAGCAGTTGCCGCGAGAAGTTTCGGGCGTCCTTCTGGAAGCGGTTGAGCTGCGCGATCTGCGCTTCAATCTCTTGCCACTCATCCAGCGGATACACGAAGACGGTCTTCTCGAAGCCGCGGGTGAGCACCACCGTCTGTTTCGCCTCCGGGTTCATGGCATTCCGCATCTTAGCGGGGATCGCGATGCGCCCCTTGCTATCCACGGTGTTCTCTGCCTGCCCCTTGAACGCCATCCGACGGTGTGGTCCTCAGTCCCCACGTTTCTCGTATACCTGAAGGGAATTTCTAAAAATCCCCACATTTCCCCACTGCACCAGCAAGGTACCCATTTTTCCCCACGGATCAACCAAATGTGGATAAAAAGGGCATTTTCCACACTTTATACGGTGATTTTCCGGATGTGTGAGACATGACACATATGCTAAAATGCAGGGACTATCATCAAAATGGAACATTAATACCACTATAGAAAATCATCAATGGAACATATGTACCACCTTGGCATGAGACGCCCCGCATCCCCGCCACACATATACTTCCCCACCGTGTTTTGCACGGCTTGTATCGCTGTTTAGTCGGCTTCACAGGCCCTAGTATGTCATCCCGAGCGGAGGCCGCAGGCCAAAGTCGAGAAAGCGTAGCTTCACGGGACGTAAATCTCCCACTCTTCCCTTGTGCAATCCGTAATCGGAGGAGATTTACCTTCGGCGTGCTTCGCGCTCTCGGCTACGCTCGGGATGACAAGGATGGAGCACGCTGCCTCACAGATACCTAACCGCCCCTCCATGCCTGATACCCTCACTCCCCGCCAAGACGACGCCTTCGAGTACATCAAGGACTACATCGGCGAGCACCACCGTCCGCCGACGTATGCGGAGATCAAAGCCAACATCGGCCTCAACTCCACCAACGGGCTCGTCAAAATCCTCGACGCGCTGGAGGCCAAGGGCTACATCGAGCGGCAGAAGCACGCGGCGCGCAGCATCAAGGTCTGTATCACCGAAGACCACCCGTTCGAGCAGCAGCATCGGCTGCCGCAGCTCCCGCTCCTGGGCGCCATGTCGAGCATGCACGGTGGCCGCTGGCGGCAGTTTGTGCGCCAGAGCCTGAGCATTGATCCCTACTTGCTACGCGGCATCTACCAAGCGGAGGAGCGCTGCCTCATTGCCATCGCGAGCGACGACGGCATGGCCAAGGAGCATGTTCGCAAAGGCGACCATGTGCTTGTTGAGACGGTGCCGCGTATCCGGGACCTGAAAGCCGACACCCTGGTGGCCGCACTCGTCGGTGAACGCGTGCAGATCCGCCGCTTCAACCTGCAGAACGGCTTAGTCCACCTCCACCCGAACAACCGCTACTACACGGTGGCCACCTACCCGCCGGACAGCCCGGAATGCTTCGTGCTGGGTCGCGCCTTTGGGCTCTTCCGCGCGCTGACGTTTTAGACAAGGCGTCCGCCCCGGCCGCGCTACGACATCCCCGCCTTTATGCGCTTCGCCGCGGCGAGCTGCACCGTCCGGGCGCGGCGGCGCGACTTTGGCTTGCCCATCATCTCGTGCTCCCGGGCATACTCCACGCAGGCGCCCACGAACGACTTGAACAGCGGATGCGGCTCGCCGATGACGCTGCGGTACTCGGGGTGGAACTGCACACCGATGAACCAGCGCAGGCTGGGCAACTCGACGATCTCGACGAGGTCACTCACGAGGTTGATGCCCGTGAAGTGCATGCCGTTCTCCAGCAGCTTGTAGCGCAGCACATTGTTCACCTCGTAGCGGTGGCGGTGCCGCTCGCGAATGTCCTCCTGGCCGTAGATCTCCCGCACGCGTGAGCCGTCCATCA
>JBCCMF010000291.1:0-5920 GCA_039026435.1 Bacteroidota bacterium
CTCTACCGCGACGAGGTCGAGTTTGGCGTGCAGGAGTATGGGACGGGGCTTCCGTATCCGCTCTTCGACGCCTTCCGCACCGATTTCCCCGAGATCGAGCTGATCACCATTGTCGATGATAACTTCGGCAACCCGGTGCTGACGGTAGAGCGGGCGAACGGCCAGCAGTTCAAGTTCGAGGAGCAGGACAAAGAGGGCGCCTTCGTCGATGCTACCTTCTTTGACATCTTCCCGCGCACGTGGCTGCGCGGTGCGCCCGAGACGGCGATGGCACAGCCGTACTCCATCGTGCTCTCCGAAGGCCTGGCGCAGAAATACTTCGGGGATGATGACCCGATAGGCAAGGCCGTCCAGTTCAACACCGAGTTCGACCTGACGGTGACTGGCATCGTCAACGATGCGCCGAAGAACCAGGACGTGCAGCTCGACTACATCATGACGGCCAACCTGGGCGAGCAGACGCGCGGCCTCGACAGAGAGTGGGGCAGCATCTCGTCGAGCGTACAGGGCTACGTGAAGCTACCGCCTACCATGACGGCTGTCGCCCTGGAGGCGCAGCTGGAGGAGTTCGTCGTGCGGCACCGTGGCGAGGAGGTCGCTGAGGAGCTGGCGTTCCGCTTGCAACCGCTGCTGGAGATGCACTACGACACGCGCCTCGACAGCCCGAACTACAACACCTCAGAGGCGACGATCCTGGCGTTCGGCATCCTTGGCGTCTTTCTGCTGCTCACCGCGGGCATCAACTTCATCAATCTGAACACGGTCGTCGTCTTCAAGCGCGCGAAGGAGGTGGGCGTGCGCAAGGTGCTCGGCGGCACGCCGCGCCAGATCATGAACTACTTCATGGCCGAGACGGCGCTCGTCACGTTCTTGGCGATGCTGCTGGCCGTGGCACTGGCGGTGCCGGGCATGGAACTCGTGAAGTCGTTCCTGGGCAGCGAAGCCATCATGGACCTCGCCGATCCTGTCGTGTGGCTCGTGCTGCTTGGTATGGGCGCCGCACTGACGGTGATTTCCGGCCTCTATCCGGCATTCCTGATGTCGCGCCTGCAGCCTGCGCTGGTGGTCAAGCCGGGCGGCATGCAGAAACCCGGCGGCTTCATGAACCTGCGCCGCAGCCTGATCGTCTTCCAGTTTGCCATCTCGCAGGTGCTCATCATCGCAACGGTGGTCACGGCCTATCAGCTACAGCACATCCGCGACGCCTCGCTGGGGTATGACACCTCGGCCATCGTTGAGTTCGCCTTGCCTGATCGCACGCCTACGGTGTTGGAAACACTCCGCAACGAGCTGCAGCGCTCCACGGCTATCGAGAACGTGACCTTCTCCAACTCGGGCGCTACCTCGGGCAGCACCTGGGGCAGCAACTTCTACTACGAGCTCGCCGATCAGCGGCTGGAGAACAACACGCAGATCAAGCTGGTCGATATGGCCTACCTCGACACGTACAAGATGAACCTGCTCGCGGGGCGTAACTTCGCGCACGCCGACAGTGTGACCGGGGCCATCATCAACGAGTCGATGGTGAAGCTGATGGGGCTGCAAGCGCCGCAGGAGGCGCTCGACATCCCGCTCCAGTTCTGGGGCTTCCAAGACGTGCCCGTGATTGGCGTGGTGCAAGACTTCCACACGCGGTCGCTGCATCAGTCCATCGCGCCCACGCTGCTGACGGCGATGCCAGAGAACAAGTACTACGGCGGCGCTAAGATCAACATGCAGCGCGCCGACGAAGCCTTGGCCGATCTGGAGGCCGCATGGACGGCGGCGTTCCCGGCGTTCGTGTACGACTATGGCTTCCTCGACGAGACCGTGCAGCGCTTCTACGAGCAGGACCGGAGCATGAACCAGCTCATTCAGATCTTTGCGGGCATCGCCATCCTGATTGGCTGCATTGGCCTCTTCGGGCTGATCTCGTACACGACGGCGCAGCGCTCCAAAGAGGTGGGCGTGCGCAAGGTGCTCGGCGCCAGCGTGCCGCAGATCGTGGGGCTGTTCACGCGGGAGTTCGTGGTACTCGTAGCCGTCGGCTTCGTGGTTTCAGCGCCGCTCGCGTATTACGTGATGAACGAGTGGCTCTCGAACTTTGCCTACCAAATCAACTTGGGCATCGGCGTCTTCCTGTTTAGCCTCACCGTCTCGCTGGCCATCGCGCTAGGCACGGTAGGCTACCAGACGTACCGCGCCGCCACCGCCAACCCGGTCCAGGCCATCCGCGCCGAGTAATGACAGATCTTTGACCTCTCGCGCAGTCAAAGCCCTCGACTCTCTGGGGGAGGGACTGTACCTTGCTGCTCAAGCGAATACGGAGCAGCTATGCGGCGATTGGTTTTGGGCATGTTGATGATTAGCATCACGCTCCTCGCGGGCGGGTGTGCCGACGCGTCGCGCGTGACCGTCATCAAGCTGGGGCACGGGCTGGACCCGACGCACCCCGTGCATCAGGGCATGGCGTTCATGGCCGATGACCTCGCCGAGCGCTCTGGCGGCACCATGCGCATCGACATTTACCCGAGCGAGCAGCTGGGCACGGAGCGGCAGTGCCTGGAGCTGCTTCAGATCGGCAGCCTGGGCATGACCAAGGTGTCGGCGGCGGTGATGGAGAACTTCGCGCCCGCCTACCAAGTCCTCAGCCTGCCCTATATCTTCCTCAGCGACGACCACAAGTTCGCGGTCTTCCAGGGCGATGTAGGCCGCGACCTGCTGACGGCCTCGGAGGCGTTCCGCCTGCGCGGCCTCACGTTCTACGACGCGGGGAGCCGCAGCTTCTACACGAAGGAGCGCCCCGTGCAGACGCCCGCCGACCTGGAGGGGCTGAAGATCCGCACGCAGGAGAGCGCCACGGCCATGCGCATGGTGGATCTGCTGGGCGGCGCGGCGACGCCCATCTCGTGGGGCGAGCTCTACACGTCGCTGCAGCAGGGCGTGGTGGATGGCGCCGAGAACAACCCGCCGTCGTTCTACCTGTCGCGGCACTACGAGGTGGCGCGGTACTACACGCTCAACGAGCACACCGCCGTGCCCGACGTGCTGATTGTGAGCACCGTGGTGTGGAACAGCCTCACCGCGCAGCAGCAGCAGTGGCTCCAAGAAGCCGCCGACGCGTCGCTCGGCGTGCAGCGCCGCCTCTGGCGCGAGGCCAGCGACGAAGCCCTCGCCGCCGTCGTCGCTGACGGCGTAGAAGTCATCCGCCCCGACAAGACGCCGTTCGTAGAGCAGGTGGATGCCTTGTTCGAGGACTACCGCGACCAGCCGGAGATCTACGCGCTCATCGACCGCATCCGTGCCCTCGGCCAGCCCAACCCCGTCCCCGCTGACACCGCCGCCACCCCTTAGGGGCGCACGGCGGTGCGCCCTCTCTACGCCCTTCCTCCAAACCGACTCCGCATGAAAGCCACCATCGACCGTATCCTGGGCGGCGTGCTCATCGTGCTGATGGGCCTCTCGGTCGTCAACGTGCTGTGGCAGGTGTTCACGCGCTTCGTGCTCGGCGACCCTAGTTCATTTACGGATGAGCTGGCGCGCTACCTGCTGATCTGGGTGGGCCTGCTGGGCGCGGCCTACGCCACCGGGCAGCGCCTGCACCTCGCCATCGACCTGCTGCCGTCGAAGTGGACAGGCACGCGGCGGCGGCACCTGCTGCGCTTCATCGAGGCGTCGGTGTTGCTGTTTGCGGTGGTCGTGCTGGTGATCGGCGGGAGCAACCTCGTGTCGCTGACGCTGCTGCTGGGGCAGACCTCGGCGGCGCTCAAGCTGCCCCTCGGCTACGTCTACCTCATCGTGCCCATCAGCGGCGCGCTCATGGCGTACTACGCGGCGCACTTCTACCAGCAGGAGGGGCCGGACCTGCTGAAGGACACGCTCGCCATCCTGCTGCCGTTCGCCGTCGTGCTCGGCGGCGCGGCGCTCATTGGGGCGCTGCAGCTGGAGTGGGCGTCGGTGCTGGTGCTCGTCGGGACGTTCGTGTTCTTCTTGCTCGTCGGCGTACCCGTGGCGTTCAGCATCGGCCTCTCGACGGTGATCACCATGCTGCTGACGATCCTGCCGCTCCCCGCGCTCACCACGATGGCGCAGCGCATGTCCACCGGGCTCGACTCGTTCACGCTGCTGGCGATTCCGTTCTTCATCCTGGCGGGGCAGTTGATGAACCAGGGCGGCATCGCCCGGCGCCTCATCGACTTTGCCAAGTCGATCTTCGGCATGCTCCCCGGCGGGCTGGCGTTCGTGAACGTGGTGGCGAACATGCTCTTCGGCGCGATCTCCGGCTCAGCGGTGGCGGCGGCCTCGGCCATCGGCGGCGTGATGGCGCCGCGCATGGAGGACGAAGGCTACGACCGCGACTTCGCAGCGGCGGTCAACATCACGTCGGCCACGACCGGGCTGATTATTCCTCCCAGCAACATCCTGATCGTGTACTCGCTCTCCAGCGGCGGCGTGTCGATTGCGGCGCTGTTCCTGGCGGGCTACGTGCCCGGCCTCGTGGTGGGCTTGGCCATCAGCGTAGTAGCTGCCGTCATTGCGATGCGGCGCGGCTACCCAGTCTCGGCGCGCGAGTCGTTCGGCAGCATCGTGCGCTCGTTCGTGGAGGCGCTGCCCAGCCTGTTCCTGCTGATCGTCGTCATCGGCGGTATCGTGGCGGGCATCTTCACGGCGACCGAGGCGGCGGCAGTCGCGGTGCTCTACGCGCTGGTCCTCGGCTTCACCTACCGCGAGATCGGCGTGGGCGACTTGCCGGACGTGCTGCTGAAGTCGGCGGCGACGACGGCGATTGTGATGCTGCTTATCGCCACGAGCGTGGGCATGTCGTGGATCCTGTCGTACGAGAACATCCCGCAGAACGTCAGCGCGGCATTGGTGGCCCTCAGCGATAATCCCATCGTCATCCTACTCATCATCAACGTCATCCTGCTGGCCGTGGGCACGTTCATGGACATGACGCCCGCCGTGCTCATCTTCACCCCCATCTTCCTGCCCATCGCCACGGGCCTCGGCATCGACCCCGTCCACTTCGGCATCCTGATGGTGCTCAACCTGAGCATCGGGCTGTGTACGCCGCCCGTGGGGAGCGTGCTGTTCGTGGGTGTGGGCGTGGCGCAGACGAGCATCACCAAAGTCATCCGCCCGCTCCTGCCCATGTTCATCGCCATGCTGGTGGCGCTGCTGCTGGTGACCTACATCCCCGGCCTCAGCCTGTGGCTGCCTGGGCTGTTTGGGTATTGACAGCAGTTATGAGAGATGTTTACCACCTCCAGCTTGTCATCCCGAGCGAAGTCGAGGGATCTCCCCCGATTACGCCTTGCACAACTCAAAAAGAGGAGACCCCTCGACTAGCGCTCGGGGTGACACATATGAGCGTTGTGGTGATTTTCTTTGCTGATGTGAATGCCTGATTCTCCTCGCACCATCAAAGCCCTCGCGTTCGACTTCGACGGCGTGCTGGCCGACTCGCTGCCGCGCTTCCTCGGTCACGCCCGCGAGGCCGCACACGCGCTCGGCTACCCGCGCACACCAACGATGGCCGACTTGGAGGCGCTGGACCGGATGGAGGTCATCGCCTTTGCGCACCAGATCGGCATTCCGGCGCACGATGCCCGGCGGTACGCCGATGCCGTCTACCGCCGCCTCAGCGACGACGAACAACCGAAGCCGCTGATGCCCGGGATGGATGCGCTGGTCCGCTGGGCCGCCGCGCAGGTGCCCCTCACCATCGTCACGGCCAACGTGCAGCCCGTCGTTGAGACCTTCCTCACCGCCCACGATCTCGCCGATTGCTTCACGCACGCCTACTGCGACGAGAACGTCAGCAGCAAGGCCCACAAGCTCCGCCAGATGGCCAGTGACCTCAACCTCGCAACCACCGACCTCGCCCTCATCGGCGACGCGATCAGCGATGTGTATGCCGCCCAAGCTATGGATGCCGTCA
>JBCCMF010000292.1:0-5895 GCA_039026435.1 Bacteroidota bacterium
CGCCCGCGCAAAGCGGCAGCTTCAGCGCTACCATCAACCACCGCCGCGCCGACTCGCTCGACCTGTCGATCAGCCCCGGCTTTGGGCTCGTGGTGGCGCGCAGCCTGGTCACACCCGACAGCTTCTTCGTCCACGACCGCTTCAACAAGAAGTTCTACCTCGGCCCGCTCAATGCCCGTACCGATGTGCTCCCAGCGCCGCTCCGCTCTGGCGATGTGTTCGTCAAGATGCTCGGCCGCCTCCAGCCCGATCTAGCCCGCTACAGCGTGAGCGTGGAGGACAACCTGTACGTTCTCCGGGATTCGGGCAACCTGATGCACACGTATTGGATTGACCCGGCGCTGTGGCGTGTGGTGCGGTTTGAGCATCGCCTGCGGAACGGCATGCTCCTTGAACGACACCTGTACTCCGAGTTTGCGAACTTCGATGGGCACATCATGCCGTCGCGCATCGAGATTGAGCTGCCCGAAGAGGACACCTCCATCCGCTTGACCTACCGCAGCCTCGACCTCAACCCCGACCGCCTCGCCTTCCGTTTCAAACGCCCCACCAATCTTGAGACCATCGTCATTCGATAGCATCCGGCTCGTGGTCCTGCTGGCCATACTTGGGGTGATGGGACGCCCGGGGTACGGGCAAGCGTCGCAGTCGGACGTGGAGGCTCGACTGGAGTCGCTGCGCGAGCAGATCGCGTTGGAGGAAGACCGGTTGGACGAGATCACGGCCGAGGAGCGCAGCCTAGAGCGGACGCTGCGGTCGTACCAGCGGCAGATTGCGCAGCGCGAGGAGCTGGTCGATACGTACCAGCGGCAGGTGAATTACCTCAACACCGTGGCCGACTCGCTTACGCTGTCGATTGCGCAGTTGGAGGTGGAGATCGACGTGCTTCGAGCAGAGTATCAGGCGCGTGCCGTCCATGCGTATCGCTTCGGGCGGCTGCACGACTTGGCGCTGATCCTGTCGTCGAACTCGATCAACCAGATGCTGGTGCGGGTGCAGTACCTGAACCGCTTCACGAAGCAACGCCGCGCCAAGTATGACGGGATCCAGGAGCGGTCGGCGGCGCTGGATGCGCGGCGGGAGGCGCTCGACTCGAACCGCCGCGAGACGCAGACGCTGCTGGCCGAGACGCAGACCGAACAGTCGGAGCTGCAGACGCTCTACCAGCGGCAACGCGAGACCGTGGGGGCCATCCGCTCCGAGATCTCCAGCTCGCGGGAGACCATCACAGCGATGCAGGCGCAGGAGCAAGAGCTGGTCAGCCAGATGCGCTCCATCATGGCCGCGTCGTCCAGCCGCGTGCGTACGGCGGCCGAGGAAGCGGCGTACAATACCCTATCGGCCACGTTCAACCAGAACAAGGGTAAGTTTCCGTGGCCCGTCCAGGGCGCTGTCAGCGAGCCGTTCGGCGACACGCTCAACCCCGAGACGGGCACGCGCACGCCCAACCCCGGCATCGTCATCACCACGACGCCACAGGCCGAGGTGCGGTCCATCTTTGCGGGTCGGGTGAGCAAGGTCGATGTGATGCTGGGCTTCGGCACGGTGGTCTTCGTGGAGCACGGCAGCTACTCCACCGTCTACGGCAACCTGTCGATGACGTACGTGGCCGAGGGCCAGGAGGTCGGCGCCGGCGACGTGGTGGGGCGCTCGGGCACACCGACGCAGCCCAAGGGCGCCGCGCTGTTCTTTGGCCTCTTCAGCAAGGGCGGACAGCAGACCAATCCCGTACCGTGGCTGCGCGGCCGATAGTCGGGCTTGCCCCCGCCAAACGCGGCGCCTAGATTCCCGCATCGCCTCCGCTGCTGCCCATGCCCCAACGTCCCCTCATCACTGCTGCCGACGTAGACCGCGCTGCTCGCGACGGGCACCGCTCGCTCGCCGTACCGCCCGATGCCATCATCACGCCGATGGCTTACGACGCGCTTCGGCAGCACGGGATCGAGGTCGTCGCTCCTTCGTCTACACTGCCGATGGATTCGGCGGCGTCCTTGCCCTCATCGGCACGAGTGAAAACGCTAGCCATCGGCAGCGACCACGGCGGCTTCGCGTACAAGGCCGAGTTGAAGCAACACCTCGACACGCTCGGCTGGGACGTCATCGATGTGGGCACGCACACGGCCGAGTCGTGCGACTACCCCGACTTCGCCTATGCCGTCGCCCGGATGGTGCAGCGCGGCGACGTGCCCGTTGGCATCATGATCGACGGCGCCGGGCTAGGCTCATCGATGGTGGCGAACAAGGTGGCAGGCGTCCGTGCGGCGTGCGCCTACAACGAGTTCACCGCCTGGAACGCCCGCGCCCACAACAACGCCAACGTGCTCACGCTCGGCAGCCGCACAATGGGCATCGAGGTAGTCAAGCGGATGGCAGGCGTGTTCTTGGCGACCGACTTTGAGGGCGGGCGCCACCAGCGCCGCGTCGGCAAGATCGACGACCTGGACGCCCATCGATGACGGTACGGCTCCCCGCAATTAGGATGATTTTGTGACAACACGCCCGGGCGATGATGGTACAATCGCCGTCGCTTTTCCCCTTCGCATGCGCTGCCTGCTCGGTTATATCGCCCCGCTGCTCCTTATCGTCCCGGCCTATGGGCAGGACGACGCGCTCGTGCGCTCGTGGCTGGAGCAGCAGGAGGCGCGCTTCGCCGAGGCCGACAGCGTGGTGGTGGTCGAGTCGTACACGTTGCGGCTGGAGGGGTCGTTTGGCGAGCGCACCCGCACGCACGATCGCCTGAAACGGTTGTGGCCGCCGCCCGAGCGGCCCGGCCTCGACCGCACGCCGCCGCCACGCCGCGCGCGGAACGGCCTGCGCGATCGGCGGCTGCCCTTCAACCACATCGACGCCATGCTGCGGCACCAGCTGCCCCGCCTGGACCTCGTCGATGCGGTAGTTGAGCAGACCCAGGAGCAGCAAGCGGTCCGTCACACGCTACGCGCTGCCGAGCGCCGCAGCCCGATCCAGACGGCGACGCTATGGATCGACCCCAGCACGTTGCGGCTCCTCCGCTCTGCCATCGACGTGCGCCTCCCGTTCCAAGACGAGCCGATGCGCGTGGAAACCACCTACCAGCGTACAGACGGGATCGATGTGCCGCTGACGCGTACCGCCGAGGGCAACATGCGACGCAAACGCCGGGGACGGACCTTCAGCCAGTACGTCTCGTTCGAGGCGCGCTATTCCGATGTCGTGCTCCTGCCTCGCCCTTGATGCCGTCGTACTCCGCGTTCGTTGCTGCGCTCGATGAGCGACTCCGCCAGCCGCTGCCCGGCCACGCTGCGCAGTTCACGATGGCACCGCTTCGCCGTCAAGACCCCGCGATGGCGTCCGTCGAGGGCAAGCGCTGCCGTGAGGCGGGCGTGCTTGTGCTGCTCTACCCTGCCGATGGTGGCACGCCGAGCGTGGTGCTCACCGTTCGCCGCGCCGACCTGCGCGACCACGCCGGGCAGGTCTCGTTCCCCGGCGGCCAGCGCGAAGGCGACGAGACGCTGGAGGCCGCCGCACTGCGCGAAGCCGACGAGGAGGTCGCCTTCTCAGCTGACGACGGGTTTGCCATGCTGGGCGCGCTCACGCCGCTCTACATCCCCGTGTCACGGTTCTGCGTCCACCCGTTCGTGGGCGCCGCGAGCGTAGCCCCTCGCCTCTTCCCCGCTGATGACGAGGTCGCCGAAATCCTGCATGTGCCGCTCGCGCTGCTGCTCGACCCCGTCACACGTCAGTCCGAGCGCCGCACGCTGCACGATCACGAAGTGGACGTCCCGTTCTTCGCCATTGGCGGCTTTAAGGTGTGGGGCGCCACGGCGATGATGCTGGCCGAGTTTACGGCCGTGTGCGACGAGGCCCTCGCCGCGCTTTCGTAGCGCGAGGTAAGGAAGCGGATCATCGCCCTGTCGATGGGGCGTACAGAATATTTCAATCCTACCTCCCTACCTCTCATGAGCGACTCTCGCATTGCCCTCATCACAGGCGCCAACAAAGGCATCGGCTTTGAAACCGCACGCCAGCTCGGCGCACAAGGCCTCACCGTACTCATCGGCGCACGCAGCACCGAACGCGGCGAACAAGCCACTGCCGATCTCAAGGCCGAAGGCTACAACGCGCAATTCATCCACCTCGACGTCACCAACAGCGACCACATCCAGGCCGCCACGCAGCACATCGCCGACACGTTTGGGCGGCTCGACGTGCTTGTCAACAACGCAGGCGTACAGATCGAATCGGACAACTGGGGCATCAACAATGCCACCTCTATCCCCGTTGGCACGCTGCGCGACACGTTTGAGATCAACTTCTTCGGCTTGATTGAGCTGACCCAGGCGCTGCTGCCGCTGCTGGAGCAGAGCGACGCAGGGCGCGTGGTCAATGTGTCGAGCATCCTCGGCTCGCTGACGCTGCACGCGCAGCCGGGCTCGCCCATCTACGGCTCGAAGCTGCTGGCCTACAACGCCTCGAAGACGGCCCTCAACCAGTTTACCGTCCACCTCGCTGCGCAGTATGCCGACTCCACGTTGCGCGTCAACTCGGCCCATCCTGGCTGGGTACGCACCGACATGGGCGGCTCAGATGCCACGATGGATACGGAATCTGGCGCCAAAACCATCGTCGATCTCACCGCCGCTGGCGACGCCGTGCCGAACGGCGCCTACGAGCACCTCGGGCACGCCCTACCCTGGTAACAGAGGCCGGCCGCACTAATCGGAGAGGCGATATCGGCTCAGGAAGGCCCATGCCGCACGGGCGCCTTCGAGGTCGCCGTTCGAGCGGCTGCTGACGCCTTGAATCGGTCGGCTGTTGACCGGATGGGCGATGCTTGGCACCAAGTGCCCGCCGCCTTCGATCCGATAGGCCTCCACGGGGGCGCCACCTGCGCGCGACGCGCCGTATCGGTATCGCGTAGGCACGCTGCCGTCGGCCGTGTCCAGATCGGGGAGTTGCTCTACGGTAGGCGGCTCCCCGATCCCGTGTACGTGGGTCCAGTAGTCCACCGTGGCGTCCGTCGAGAGGACGCGGCCGCGCCCACCGAAGGCGATGTCACCGCCACGAAACGGCATCAGCGGATCGTCGGTGCCGTTGGCGATGAACACGGGTACCGGGCGCGATGGGCGGCGGCATTCGCTCTGCGCGGGTTCGTTGGCGATGAACGCGGCCACGGCGGCAATGCGGTCGTCCAGTTCTTGCGCCAGGCGGTAGCTCATCATCCCGCCGTTGGAGGCGCCCGTGGCATACACCCGGTCTGCGTCAATGGGGTAGTTGTCCGCAGTCCACCTGATGAGTTCGCGTACGAGCCCCACGTCGTCGGCCGTGGTGGCCGCTTGCGGGGCGCTGGCCTGCGGGCGGCAGTCGTTCCAGTTGAGCTCGTCGCCCGATGGCGCTCCCGTAACCGGGTCGGTGCCATTGGGCACGATCAGGATCGCCTGTTCTTCCTCAGCGATGACGGGCCATAACAGCGAACCGCCGCGCAGCACATTGTCGGCGCTGCCTGTGCCGCCGTGGAGGAGGAAGATGATGGGCATGGGCGCCGCGTTGGACGCGCGCTCGGGCAGGTAGTACCGGAAGGGGCGCACAAGACCGTCGTGGCTGAGCGTGCGCTCTTGCCACCCTGTTACCGGAGCGGGGTCAGCCTCGACGGCGGAGGGCAGGGATGGGCTGCACCCGCAACCCAGCATCAGCACGACGACAACCAACAGCCCGTAGTAGCAACGCATAATGCCTTCCGCGATGACGTGAGGCGTTCAACATACGGGCGCCTGCGCAGCGGATATGTGTCAGAAGTGTCGCAAACCGCGCACGTTTTTGAGCGATCGTTGTGCCCTGGCGCAGCATGGTCTCGCGCTTTAATCGCATCTCCATCCTTCGGGGCGCGAGGCATGCTAATTTGCAAACTGCAAACGC
>JBCCMF010000293.1:0-5881 GCA_039026435.1 Bacteroidota bacterium
CTGACGCTGATGATCCCGGCCCGAGAGTGGTTCGGGCTGAAGGACATCGTGACGATGCGGCACATCGAGAACATGTGCAAGGTGATCATCGCCACGGGCTCGATGGTCGGCTTCGCCTACATCACGGAGTTCTTCATCGCGTGGTACTCGGGCGTCATCTTCGAGCAGTATGCCTTCATCAACCGCATGTTTGGCCCCTATGCGTGGGCCTACTGGGCGATGATGACGTGTAACCTGATCTCGCCGCAGGTCTTCTGGGTCAAGAAGTTCCGCCGGTCGATCCCGATCATGTTCGCGCTCTCGATCGTGGTGAACATCGGGATGTGGTTCGAGCGCTTCGTGATCACGGTGACGTCGCTGCACCGCGATTTCCTGATTTCGTCGTGGGACTACTACTCCCCGACGATCTGGGACGTGACGCTCTATGTGGGCACCTTCGGCTGGTTCATGTTCCTCTTCCTGCTCTTCCTGCGCTACGCCCCGGTGGTGGCCATCGCGGAGGTGAAGGGCGCGATGCCCGAGGCCGATCCCCACTTCTACCACCACGAAGGCGACGGCGGCCACGGCCATGCGGGCGACGGCGGTCACGTGGGCGATGGAGGGGACGGCCACACCGTGGCCCCGACGGAGCCCGCGCCGCACCCCTCGGAGGAGCCCGCCTCTTCAGACGATGTCGCGGACGACGACCCCTTCTCGCGCTAGACGGTCCCCTAAGACCCCCGACCCATGACCTCTCCCGCAAAGCGTATCGCTAGCCTCCTGCCGGGCGGTGCCGACGCCAACGTCGGTCTGCTGGCGCAATTCCCCAACCCGGGCGCGCTCTACGACGCCGTGAAGGCGATCCGCAAGCGCGGCTACACCCGCATCGAGACCTACAGCCCGTTCCCGATCCACGGCATGGACGCTGCGATGGGGCTGAGCTACTCGAAGCTCGGCTTCCTCGTCTTCTTCGGGGCCATCACCGGCACGTCGCTCGCGTTCCTCATGCAGTGGTGGATGAACGCCTACGACTACCCGATCAACATCTCGAACAAGCCGCTCTTCGCCATCGAGCCGAGCGTGCCGGTGGCATTCGAGTTGACGATCCTTTTCAGCGCGCTCACGGCCGTGGGCGGCATGCTGGCGCTCAACGGCCTGCCGCGCCCCTACAACCCGCTGTTCTTCTCGAAGCGGTTCGCCCGCGTTACCGACGACGGCTTCTTCCTCCAGGTCGAGACGCGCGACGGCAACTACGACGAGGCGGCCACCGCCGAGCTGCTCTACGAGATCGGCGCGATGAGCGTCGAGTTCGTCGGCCACGACGGCACGCGCGACATCACACGCGGTGGCCTGGCTGCGCCCATCGAGGTGCCCGAGCCTGTCATCAACGCCTAGCCATCGACGCCTTCCCCCCGGACAGAGCTTGTCCCTGAGCAGGCAGGCACCGCGCGAAGCCAGTTCTCACCGTCTCCAGATCCGAGACCCCATGACCATCCGACCGACCTCGTTCCTCCTGCTTGCCACGGTGCTGCTCGGCAGCGTCGTGCTGAGCGGTTGCCGGGGGTGGCGCTCCGAGAAGACGCCAATCCACCCCAACATGAACATGGACTTCACGCAGCGCTTCGAGGAGCAGGAGGCCAACCCGTTCTTCGACGACGGCGCGGCCATGCGCCAGCCCGTCGAGGGCACTGTGGCGCGCGGTTACCTCCGCACGAGCGCCAACGCGCCGTACTACTACGGCCTCAACCAGGACGGCTCGTTCGTGGAGACGAGCCCGCTCGCCATCAACGCCGAGGTGCTGGAGCGCGGGCAGGAACGCTACAACGTCTACTGCACGCCGTGCCACGGCCAGGCCGGCGACGGAGCCGGCATCATCATGCGAGGCAATGGGGGCCAGGGCTATGGCTACACGCCAGCCCCAACCTACCACGATGCCCGCCTGCGCGGCATTGAGGACGGCTACCTCTACGGCGTCATCACCAACGGCGTCCGATCCATGGCGGGCTACGCGCACCAGATCAGCCCCGCCGACCGCTGGGCCATCGTGTCCTACATCCGTGCGCTGCAGCTCTCGCAGTACGCGGCCGCCGAGGACGTCCCCGTGCCCGTCCGCGAGCGGTTCGCGGCGGCCAACCCGAACGTCAACCTGTCGAACTAGCGTGACGGTGAGCGAAGATGGTGCCGCGTAGGTGCTAGCCTTCAGACCCGACCATCCCCAGACCCCAACCATGGCGAACCTCCTCACGCGCTGGCTGATCGACCCGGTCGATGACGACCGGGACCGCGTCGCCCGCAAGTACCAGTTCCCGAGCGACAGCCGGTTCTACCTCGCACCGCTCGGCATCGGCGCGGCGCTGCTGATCGTTGCCGTCGTGCTCGGCCTGACGGGCGACGGCCTGCAGCAGCAGCGGTTCCTGTACAGCTACCTCATCGGCTGGACGTGGTGCCTCTCGATCACCATCGGGGGCCTCTTCTTCGTCATGATCAACCACGTCGTGAAAGCGCGCTGGATGATCGTGCTGCGCCGCATCGCGGAGTCCGTCGCGATGGGCTTCCCGATCCTGTTTGTGGCGGGCCTCCCGATCATCCTCAGCCCGTTCATCTCCTACGACCTCTACCACTGGGCCGACCCCACGCTCTACGACCCGGCCGACTCGCACTTCGACAAGGTGATCGCCTCTAAGGCGGGCTACTTCTACGGCCCCCTCGACCCCGCCTCACACGCGCCCGTCTTCTTTGCACTGCGCTACGTCGTCTATTTCGCAGCGTTCATCGTCCTGAGCCGCAAGCTCTACACGATCTCGATCCAGAACGACACGCAGCCCACCGCCGAAAACACGCGCAAGCTGGTCTTCCACAGCGCCTGGGGCATCCCGATCGCGGCCGTGTTCACCGCGTTTGCCGGCTTCGACTACCTGATGACGCTGGACCCGCACTGGTTCTCGACCATCTTCGGCGTCTACTTCTTCGCGGGCGGGTGGCTCTCCTTCCTCGCGCTCTTGGCCTTCCTCGCGATGGCCTACAACAAGAGCGGCGTCCTCTCACACGAAATCACGAAGGAGCACGTCCAGGACGTCGGCAAGTTGATGTTCGGCTTCACCGTCTTCTGGACGTACATCGGCTTTAGCCAGTACTTCCTCATCTGGTACGCCAACATCCCGGAGGAGGTGGTGTGGTACCAGAAGCGCATGATGAACGGCTGGGAGTACTTCAGCATCGCGCTCATCGCGGCCCACTTCATCATCCCGTTCTTCGTGCTGCTGCCCCGCTTCACGAAGCGATTCTGGCCGATCCTCGCCACCATGTGCGTGTGGCTGCTGGTGATGCACTGGTTCGACCACATGTGGCTCGCGCTCCCGACGCAGTACCTCTCCGGCGGCGATGCCTACGCGGCGGTGCAGGCTGGAGGCGATCTGATCGCCGGGCTCGGTGCCGTGGCGGCCGAAGGCGGTGATGGGCACGGGAGCGGCATCGGCAGCCACAACCCGCACGCCGCGCTCGTGCTGACCGACGTAGCCGCCTGGCTCGGCATGGCCGGCCTCTGGCTCGGCGCGATCCTCTGGCGCAACACCCGCCACGCCGTCACGCCCTACAACGACCCCTATTTCCACGACTCGCTCAAGTTCGAGAACGTCTAGCCCGCTCCCTATGTCGCGCGCTTGACACCTCCCGCGCCTTTCATTTAGGTTTCAATCCAAACTGAAAACAACCGGATTGGAGCCCTGTTCATGCCCTCCTACCGAGGAACCCAGTTATGAGCGACCAACCTCAGACTCCAGACATGCCGCGCGAGCCGGAAGGACCGCACGCGAGCGAACCGGCGGCCCCTGCCGCGGGTGTTGAAGTGCTTGACGAGGCTGCGCTCATGGAAGTGTGGCAGCAGGGCGTCGAGTCGGAAGGCATCGAGGCCAGCCAGATCGGCGCGATCGTCACGGCGACGCTCCTGATCATCGTCGTGCTTGTGATCGCGGGCATCGTGGTTACCACCCAGGGCATCACCGTGGCGTCCGGCGAGTCCGAGGACGTCGAGGCCGAAGACTATGTGGAGCTTGAGCAGCTACGCGCGGCCGCCGACGACAAGCTCACCGACTGGAAGCTCGTCTCGGCCGAAGATGGCATCTACCAGATGCCCATCGAGGAGGCCATGGCGCTGGTGACCGCGCGCTATGAAGACCGGCAGGCCACCCTCGCTGGCCTCGTGCAGCCTCCCGACATGTGGAGCACGCAAGACCTGTTCAACCGCGACCAGGTAGTCGCCCAGACGCCGCCCACCGCGGCCGTACGGACGACGGCCCCTGCACCCCGCCCCGACATCAACGCGGGTGTCACGCCGTTGGGCCCCGACGAGCTCACAGAGCCCGAAGGCACGCCGTAACACCTTCTCGCCGCATGACCCGTGTGACCCGATATTGGACTCCGCTGCTGATCGCGACCGCTGTGGTCGTGAGCGGGCTCGGTGTTGGAAGTACGGAGGCACAGGCGCAGCGCTTCCCGCAGGTCACGCAAGGCGCCGCCGCGGCCCCGCTGGGGCAGAACCGACCCGCTTCCGCCGAAGTCATGCCCGACGCCTTCGCGGACGTGGGCATCACGGAGCGGCTGGGCGAGGCGGTCCCACTCGACCTCCCGCTCGTCAACGCAGCGGGGGAGACGACCGTGCTGCGCGACTACCTCGGCGCGGACAAGCCGGTCGTGCTCGCCTACGTCTACCACGCGTGCCCGATGCTGTGCAGCCTCGTGCTCGACGGCCTCTCGGCCTCCATCGAAGGCACCGACCTGGTGCCCGGCAGCGACTACGAGGTCCTCGCCGTCTCCTTCGACACGCGCGACACGCCTGCAGACGCGGCGGCGGCGCGCTCGAAGTACCTCGCAAAGACCGATCAGGTGGGCGTGGAAGACGGCTGGCACTTTCTCACGGCGAGCGAGGAGGCCATCGGTCGCCTCACCCGCGCGACCGGCTTCGGCTTCAAGTGGGACCAGCGCCAGCAGGAGTATGTCCACAACGCCGCGCTGATCTTCCTCAGCCCCGACGGCACGATCACCCGCTATCTCTACGGGATCGAGTACCCGCCGCCCGACTTTCGCAAGGCCATCCTGGAGGCCAGTGAAGGTACCGTGGGAAGCACGCTCGACCAGATCCTGCTCTACTGCTTCGTGTACGACCCGACCGCCAATTCGTACGTGCTCCATGCACTCAACGTGATGAAGGTTGGTGGCCTGCTAACGCTCGCGTTTGTCGGCACATTGCTTGCTTTCCACTGGCGGCGCGAGCGCCGCGGTACCACCGAAGACCGCTGGGCTGACGCCCTCAACCAGGGCGGTGCCGCGACCGGCACCCCAGCCCCGACCCCCTAGCGATTCTCACCCTCACGCAAACGCTGCCCTATGTCGCAGATTTACGAGGCCATCCGGAGCTTCTGGCTCCCCGAACAGGCATCGACGACGGCCCACGTCATCGACGCGCCGTTCATGTTCATCCTGATTGCGAGCACGATCATGCTCATCGGGGTGACGTTCTACCTGCTCTACCTCCCGTGGAAGTACCGCCGCCGCAGCGCAGCGGACGTCCCCTATCCCGTCAAGGAGAACCACCTGCTGGAGCTCTCGTGGATTGTCTTCCCGACAATCCTCGTCTTCATCGTGTTCTTCTGGGGCTTCAAGGCCCACGTCGACACCGTCGTGGCCCCCGCCGACGCCTACGAGGTGAACGTGCAGGGCAAGAAGTGGCTCTGGCAGTTCAACTACAGCCACGGCAAGACGACGACCAACGAACTCGTCGTCCCGGCCAACCGCCCCGTGAAGCTCATCATGAACTCGGTGGACGTGCTGCACAGCTTCTACGTCCCGGAATTCCGCATCAAGCACGACGTCTTGCCCAACCGCTACTCGACCGTGTGGTTCGAAG
>JBCCMF010000294.1:0-5839 GCA_039026435.1 Bacteroidota bacterium
ATCGGCGCCCTACGATGTGGCGGTCTACAACGTGGTAGGGCAGCAACTGTACCGCGCTACGTGGCAGCAGGGCGAGGTACGCATCGCCGTAGCAGACTGGCCCGCAGGCACGTACTTCATCGCGTGGCGAAGCGTAGCTAATGGTAGCGGCCAGCAGGGGGGCGAGCGCCATGTGACCCCTCTCGTCATCGCACGCTGATGCCTACTCAGCAACCCCGACGGCTTCCAGCCACAGGATCTCGCAGGCGCCCATGCCCGCATCGGTGCGGCTGCGCGAGGTGCGCCACAGGCTGCCGTCCGGTGCCAGCGCGTCGACGAGCTTGCCGCGCAGCGTGACCACTTCGCCGGGCCGTAGCCCCGCAATCTGGCCGCCGAGCCCTGCTGAGGCGGGCACGACGTGTATGTTGGTGCTGTGCCGGATGATGGTGGGCGTCTCAGGCGCATCGGCGCGGCGCGCCCATCGGTAGAGCCGGTCGTGCTGGGCGATGTCGAGCCGGTTGAGCACGGCCGTATCGGACATCGGCCCCCAGCCGAGCGCGACGTCGTACGGCGCCAGACGCCCGCGCCGTTGGCCGTGGTAGCCCTCCACGCCCAAGACGCGCGCCGTGACCTCGAACGTGGCTACGGGAAGCAGCGTGTAGCCGCGGTGCTGTAGCGGGTCGGCAGTGACGGAGACTTGGGTGGGCGGACCGGGCGCCAGGACGCCGGGTGGCGGGGGGGCGCTGCAGCCCAGGCAGAGTGCGAGCAGCGCTAAGGCCAACCGCTTCACGCTTCTGGCGCGAAATGCTGCTCCAAGATGGCGGTGAAGCGCTTCGCCGTAAGCGGCTTGTTGATGTAGTCGCGGATGCAGGTGTACTGCCGGGCGCGGCGCGTGTCCTCTTCGTGCATCGACGTGCTCAACATCAGGACGACCGGAGCCGTGCCTGGATCGACGGCGGCCTCGTACGCCTCGGCAAACTCAAAGCCGTTCATGCGCGGCATATTGACATCCAACAAAATCAGGTCAACAGCAGGCGCACCGGGTGCCGTGAGGGCGGTGAGGGCTTCGTCGGCATACGTGTAGGTGTCAATGTGTGTCACCCGGCCCGACTCCTCCAGCACCATCTGGTTCAGGAAGAGGTCTGCTGTGCTGTCGTCTACGAGGACGACACGATCGAGAGAGGGGTAAGCCATGCGATAAGACTACAACGTAGTGGGAAGGGTAAAGAAGAACGTGGTGCCTTCGCCGGGGGTGGACGTCAGCCAGATGCGTCCGCCGTGTTGCTGCACGATGCGGCGGCACAGCGCGAGGCCCAGCCCTGATCCGTCGTACTCGCTCGCGTTGTTCAAGCGCGTAAACAGGTCGAAGATCCGGGTGTGGTGCTCAGGCCCAATCCCGATGCCGTTGTCGCTGACACTCACCGTCCAGGAGCGCCCCGTGCGTTCCGCCGTGATCCGAACGCGTGGTGTACGCTCAGGAGGTGTGAACTTGATGGCATTGGCCATCAGATTTTGGAAGAGCTGCTGCAGCCCTGCCGTGTGGGCACGCACCGTGGGGAGGGCATCCCACGTGATCACCGCCTCGTGCCGGCTGATGAGGCTGCCCAAGTCATCCACAACGTGTTGTACCAACTCGCCAAGATCAACGGGCGCAAACGCGACAGCTTGGTTCGTCAAGCGCGAGTATTGGCTGATGCCGTCCATCAGGCTTTGCATGCGGTGCGCCATATCGGTGGCCAGCGTCAGCATATGTTGCCCCGTGGCATCGAGGGCATCGCGCTGCTTGTCGAGGCGTTCGAGTAGCGCCGTCAGCGAGTTGAGGGGGTTGCGCAAGTCGTGGGTGGCGGCGTAGGCAAACTGCTTGAGCTCGGCGTTGGCCTGTTCCAGCGCGAGGTTCTTGCTTTCCAACTCGGCCTCGGTCTCCTTGAGCGCCGTAACTTCAGTGTGGGCGCCCAGCATACGGATGGGCGTGCCGTCGGCGTCGCGGATGGCCAAGCCCCGGCAGCGCACCCACACCATCGAGCCGTCCTTATGCCTGTATCGCACCAGCTGGTCGTACGGGTGGTCGGGATCGGTGCAGTGCTTGTTGAAGTTGTCGAGGGCCAGCGCTAGGTCATCCGGGTGGATCATGTCCTGCCACGCATCGGCCCGGTGCGGCTTGGTGGCCGGGTTATAGCCGAATACCTGCCAGAAGCGCGGGCTCATCCACTCAACCCCGGGGTCGGTGAGGTCCCAGTACCAGATGCCGTCGAGCGAGCCGGCCTGCAAGAACTCGAAGATGGCGGGGTCGCGCTGCACGAGGTCGTATAACTCATGCTTCAGGTAGTGATCCACGGCAGCAGCAGGCAGGAAAATAGAGGGGGCAGAGGCTGAACGGTACACGCAAGGCCCTATAATATCGAGAGATGCCGGACAGCGTCAAGTGGGGCAAACCCCGATTCAGGTCGGCAAGATGTTGCTAGCCAGGCGGTGCGCACCCAGGCGGGAGTCTGGTATGGCGGCTCGGGTCGGGCTTACAGCCGATTAGCGAGAGCGTCGATATGAGGAGTACAGTACGTGTCATGGGAAGGGGCGCCACAGGCTACGGTGCAAGTAGACTTGCCGCAAGGGTACCGCACATGCCCCGGGCAACACGAGGCGTGAGGTTGCCGGGCAGCGAGTATGTGAGTAAATGAGGAAGATCCATAGTGTAGGCTAAAACAGGCGGTACCAACAAGTCTGTGGGCCTACTTTGCGCATGCAAGCAGGCACCTACACCCCTTTGCGTGGTGCAGGAAGGAATGCCTTCCGCAATAGTGTCGTAATACGTACGTTACATCCTGTGCGTCCGGCTTAGAGGAGGGAGAGATTGTGCAAGATGGACGCTTCGCGCCGATCTGGCTCCGTTGTACCTTACCGCTGTAGTTTATGAATCGATTGGTATTGGCCCTGCTGCTCGCGGTGGGTGCAGGCCTATTTGTGCCAGACGCCGAGGCCCAAAACGCAACCGTCCGCGGGTTTGTCACGGATGGTGCCGATGGTGAGCCGCTGGAGGGCGTCAATGTTGTCCTCCTCAACGATCAAGACCTTTTCCTGGGGGCCTCCACCAACAACGACGGCTTCTTCGCCATCTCGCAGGTGCAGCCCGGTACGTACGTGCTGCGGGCCACGTACATCGGCTACCTCGCCGTGCTCGACACGCTGGTGCTGGCCCCGGGCGATCTGCTGACGCAGCGCTACGCACTCAACGCCGACGAGGCCAACCTCGACGAGGTCGTGGTCGAGGCCGAGCGTGAGGCGGCAGGGGCGGCCCGGGTCGTGGCCGGCCAGCAGACCGTTCGAGCTAGCGACATCGAGCTCATCCCGTCGCCCGACGTCTCGGGCGATATCGCCAACTACCTCACCACGCTGCCCGGCGTCGTGTCTACAGGCGACCGAGGCGGCCAGCTCTTCATCCGCGGCGGCGAGCCCACCCAGAACCTGGTGCTGCTCGATGGCATCCCCATCTACCAGCCCTTCCACATCGTCGGCTTCTACTCCGCCTTCCCCTCCGACATCATCAACCTCGCCGACGTGTACGCGGGCGGCTTCGAGAGCAAGTTCGGAGGCCGCCTCTCGTCCGTGCTCGACATTTCCACGCGCAACGGCAACAAGCGGCGCCTGGCCGGGGCCGTCTCGGTGGCGCCCTTCGTCAGCGGGGTCCGGCTGGAAGGGCCGATTGTGCGCGACCGCATTTCCGTCATCGCCTCTGCGCGCGAGTCCCTGATTGAGCAGGGCGCCTCGCAACTCGTGGACGAGCCCCTGCCGTACACCTTTGGCGATCGCTTCGCCAAGATTCACGCCAACCTGAGCGAGAGCAGCCAGCTCTCGGTGACGGGCCTGAGCACCCACGACCGCGCCGACGTGGGCACCAACATCCAAGACAAGATCATCGACACGGGCGATGTGCCGCAGGAGGTGAAGTGGTCGAACAACGCCATTGGGCTGCGCTACCTGCTGCTGCCTGTTTCGCTGCCCATGCTGGCCGAAATTCTGCTCAATGGCACCCAGCTGGACAGCGAGGTCGGCACCCCTGGCGACCCCGAGCGGCGCGCTACCACGCGTCAGATCAACGCCGCCGTCAACGCTACGTCGTTCCTGCGCACGCTCGACATCAACTGGGGCTTCTTCCTGAGCACCTACACCCTCGAAAACGAGCTGGACGACCTCTTCGCCAACATCAACCTGAGCCGCGAGTCGGTGACGGAGGCGGGGGCCTACTTCCAGACGGACTGGCGCATCGGGCGTGACCTGAACGTGGTGACTGGGCTGCGCTTGCAGTCGTTCCCCAGTAAGAGCGTCTCGTTTGTGGAGCCGCGCGTCAAAGCCGTCTGGCGCTACGGCGCCCAGCGCTTCAGCGCCGCGTGGGGCATCTACCACCAGCAGATCGTGGGGCTGACCGACCGCCGCGACGCGGGCAACATCTTCACTCCGTGGACCGCCTCGCCGCTGGGCAGCGTGCCCGAGGCCATGCATGCGCTCGTAGGCTGGCAAGGCACGTTTGGCGCCCTCGACCTCTCGGTGGAAGGCTTCTACAAAGACCTGAAAGACTTGTACATCTCCGAGTGGACGGCGCTTCCGCGTGCCAGCACGCGCCTGCAGCGCGCCGACGGTACCGCCCAGGGCATCGACCTGCGGATGGAGTTCACGCGGCCCGGCTTTCACGCACTGGCCAGCTACGGTCTGGCCAATGTGGAGTATCAAGCGGGGCAGCGCACCTTGCCCATCTGGTACGGGGATGGCGCGGGCGAATTCAGCCCCCCCCACGACCGCCGCCACCAGCTGACGCTGCTAGTCAACGTCGAGATTGCAGGCTTCCGCCTCAACACACAGTGGCAGTACGGCTCCGGTCTCCCGTACAACCAAGCCGTTGGCTTCGACAGCTACATCCTCGTCAGCCGCCCCACCATCAACCTGTTCACGCGCGAGCCCTTCGATCGCGTCATCTACGACGAGCCGTACGGCGGGCGCTTGCCTGACTACCACCGCCTCGACGTGTCGCTGGAGCGCGATGTGCGGCTGCACCCGCACGCGATGGCCACGTTCCAGGCGGGGCTGATTAACGGCTACGACCGCAGCAACCTGTTCTACCTCGACCTGTTTACACTGGGACGGGTTAACCAACTTCCTCTCGTGCCGTCCTTCGGCGTAAAAGTAGAGATCGACTGATGCGATACCGCTGGCACCTTGCCTTGCCCCTGCTGTTTGTGGGTGTGCTCATCCTAGCCGCCTGTGAAGACACGCTCACGCCCGTGGTGGGCACCGAGCGGCCGTTCAGCATGTACGGGCTCCTCACGGCAGAGACCGACACCCAGACCGTGCTCGTGGTGCCCATCCGCGAGGAACTGGCACCCGCCGACGCGGCCACGTTCGACGCCGTCGTGCGCTCCATCAACCTGGACACGGGCGAAGAGCGCATCTGGCGCGACTCGCTGGTGACCTACCAAGCCGGGACGGCGGGCCGTGTGTTTTACGACGTCTTCCGCCCCACCCCCACACAGCGCTACCGCATAGAGGTGAGCCGCGCCGACGGGGCCACATCGCATGCCGAGGTGCGCATCCCAGGCGAGCCCGTGGCTACCATCGAAGAAGCCGCCACGTTTACCAACATCGTCACCCAAGACATCGTCTGGACGAGCATCGAAGAGATGATTGAGCTGGAGGTCGATTATTTCGTGCGTGACTTCACGCCAGGATCGCCGCTGGAGGTGTTCACTCTGGAGTACGATGGCACGTATGACGACGACGCGTTCCGGGTGCAGATGGCGCTCTCCGAGGATTACGACGAGATCATCAAGAGCATCCCCAGCGGCCGCGCCAGTCTGCTGGCCATCCGCATGCG
>JBCCMF010000295.1:0-5839 GCA_039026435.1 Bacteroidota bacterium
CTACCAGGCAGATGGCTGTGCAGGTGGTTGCTGAAGGCTAACACCGAGGCTGCTTGAGCCTGCAACGAAGATGTAGGAAGCCATCTTGGAATTTTGGATTACAAGTCTTTCCCAATACCTCACATTCGAGGGCGAGCGTCACAAGGTTGACAGAGTGCTCAGCACTAACCTCGGGTCCGATTTTGCGACCTTCTTCTCGCTCCAGCTCGTGGTTGGCTCGCTCGACCTCACGGCGCCCAGCACGGTGCTGCTGACCCGCGATGTGGCCGTGCGGATGTTCGGCGACCCCGCCGCTGCGGTCGATCAGGTGATTCAGCGCGATGAGGTGGACTGGCGCGTAGGCGGCGTGGTGGAGCGCTTGCCCTCGACCTCGCACCTCACGTTTGACATCGTGGAAGCCGATTACCTGATCCCGTACTGGGGCGCATACGTGTATGTGAAGCTGTACCCCTCGGCCAACGTGGAGGGAGTGACCGCGCTCGCCACCGATGTGGTGCTCACCGCCGTTCCGCGCCTTGCGGAAGGCACGAACTACCAAGAGCGCCGGCTGGTGCCGCTGCACGACCTCCACTACACCGCCGATGCGCTCTACCCGATCAAGCCGCCCGGCGACCCGCGCTACCTGACGCTGTTTCTGCTGACGGGCCTGATCCTCTTCGTGCTGACGTGTACCAACTACATGAACCTCTCAGCCGCGATGTATGGCGCGCGGCGGAAGGAGATTGGGATGCGCAAGGTGGCGGGCGCCAGCCGAGGCTCGGTGGCGATCCAGTTCGTGACGGAGGCCGTGGTGCTGGCCGCCGTCAGCTTGCCACTCGCGTTCGGGCTGATGGTTGCGGCGCGTCCGCACCTAGCCGAGGTGATGGGCTTGGAGGCCACCGCGCTGGCCTTCACGGCCGCCAGCCCGGCGCTGCTGGCCCTCGCGCTTGTAGCCTTGCTGACGGGCCTGATCGCGGGCACCTACCCGGCCGTGTGGCTGGCGCGCATCGAAGCGCTCGACCTGTTCCAGCGAGGGGCTAACACGCGGCGTCGGCGCCTGCATCCACGTCACCTGCTGACGGGCCTCCAGTTTGCCCTACTCATCGGGCTGGCCTGCCTGACGCTCATCATCAACCAGCAACTCCGCTTCGTAGCCGAGCGCGACCTGGGCTATGCCACCGAGGGCGTGCTCGTGCTGGGCGACATCGGCCAGGCCAGCGACTACCGCGCGTTCAAAGCCCTGCTGGCCGATGAGCCGACCGTGATGGCCGTCGCCTCGGGCTATGCGCCAGGCCCTCGCTTCAACCAGATCGAGTACCGCGCCGCTGAGAGCGAGACGGTGTACAACGACGCCAACTCGATTACCGTGGACATGGACTACTTCGCAGCGCTCGGCATCACCACGCCTGAGTTGGAAGTGCTGTTTGCGCCCGGCGGCCCCGATGTGGTTTTCGCCATCAACCAAGCGGCCGCCGATCGGATGGGCTGGGACAACCCCGTGGGCGAGGCGATGGTCGTGGACCCCACCTACTACACCGAGCCCACCGTGGTCGACGCCGTAGTGGACGACCTCCACTTCTTCTCGTTGCACGAGACCATGCGCCCCCTGTTGATCAATGCAGAACGCGAGAGGAGTTGGGTCTTCCAAGTGGTCGTCCGCGTCCGTACTGAGCAACTGCCTGAGGCGCTAGCCGTCACGGAAGCTGCGTGGGCCACTGTCCGGCCCGATGTGCCCTTCCAGCCGACGTTCCTCGACGATACGATGGCCGCGCTCTACGAGGAAGAGCAGCGCGCCGGTCGGCTGAGCATGGTGTTTACCGGGCTGGCCATCGTCCTAGGCCTGCTGGGCTTGGCCGGGCTCACGGCGTTCCTCGCCAGCCGCCGCACGAAGGAGATCGGCGTGCGCAAAGTGCTGGGCGCGTCGGTGCCGCAGATCCTGGCCTTGCTGGGGCGCGAGTTCGTGGGCCTCGTGGTGGTCGCTTTGCTCATCGCTGTCCCCGTGACCTACGCTGCCGCCGAGGCATGGCTGAACCGATTTGCTTACCGCATCGACATCGGCCTGGAGGTGTTCGCCCTCGTCGGCGGTGTCGCGCTCGTGCTCACGGTGCTGGCTGTGGCAATCCAGTCCCTCCGCACTGCTCGCGCCAACCCCGTGGAGGCGTTGCGCTACGAGTAAGCTACTTCCCCCCTCCTCGCTTGTAGGCGCTTTAGCATGTCCGATTTCAACGTAGAACACGCCCTGAGCGCATGGCGGCGCTCGCTGGACCTCCACTCAGCCTTCGATGCCGACGACGTAGACGAGCTTGAGGCGCACCTGCGCGACAGCCTGGATGCCGCCCGGACGCATGGCTTGGATGACGAGGCGGCGTGGCAGTGGGCGATGCGCGAGGTGGGCGACTACGCCAGCACCGAGGCGGCGTATGAGGCTACGTTCTGGCAGAAGGCGCGATACCGCGACCGCATGTGGGACGCACTGGAGCAACGCTTGGCGCTGTGGCGCATCCACCTGATATGGGCTGCCCGGCAGGTGCGTCGCCGACCTGGCGAGGCCCTCGTCAAGATGCTGGGGCTGGGCGTAGCGCTCACGTTCTGCGCGTTCGTGCTGGCGTTCCTGGACCACGAGCGGCGCTACGACCGCTTCCACGCTGACAGCGACAGGCTCGCCCGCCTCTACGTGACCGACGCCGAGGGCGACATGAGCGTGCTCACCCCGGCACCACTGCAGCCTGTCCTCGCCGAGCACGTGCCCGCGATAGAGGAATCGGCGCGCCTCGCGTTGCCTCGGCGCGTCTGGGTACAGGCCGAGTCGGCGGCGTGGCACCAGATCGCGTACCGCGCGGCCGACCCGAGCTTCTTGACGCTGTTCACGTTCCCGCTACTCCTAGGCGACCCCGCAACCGCCCTCGACGCACCCGATGGGCTCATCCTCACCGAACCGCTAGCGCGCGACCTTTTCGGTTCGGTAGAGGCGGCGATGGGGCAGCTGCTCGCGCCCTCCGGCGGTAGGCAGCCCTTCCGAGTGACAGGTGTGGCTGCCTCACCTCCGGCCGCTTCATCGATCCAGTTCGAGGCGCTGGCATCCATCAGCGCCCTGGGTGATGCGCAACAGTGGTGGAATGGCTACAGTGTGCAGACCTTCGTGCGCCTGCCGTACGGTAGCCATTCGTGGCCTGACGCACTCGACCTCTCCGAGGTAGCTCCAGGCAGCCAAGGTTTTGTCGATGCGCAACCGCTGCACGATGTGTATTTCAACAGCGGTGGCATCCCGGGCATCGTGCCTGCAGGACAGGCATGGCGCGGACGCCTGCTGGGCGCAATGGCGTTCCTCGTGGCGATGGTCGCGCTGTTCAACCTCATCAACCTCACCTGGGCACACGCCACACGGCAGCGCCGAGGCTACGGACTGCGCCGCGCCCTGGGCGCTGACCGACGGCACCTGCTTTCCGAAGGCAGCGCCGAAGCCCTCATCCTGGGCGCGGGCGCCTTCGCGGCCAGCAGCGTGGTCGCGCTGTGGAGCGCACCGTCCGCCAGCCTCTTGCTCGGCGTGCCCGGCCTGACCGTCTGGCGCCTTGGCGTCGTCGCGGCGCTGGTCGCGATCACCCTCGGTGTAGTATGGGTCGGGCAGGCGTACCCGGCCTGGCAACTGGCGCGGACAGCGCCCATGCTCATGCTCCGCCCACTGGCCCATCCCGTGCCCGCGCGTGGCACCCTCCGTCGCGCCTTGCTCTTCGTGCAGCTCGTGGTGGCTGTGGGCATGCTGGGCGGTGCTTACGTGGCGATGCACCACGTCCACTGGCTGCGCACCGCCGCCACGGGCTTCGACACAGCGCAAGTGGCAACGGTGACGCTGCCTCCCATCGATGACGCCGACCAAGCCCTGTTGCTCAATCGCCTGCGCAGCGAGCCGCTCTTGCAGACCTTCACCACCGTCGGCACGCTGCCCGGCAACCGACCGGGCTGGGGGATGGGTGCCGAGCTGCAACCGGAACGCGACCTCACCGATGTGCGCATACTGGGCGTCGATTCGCAGTTCGTCGATGTGCTCGGGCTGGCATGGGCTATTCCGCCCACAACGTCAGCAACGCCGTACACGGTGTACGTCAACGAAGCCTTCGTGCGCGAGGCGAGATGGACCGACCCCATCGGCCAAACCGTTGACTCTCGCTTTCGCGACATAGGCGATGTGGAGGTCATAGGCGTCCTGCGCGATGCGCACCTGACGCACCTCAAGCTGCCCATCGGCCCCATGATGTTCACGTCACATCCGATGTTCGGCGGCGACGACCACCTGCTCATCCGCATGCCCATCGATGCCATGCCTACTGCGCTCACGCGCTTAGATCGGGTGCTGGCCGAAATCCTCCCTGGGCAGCCTCCCGCCGTCACGTTCGCCGATGAAGCCTTCGCGACGCACTATACGACCGAGGCGCGGTGGGCACGCATCCTGCAGGTGGCGACCACGCTGGCCGCCGCGCTGGCTGTCCTTGGGCTGGTTGGCTTGATCAACATCACGGCCACACGACGGACGAAGGAGTTTGGGATTCGCAAGGTGTTGGGCGCTTCGTCGCGGCAGATCGGGCTGCTGCTTAGTAGGGAGACGATGGGGCTGGTGTTGATCGCCAACGCGGTGGCGCTGCCGCTGCTCTTCGCCGGTCGATCGGTGTGGATGCGACAATACCCATACACAGCGCCCTTCTCGTAGGATCTTTTCGTGCTTCCACTTGCTGTGAGCCTCGTGCTGGTCCTAGCCGCCGTGGACTATCGCGCTGTCCGTAGCGCCCGCGCCAACCCTGTCGAAGCCCTGCGGCATGAATAGTTGTTTATCTGCGATGGGGCTGGTATCGTGAGGCGTCCTGCTTCACTTGACCACTACCCGTTATGCGTTGGGTCGCGACGTTCCTCGCTGTCATGCTCGCCGGTTGCGCGGCACCTCCCCCCTCGGCTGAGCCGAGTGGAGAGCTTCAAGCCCTTCAGGTCAGCGCCGATCAACGGCACCTGGAATACACCGACGGCGAGCCGTTCTTCTGGCTGGGCGACACGGCCTGGGAGCTGTTTCACCGCCTCGACCGCGAGGAGGCGACGTTCTACCTCGAAGACCGCGCGGCCAAGGGCTTCACGGTCATCCAGGCCGTAGCGCTGGCCGAGCTTGACGGCCTCAACACGCCCAACCCGTACGGCCACACACCGCTGATCGACAACGACCCGGCACAGCCCAACCCGGCGTACTTCGAGCACGTGGACTTCATCGTCGAGAAGGCCAACGCGCTCGGCCTGTACATCGGGATGCTGCCTACGTGGGGCGACAAGTTCAACCTGAAGTGGGGCGTGGGGCCGGTGGTGTTTACGGAAGACAACGCGGCGGCCTATGGCACGTGGCTGGCCGAGCGCTACCGCGATGCCGACGTCATCTGGATCCTGGGCGGCGACCGCAACCCCGAGACGCCCGAGCACGAGGCCGTCGTCCGCAGCATGGCCGCCGCCATCGAGGCGGTGCACGGCGGCGCGCAGCTCATGACGTACCATCCCCAGGGCGATGGCTTCTCCGCCACGTGGTTCCACGATGACGCGTGGCTCGACTTCAACATGTACCAATCCGGCCACGGCAGCTTCGACAAGCCCAACTACCGCGTGGTGGCGCAGGGGTATGGCCTCACGCCAACCAAGCCCGTGCTCGACGGCGAGCCGCGCTACGAAGACCACCCGGTGAACTGGAATCCCGACAACGGCTGGTTCATGGACTTCGACACGCGCCAGGCCGCCTACTGGCCGATGCTCTCCGGCGCGATGGGCCACACCTACGGCAACCACAACATCTGGCAGATGTGGCAGCCCGGCCGCGACCCCATCTCGTCGGCGCGTA
>JBCCMF010000296.1:0-5793 GCA_039026435.1 Bacteroidota bacterium
ATCACCCCAGCCGTCTTGTCAGCGCGGCGGAAGATGTTGACGATGTCGATGCGCTGATCCGACGGGATGGATTGCAGATCGAAATAACACGGCACGCCGAAGAGGGTGTCGCGGTGCGGGTTGACGGGGATCACCGTGTAGCCTTGGGCGATGAGGTACTGGGCGATGACGTGACTGGTCCGTCCTGAGCGCGGCGAGGCGCCCACCACGGCGATGGTCTCAGCGTTGCGGAGGACAGCGGGGATGTCAGGCATGGGACGGTGAGGCGTGAGTGATCAGGCTGTGTGAGAGATAGAACACACGAGCGTCACGTTTCTTCGGTGTGGCGCCCACGCCTTCACAGAGATTTCGGTGCACGGAGCGCTTTCCACAATGTGGATAACTGGACCTGAGCTGCCCGGGTTCGTATATTTCTCCGCTCTAGCCGCCTTTCCTGCGGCTTTTTGTTTGCACGTTGGTGCGGTACCGATGGCGGCGCACCTCATACTCTGACACGTGACATGGCACGCAAAGACCAGCTTACGGGCAAAGGGCCGGTTGCCGGCAACCACGTCTCGCACGCCCACAACAAGGCGAAGCGTCGGTTTGAAGTGAACCTCCAGAAGAAGCGGTTCTACATCCCCGAAGAAGACCGCTGGGTCACGCTCCGGGTCTCGGCACAGACCATCAAGACGATCAACAAGAAAGGCATCAGCGCCGTGCTGAAAGACGCCCGCAAGCGCGGCGTGAGCATATAACCTGACCGCCGCTTTAACCGAACGAGATCATGGCAAAGAGCAAAGACGTTCGCCACAAAGTGATTCTGGAATGCACCGAGGCGCCGGGCACGTCGCGCTACGCGACGATGAAGAACCGCCGCAACACCTCGGGCCGTCTGGAACTGCGTAAGTACAATCCGGTACTGCGCAAACATACCGTGCACCGCGAAATCAAGTAAACATCATGGCTAAGAAAGTCAACAAAAACCAGCGCACCAACCGTGGTCGCCAGGCTGGTCACAAGGACATGGCGAAAGTGGTCGTGGCGTTCAAAAAGCAGAACGGCCAGTACAGCTTCGCCCAGAAGTTCGTCCCCGCCGACCAGGTGCAGGCCGAACTCAAGGCGGCGCGCTCCTAAGCGGTAGCCTCCGCTCGCACGCCGAGCACACATCGGGGCGTGGCGCAGTCCGGTAGCGCATCTGCTTTGGGAGCAGAGGGTCGTCGGTTCAAATCCGGCCGCCCCGACACCACATTACGTGTTCTTTCTTTATTGCGCCCGTAGCTCAACCGGATAGAGCAGCGGACTTCTACCTGAGTGGGCCGCTGTTGAGAAATCATCAGCGTGTAAGCGGTCAAATTCGGGGAAGTCTAAGAACGCACTTGTCCAGGTGTCCATGGTCAAGCTCCCAATGGTGATTGGGGCACAAAGCGACCAGATTTGATAGAGCATTTACCTCGCTGAGCAAAGCTTCCTCACTGAAGGAGCTAACTGGCTCAACATGGCAGATTTCTACGTGCATCGCATACCCGCAGATCTGGCACCTTAGTGGTTGCCCTGATTGAATGTACGTACGGCGTGCCAATCCCCGGATGGCACTGTTTCTCTGGTATGCTCGCCGTTTCTGTAGTTCACCAAGCGTGACTTGGTCCCAATCTACCCAGTTGGGGTTGCATGCCTGACAAAGCGTGCGTCTTCCGGGTAAATGATCAAGACAGCAGCCACACCTTTTACACTCCCGTGGCTTCTTCTTTCGCTTCGGTGCTGCCCTATTCGTAAATATGGCAGCACATGACCTGCTACAGAACTTCGGATTCTGAGTCTCGCTATTGCACTGAGCACACTTGTTCATTGCGCGTTTATGGTAATCCCGAGCCAAGCCTCAAATGCTGAGGAAGGTGTAGAGACTAGACGGCCGCCACCTACGTTCCCAACGGAATATGGTGAAGGGATAGTCCAGGGAGTCAGGAAACTGACACAAACCTGAATCCGCAGGTTGCAGGTTCGAGTCCTGCCGGGCGTGCATCCGTTCTGCGCAGGCTCGCGCAGCATGGTGACGTGGCCGAGTGGCTAGGCAAGGGTCTGCAAAACCCTGTACGGCGGTTCGAATCCGCCCGTCACCTCCATTACACAAAAGCCCCGACGTGTCCTCGCCGACGCGCTGGGGCTTTTTGCATCTCGCTCGCTCCTGCAACCTCGCGGTAGAGGCAGGGTTTGAGGAGTCTCTCTTCGAAATCACACGGAGACTATTACAAGGGATCCTGAAGTCATGGGGGGCAAGCCCTGCATACGTGGATTGCGCGTGACGGTGGGTATGGTCGTGGGCTTGTTGGCTAAGGGGTACAGTCACACCGATGCCTTGGAAGCGTATCCCTACCTGGACGCGAGCGACATCCATGCGGCGCTAGCTTATGCCGCCTGGCGTGTGGAAGAGATCGAAATACCACTGGGTACCGCTTGAACCCCGTGCGGATTGTCATCGACATGAACCTGTCTCCTCAGTGGGTATCTGTTCTGCAGGAGGCGGGCTGGGAAGCCACACACTGGTCAGATACTGCGCTCCTTCGGCGCCAGACGATGCTATACTGAAGTGGGCGGCAGAGAACGAGGCCGCCATCTTCACACACGACCTCGACTTTGGAACGTTCCTCGCCTCTATGCATCGCGACCGGCCGAGCGTAATTCAGGTACGTGCACAGGATGTCATGCCGCGAGGGCTCAAATCTGTAGTGCTCGGCGCGCTTGATCAAGTGGCTTCTCATCTGGCAGAAGGGGCGCTCGTTACTGTGGAGCCTCACCGCGTCAGGATTAGGATCTTGCCTCTGTGAGTGCAGCGTCATAGTGCCTATGCTGAATCCGTCCGTCACCTCACCAAACGCTCAGATCGGCTCACGGTGGTTGGTCTGGGCGTTTTGCTTTTTGCGCCCCTTCGCTTGCTGTTGTCCTTGGCAGCGGCGTATGTTGACATCATATGTGTGTTTAGACACGAATGTGGCATACGCATCACATCAAAAGCAGGACACCATGACCAAAACAACAGATGTTCTCGTGCTCGGCGGCGGCTTCGCGGGTACCACCCTCGCGCAGGAATTGAGTCAAGCGGGGTTCTCCGTAACGCTCGTGGACCGCAAAGACTACTTCGAGGTCACGTTCGCCATGCTGCGCAACGTGGCCGACTTCGCGACGCTGAAGAACCAGCCGCGCGCTAAATATGCGGACTTTCTGCAGGGCGACTTTGTACACGCAGGTGTCACAGCACTTTCGACCGAAGCGGCCACGCTCGATAACGGCGAGACCATCGGGTTCAGCACGGCGATCATCGCCACGGGGTCGAGCTACGCCTCGATGCCCATCGCGAAGTCGGTGACGGCACTGACCTATGAGGCGCGGCACGATGAAGTCCAGACCGCCGCCGAGACGTTGGCCGCCGCGAAATCCGTTCTTATCATCGGAGGCGGAGTGGTCGGCGTTGAGCTGGCTGGCGATGTGGCCTACAGCCATCCCCACATCAAGGTCACCTTGGCCGATGCCGGGGACACGATCCTATCGGCCTACTCGGAGAAGGCACAGCGGAAAGCGACGGAGCAGCTCAACGCGCTCGGCGTCACGATACAGACCAACCGCCGGTACATGCCTCACGAAGATGGCTACAAAGACGCGGCCTCTGGAGAAGAGATCAGCGCCGACCTCACGTACATGGCCGTCGGCGTGAAGCCCAACTCTGCGTTTATGCAGCCTCAGCTCAGCCACACACTGACCGAGCGCGGATTGATCCAAGTGGACACGTTTTACCGAGTCAAGGGGACGGACAATCTCTACGCGCTGGGCGACGTGGCTGACCTCCCCGACCTCAAGCTCGGGGCGCTAGCGCAGACGCAGGCGCAGACCCTGGCCGCCAACCTCATCAAAGCGCGCAAGGGGAAGTCGCTCAAGGCGCACAAGCCGGGTCCCACGATGGGCATCATCCCCATCGGGCAGGAGAAGGGCGTGGCGCAGCTTCCGTTCGGCACGGTCACGTGGAAGTTCATCATCGACATGAAGAACAAGGACCTGTTCATCGGCCGCATGATGAAAGACATGGGCGCACGCTGATCCTGCGCTCCAAGGAAGGCGAGACGCATCGGCACGTGATGGAGCATGGCTGCTTCGTAGGCGGCTGTGGATTTGGGATGGTAGCGCTCGTCTCCTCGCTATGTAGTACCTTGGGCGCCCCTCCTCGTCCTCGCGTGTGGCAGCATGGCCCTCCATACCATTGACCTGATCATCATCGGGCTCTACATCGTCGTCACGGTGGTGATCGGGTTTGTGATCGCCAAGCGGGCGTCCAAGAACATCCGCAACTACTTCCTCGGCGGCAACACCATCCCGTGGTACATGCTCGGGCTCTCCAACGCCTCCGGCATGTTCGACATCAGCGGGACGATGTGGATGGTGTACCTGCTCTTCGTCTACGGCATGAAGAGCGTCTGGATACCGTGGCTCTGGCCCGTGTTCAACCAGATCTTCCTGATGATCTTCCTGTCGATCTGGCTGCGCCGCAGCGGCGTGATGACGGGGGCCGAGTGGATCACGTTTCGGTTCGGCACCTCGAAGGGCGCGCACCTGGCGCACATCATCGTGGTCGTCTTCGCGCTGTTCAACGTCATCGGCTTCCTGGCGTACGGCTTCATCGGCATCGGCAAGTTCGCCGCTACGTTCCTGCCGTTCCAACTCGCCGCCGACCCGACGGTCAACGTCAATCTGTACGGCGTCATCATCACCGCCATCACGACGCTCTATGTGGTCAAGGGCGGGATGTTCAGCGTGGTGTTCACCGAGGTGCTGCAGTTCTTCATCATGACGATTGCCTGCATCGCCGTGGGCATCATCGCGATGGGGCAGGTCTCGCCGGATATGCTCAACGCCGTCATCCCCGAAGGGTGGCGGTCGCTGTGGTTTGGCTGGCAGCTCGACCTCGACTGGTCGGGCATCATGGATGCGGCGAACACGAAGATCGCTGAGGACGGCTGGGAACTGTTCTCCATCTTCTTCATGCTGATGCTGTTCAAGGGCTACCTGCAGAGCGCGGCGGGGCCAGCGCCGAACTACGACATGCAGCGCATCCTCTCGGCCAAGACGCCCAAGGAGGCCGCCAAGATGAGCGGCTTGGTGAGCGCCGTGCTGCTGGTGCCGCGCTACATGCTGGTGGCGGGCCTTACCGTGCTGGCGCTCGTCTTCTTCTCGGACCAACTCGGCGCGATGGGCGAAGACGTCGATTTCGAGCTGGTGCTGCCCTTCGCGATGCGCGAGTTCATCCCCGCGGGCTTGCTGGGCCTGTTGATCGCTGCGCTGCTGGCTGCGTTCATGTCCACGTTCGCCGCTACCGTCAACGCCGCACCGGCGTACATCGTCAACGACATCTACAAGCGCTACATCAACCCCGACGCTCCTGCCAAGCGGTACGTCCACCTAAGCTACCTAACGTCGGTGCTGGTGGTGGTGATTGGAACGGCGTTCGGGTTCATGATCGAGTCGCTCAACAGCGTGGTGCAGTGGATCGTGGCGGCCCTCTACGGCGGCTACACGGCGGCCAACCTGCTCAAGTGGTACTGGTGGCGCTTCAACAGCTACGGCTACTTCTGGGGCATGCTCTCCGGCATCCTCGCCGCGATGATCGTGCCCTCCCTTCTGCCCGACCTCACCGCGCTTTACAGCTTCCCCATCATCCTGGTTATTTCGATTATTGGGTGCGTGGCGGGCAGCTACATGACGCCACCCGATGACGAGGCCGTGCTGAAGAACTTCTACCTCAAGGTGCGGCCGTGGGGCTTCTGGAAG
>JBCCMF010000297.1:0-5776 GCA_039026435.1 Bacteroidota bacterium
CGACGGTCACGGTGGCTGAACCAAAGGCCGCGCCCACACAATCCAGCGGGGAGAGCAAGCAAACGGCACCAACGCCCGAGCCCGTGCGCCCCAGTCGCCAAGGGTCGCCTTCGCGGCCCCAGGCTGAGGCTGCGTCTGCCACGCGCTCGGCACCGGAGGAGCGCCCATCGGGGGCAACCTCTCCTGCGCAGCCAGCAGAACCGGATCCCGTGAGACGACTTTCGACGGAGCCGCAACGCGTGCCAATGGCTGACGCCGAACGCGCCGATGTGCCGTCCAAAAGCGAACAGCCCGCGACGCTGACGGCAAAGCCCGTGGAAGGCGCGCCTGAGCCCTCGCTCGTGCGTAGCATGCCCGATAAGCCTGTGGTGCCTGTGGAAGCCGAGTTGGCTGAAGCAACGCAGTTGGTCCGGGAGGAGCAGGACACATCCCGCGCCGAGGGCGACGCTCCAGCGGCACCGCTGTCGCTACGCTCAGATGGAAGCCAGTTGCCACGCGCAAGCCGTAGCCTAGCCGCGACAACAGCGCCTGCCGATGCTGATCGGCAACAGACTCCAGCGCCCACACAACAGCAAGCTGATCCCACACCGCCTCCACAGTCCGAGCGCCCGTCGGCGGAGCCCCCACCGCTGGCCGCCTCGCATGCCACAGTGACGCCAGCCTCTGATGAGGCGCCCCTTCCCGAAGAGCGCCGTGCCGCTGACTCAGCGCCGTCGCGCAGTGATAGCGATGCGCCAGCGGCCTCCACGGTGACGTCGGCGTCTGGTGCAGGTAGCCAAGGCGAGTTTGATCAAGGGAGCGAGTCTGGCCAGCGGCAGCTCTTCGAGATGGAGCCGATCGGTGCGCTGGCGGAGGATGCCAACGCGCTGCTTGAGCCGAACACGGTGGAGTTCGAAGCCGCGCTGCGCACCGAGCGCGCCGAGTTAGAGGCCATGCGGACGCCATCGGTGGAGCGCGATATGCCCAGCAGCCCAGCGGCGCGGGCAGCACGCACCGTCTTGGCCGAGGCATGGCAGGCGCAACTCCTGCGCCCAGGAAACGCCTCGATGCGCATGGAAAACGGGTGGCAGGTGCTCCGCATCCGGCTGGATGACGACGGTAGCCTGACCGTCCGCACGCGCCAGACCGAGCAGGGGTTGAGCGTCACTGTAGGACTGACCGACCCCGCCCTGCGCGCCCAAGCCGTCGCGCAAGCCGACCGCATCCAGCAGCAGCTCCAGTCTCAGCTCGATAGCCCCGTCGACTTCTCCTTCCAGTCGGACCAGTCCTCGTCGCAATCTGGCCAGCGCGATGCGAGCGCTCAGCAGGGCGGACGCGCACAGGGCCGAGCGGGTACGGGCGTCGCCGAGCGGCGTGGCACCGTGGAGCCCTCCGCCTCGCGAAGAAGCATGCAGGGCCAACGCGAGTGGGTCGGATAGCATTAGACACAATAAAAATCAGCAGTTGATATGGAAATCAGTAGTTTTGGCGCAGCAGGTGCTGCACAGACATCTACCGGAAGCCTTACAGGCGGATCGGAACTAGGTAGGGATGAGTTTCTGACGCTATTAGTGGCGCAGTTGCGCAATCAGGACCCGATGAATCCGCTGGAGGGGCACGAGTTTGCCGCCCAGCTGGCGCAGTTCTCCTCGGTGGAGCAGCTGATGAACCTGAACGAAGGCGTTGAAGGCATGCAGGAGATGCAGGGCCTCCTCGCCAGCAGCACCAACAGCGGCGTAGCCGCCGGGCTGATGGGCCAGGGCGTAGAGGTGGCCACGAACAGCATCGAGTGGTCGGGAGAGGCGATTGAGATGGGCTATGACCTCGCGGGCGATGCGCAATCAGTGACGATTGAAGTCAAGGACAGCCGCGGGCGTGTGGTGCGCACCGAGGCCATCGGCGCGCAGGAAGCGGGCACCGAAACGTGGTCGTGGGATGGCGCCAACGACAATGGCGACCGCGTGGCCGAAGGCACCTACAGCTTCGAGGTCAAAGCCACCGATGCGGAGGAGAACACCGTGGGCGCGTCACCCTTCCGGCGAGGCATCGTAGATCGCGTCACGTTTGGTCAAAACGGTATCAGTTTGTGGGTAGATGGCACGTCTGTTGCTATGGCCCTAGTACGAAGCGTTTACACGCCTGAATCCTGAAGTTCTTTCCTGCGAGAGAAGGAGATGTAGTATGAATGTGAGGCACCTTGCCGCACGTGTCCCGGTCAACCCCGGTCAGCACGTGCACGACCAGGCCTCGATCCGAGGCCCCAGCACGCCGCCCACGGGCGAGTCGTTTGCGGACGCCCTGGAGCGCCTCAAGCGCGGCGGCGAGGCGACGAGCTACAAGGTCTCGGCGCATGCCCAGCAGCGCATCGAGCAACGCAGCATCCGTATGGACGGCACCGACCAGCAGGCGCTGGGCCAAGCCATCGATCGCCTCGACCAGAAGGGTGCCCGCCAAGCGCTCCTCATGCGCGACGACGCCGCGTTCATCGTCAACGTGCCCAGCCGAACGCTGGTCACTGCGATGCCACAGGACGAACTGGCCACTCGCGTCTTCACCCAAATAGACAGTGCCGCGCTGGTTTAGCTGGCGCACCGCATACCACCGTAATCAACCAACCATGAACATCGGCAGGCCCCACCTTGCAGCGAGCGAGACGGGATGCCGACCGCAGCCGACCGACCGACGCTGCGGACGCTAAAAACCACGAGGTAGTACCATGATTCGTTCGCTCCGCACCGGCGTGTCCGGTCTCAAGAGTAGCCAGGTCCGCATGGACGTGGTGGGCAACAACATCGCCAACGTCAACACTGCCGCCTTCAAGCGCAGCCGCGCCGCCTTCGGCGAGGTGATGGGCCAGCAGTTGCTTGGCGTAGGCCGCCTCTCGGGAGGCACGGGCGTAAACCCGGCCTTCGTTGGCCTCGGCGTAGCCATCCAGTCGATTGACAAGAACTGGGGCCAGGGATCGCTCGAGAGCACCGGGGTACAGACGGATCTGGCCCTCGCTGGCGATGGCTTCTTCATCGCGCGCAACGGCGACCAGCAGATGCTGACCCGGGCTGGCAACTTCACCTTCAACGCTGAGGGCAATCTCGTGACGGCTAACGGCATGGAAGTACAAGGGTGGTCCTTTGACGGCGAAGGGCAGCTCGTGACAGGCGAGCTTCAGGATGTGATGTTCGACCCCACCACCACGGTGGCGGCCAGGGCGTCGTCTAATGCCGTAATCACGGGCAACCTGCCGCAGCAGTTCGCCCTGCCCGACCCTGCTGCCACACCGCCCGTGCCGGGCGAGTCCACGGCCATCTCGACCGTGCTGTACGATAGCCAAGGGGCACCGCATGACATCACCATCACCTTTGAGAAGACGGCAAACAATCAGTGGACCTACGCCGCTTCGGTGGCCGCTGGCGCCGATGACCCGTTTGGCGGTAACCTTCCCAGCGGTACCTTGGAATTCGACGTGGACGGCCAACTCCTGAACGTAGACGGCAACACGGATCCTCTCTCCTCCACGTTCGACTGGGACAACAACTTCGCGTCGCTCGACCCCGCAGGCAACACGCGAACGATGACGCTAGATTTCTCCAAGATGACGCAGTTCGATGCGTCAGATACCGCTGTGGTGAGCCAAGCCGACGGCAGCTCGTCGGGCTCGCTAGATGGCTATGCCATCGACTCATCGGGCATCCTGACGCTCAACTTCACCAACGGTCAGCAGCGCCAGGTCTTCCAACTAGCGGTGGGCAACGTCAACAACCCGAACGGCCTGGAGATGCAGGGCGAGAACATGTACGTAGCGGGCGGTGCCTCGGGCGACCTGCAGGTGGGCCGAGCAGGCCGTGACCTGCGCACCAACGTCGTCGCTGGATCGCTCGAGATGTCCAACGTAGACCTGGCCACCGAATTCACGGAGATGATCGTTTCGCAGCGGGGCTATCAGGCCGCCGCCCGGATCGTGACCACCTCTGACGAACTGCTTCAGGAGACCGTATCCCTGAAACGATAACCCTAAATACCTAAGCACGCCATAGCGTGTGCACCAGGTGTAGTGTTAGGTAGCGTACGCCCTGTTCCTTCGGGAGCAGGGCGTTTTTGTATGGAGAAAATCTTACCCCTGCCGGATTAAGCCGCCTGCGTTTGTGCCGATACGTTGGCAAGATCCGTCCCCGCATTCGACGGGGTTGACCCCAATCGCTACCACACCAAGCCCAACGCAGCGTCATGAAGTTCCTTGTTGTTGACGACTCGCCTACGATGCGCCGCATCGTCGCAAACACGCTCAAAGAAATCGGCTACGACGGTGGCCACGGCGAAGCCGGTGACGGCGCCGAGGCGCTGGCCCGCCTCGAAGCCGAGACCTATGACTGCCTCATCACGGACTGGAACATGCCCAATATGAACGGCCTAGAGCTTACCCAGGCCGTCCGGGCACATCCCAGCTACGCCAACCTGCCCATCCTCATGGTAACTACCCGTGGGATGAAAGAGGACGTGATTGCCGCCATGAAGGCGCGCGTCAACAACTACGTCGTCAAGCCCTTCACCCCCGATGTGCTCCGCGATAAGATTGAGACCATCTTGAAGTACGCATAATTCGGATTACGCTAAGGCCGGAGCCCAAACATGATTACACCACAATTCAACGAAATACTCGAACGGCTCGATGAAGTCCGCGCCATCTTTATCCTGGGGCAGCGCGCCGTGCCGTTCATGGAAGATGTGCTAGGCTTCCTCCGAGACATCACGCCCATCCTGGACGACATCAACGCCTCGGCAAAGTTCAGCACCAGCAACATGCCCAAGGCGGCCTCACAGCTGCAAAGCGTGAGCCAAGCCACGGAGCTCGCCACCACTGAGATCCTCAACGTGCTGGATCAACTGTTTGTGCGGATCGACGAGGTGGAGGACGAAGTCAAGAGCGCCACCTCCCAGCAAGGGGAGGCCGACAAGGCCGACGAGGAGCTTTACCAGCGCCTGGAAGTGCTGCTGGCGCAAGACCATGCCGATCTTTGGGCCGAGGTGCAAGCCCATCAGGAGCGCCACACCGAGGCGCGTCAAGCTGCCGTAGATGCTACGGCCACCGTCGTGGCCTTTGCTAGCCAGATGCGCAGTCAGCTCTCAACCATCATGATGTCACTACAGGTGCAGGACATCACCGCGCAGAAACTGGCTTCGGTGAATCAACTGATTGAAGCCGTGCAGAACCGGATGGATCGTCTGACGCGGCAGCTCGCAGGTGGGGAACGCGCCAAGGTGCCGCATCGGGCCGAGAAGCCTAAACCCGCAGCCTCTGGCTTCTTGCCCGCCGTTTTCGACGGCGCTGCCGACTACAACCACGAGAGGTCAGTGGAGCGCCAGTCCTCAGCAGACGAGATCATCAACCAGTTTCATGTAGGCGATGGAGCGACGGCGACGGCAACCGCCATGCAGCCGCCGATGACGCCGCCGCCGTCGCAGGGCGACATCGATACGCTCTTCAACAACCCCAGCGGAGACGGCGCCGCCGACCGGAACGACATCGATGCGCTGTTTTCGCCGCCGAGCGCACCTGAGCCCATCGCCTCCGTGAGCGAACCCGCCTCGGCCGATGACATCGACGCGCTGTTTAGTGGCGGTAGCAATGAGCCGGCAGGTCAGGACGACATCGACGCGCTGTTTAGTGGCGGTAGCAATGAGCCGGCAGGTCAGGACGACATCGCCGCGCTCTTTGGTAGCGGATCAGCCAGTGAGCCGGCAGGTCAGGACGACATCGACGCGCTGTTTTCGCCGCCGAGCGCACCTGAGCCCATCGCCTCCG
>JBCCMF010000298.1:0-5716 GCA_039026435.1 Bacteroidota bacterium
CCCGCCGACTCCATCGTCCATCTCTCTCGGCGGATGCTTGTGGTGCGATTCGTCCAGCCCACGACAGGCACGGCGGAGGCTCTCGTAGCCACGGGAGACCTGACGCTCATTAGCAACGACTCGCTTCGAAATGCGATCACGGCTTATCTCAGCGGTGCCGAGACGCTCGTGGCATACGCTGTCCGCACGGCGGAGCGGTTCAACGACGCCTTATTTGAGTACATCCCTGTAGTAGGCGCCAACAGGGTCGCCGCAGTGGATCTCGGAATGGACCTGTTTCAACAGTCCATCAGCCAGTCGAAAATGCTCACCGACGACGGGTGGGTTCCGCCGTTTCCTCTCGACAGCTCCGCGTTCTACGCCAGCCATGAGGCGTACGATGCGCTCTCGCAGATGGCCATGGCTCAACAGACCTTCAACAACATCTTGGCGACCATGCTTCAACAGGCCCAAAGCTTGCACGAGCACGTCGAAGCTGAACTGAACCCATGAGCGACACGCCCCTTCCGCCAGAGTCCTCTAGCGACTTGAACTCCGAACCAACGCCCCCGCGGGAGCCTATGGCACCTGAGGTCAGTTCGCCGAGCCCAAGGCCGTGGAACTGGCGACCCAAGGTGCGCTGGTTCGCCGCCGAGTACCTCATCGTTGTGCTCGGTGTGCTTACGGCCGTCGGCATCAACACGTGGTGGGCCGACCGCGACGCGCGGACCCGGGAACGGCTCATCCTCGAAGATCTACGCGAAGACTTTCTGTTCAACAAAGCAGAGATCCAGCATGTACGAGACCTCTCGGATAGGCTTCTCATCCAGTACAATCAGCTGGCGACAATCTCGGCCGACGATCTCGCAGGCATGTCCCCTGACTCCATCTACACCTACGTTGAGTCAACCTTTAGCAGCGATACGTTCGATCCCGTCACCGGGTCGTTAGACGCGCTGATCGCGTCGGGAGACTTAGGCTTGATACAAGATAGAGTCCTTCGCGAGCGACTGACGTCGTTTATGGAAGCACTCCGAGATAGCGAAGAGGAGAAGCAGGCCGTAATCGACATAGTCATCCAGATGATAAAGGAAATGTCTCGCCTCGGTGGTCCCTGGGGTCCCCCTGAGACCCCATTTCCAATAAAGCCTGATGACTTGATCCGTCTTCGAGATGACGCTGCCTACATGACGGGTGCACGTCTGTTACGCTGGGGGGCGTGGTACTACGCTGAGTTGGAGTTGGAGGGGGTTGAGGTCGCGATCGACTCTGTGCTGGTCAGCCTGGAGGCAAACCTTGATACCTGAACGACTATGGCGTCAGACAAACACGATGTAAACGCGGTGCCCGCGTCCAGGAGCGCAGAAAAAGCTAAGGCACCTGAGGGGTCACCCATCAACTCGCCCCGCTGGGAGTGGCGGCCAAAGCTCCGGTGGTTCGCCGCCGGGATCGTGGTGGTGGGAGGGGCAGCAGGATGCTGCGCTGTTGGTAGATACCCGTGTAATGCAACGCCTGATCCAAGAAGAGCTAGATCGATGATGCGCCTCGCCAACTCCCTTCGCTGGGTGTCTGCCGTTGCGGTACTGCTTCTGCTCACTCTAGCGCCGCTGACGGCGCAACCCGACCGCGATCAGGCGCAAGCGCACCACATAGAAGGATGGCGCCTCATCATGGACGCAGGCCGCTGGACCGATGCCGAAGCCGCGTTTCGTGCCGCCATGACCGCCGACGCGTCGTGGGTGCTCGGCCGCGCTCTCGTCGCCCGCATCACCACCGATGTAGACGAGCGCGAAGGCCTCCTCGGCTGGATCGAAGCCCACCTCGGCGACGCTGCTCCCGATGAACGCCTGCTCATCGACTCGTATGTGCTGGGCATCCGCGCTGCCAACGCCCGCGACCGGGGCGCGTCGATGCCAGAGGGCTTTGCCGAGGAGCGTGTGGCCCTGGCGATGACTAACTTCCGGGCCTACCTGCAGCAGCATCCTACCGCGCCGTACATCAGTGCCGAGTTAATTGAGTGGATTCATCATGCCGAAGGGGCCGAGGCCGCGCTCGACGCGCTCCAGGACGAGGTTCACCCCGAGGCGGCGCAGGTGCCGTTCCTCCAACGCTACCGCGCCGTCCTGCTCTCCGAGGTCGGACGGCACGACGAGGCGATGGCCCAGGCGAACGCCTTCGAGGCCGCGATGACCGACCCGCTGGCGCCGTCGCCACACGTGCTGCACGCGCAACTCCTCTACGACCGAGGCCAGCTGGACGAAGCGAAGGCGCGCATCGAGACCGCCGTAGCGATGGACGCGGCCAACATGACAGCGCAGGGGCTCCAGCGTGCCATTGATGCCGCCTTGGCTGAGCCTTAACATGTGCGCCCGCCGTTTTCGTCGTTGTGCTCTACCTCCCATGCTTCGCTGACGCATCGCCGAGCAAACTCCTGATGTGGATGCAGAATTATCCTGGCAATTCAGGACTGTAGTTCCGAAATTGCAAGGATGATTGAGCGATCACTGTACTCGGACGTCCTGGAGCGTCTGGCAGATTATCCAGCCGTTGCCCTTTTGGGGCCACGCCAAGTTGGCAAGACCACCCTGGCTAGGCTCGTCGGTGACGAGAGGGGGGCCGTGTATCTCGACCTCGAATCGCCTGCCGACCGGGCCAAGCTCGCTGAGCCCGAGCTTTACCTGCGTGGATACGCCGACCGCCTGGTCATTCTCGATGAGGTACATCGGGTGCCGGAGTTGTTCCAGAGTCTGCGCGGCCTCATCGACCAGGGCCGCCGAGATGGCAGGCGCACGGGACGCTTTCTGCTCCTGGGCTCGGCATCGATGGACCTGCTACGCCAATCCGGCGAATCCCTGGCAGGGCGTATCGCCTATCTGGAAATGCATCCGCTGCAGGTCCTTGAGGTAGGTGCGGAGGCCACGGACATGCTTTGGATTCGGGGCGGCTTCCCCGACAGCTATCTGGCCGCTACGCACACGGCCAGTATGCGCTGGCGCATGAACTTCATTCGGACCTACCTCGAGCGTGATATTCCACAACTGGGCCCACGTATTCCTGCCGAAACGCTGAGGCGGTTCTGGACCATGCTCTGCCATCGCCAGGGGGCACCGCTCAACGCCGCAGAACTGGGCCGATCGCTGGCTGTGAGCGGGAAGACGGTCTCGAATTATCTCGATCTGCTGGTCGATTTACTCCTAGTGCGCCGCTTGCAGCCGTGGCACCGCAATACGGGTAAGAGGCTGACGAAGTCGCCGCGCGTCTACGTACGGGACAGCGGACTGGTCCACGCGCTGTTGGGCCTGGGGGACGAGCAGGCGCTGCTGGGTCATCCGGTCGTGGGTGCGAGTTGGGAAGGCTTTGTGGTGGAGCAAGTGGTCAACGCGGCGCAGGAAGGTACAGAGGCACAGTTCTACCGCGCTAGCGGTGGTGCAGAGGTTGATCTGGTGCTCACCATGCCGGGCCGTCAGCCGTGGGCCATCGAGGTCAAGCGTAGCCTGAGCCCCACACTGAGCCGAGGGTTCTACTCCGCCTGCGCTGACATTGAGCCGGAGCGCTGCTACGTCGTCTACCCTGGCTCAGAGTCGTTCCCTGTTTCAAACGATGCGTCGGCGATTGGGCTTTCAGACCTGCTGGTGCAAGTGAAGGGGCGCCTAACATGAGCGTCCAAACGGCCTCTAAAACCACTGTGCTGAAGGCGCGCATCGAGACCGCCGTGGCGATGGACGCAGCCAATATGACGGCGCAGGGGCTGCAGCGTGCCATTGATGCCGCCTTGGCTGAGTGTTAACATGTGCGCCCGCCGTTTCCATGGGCTCCTATTCCATATCCGATGATCGCCCGTCGCGTCTTCCCCCGTCTCCAAGTACAGCGCCGGAAGCAGACCCGCGTGCCACGTCAATCGAACACGGGAAGGCACGGCCTCGGATTCGTTGTGGCGCTACTCGTGGTCACCTCGGGCTGTGTGGCCCCGTCGCCGAACGAGCGCACGGTATCAGACGGTTGGGAGGTCGCAGCGCCGGTATCCGAGGGCTTCGATGCCGATAGTTTGGCGGCCATCGTCGAGTTCATCGAGTGGGACACGCGCCAGGACTTCCGGGGGCTCGTCGTGGCCCGCAACGGCAAGCTCGTCGCCGAGCATTATTTCAACGGCCACGGCCGCGGCTGCCTGCAAGACATGCGCTCGGCAGGCAAGAGCATCACGTCGGCGCTTGTGGGGATCGCCATCGCGGACGGGCTCCTGCCCGATGTGGATGCGCCCGTGCTGCCGCTGTTTGCATCGTACCTGCCTGCCCGGCAAGATGCCGAGGCCAAGGCGACGATCACGATGAAGCACTTGCTGACGATGACCTCCGGCCTCAACGCCGATGCCGACGACGACTCCACGCCCGGATACGAAGATCGGATGTGGGAGTCGGACGACTGGGTGCGCTTCGGGCTCGACGTCCCGATGGCGAACACGCCAGGGAGCACGTGGATGTATGCGTCGGTGAACTCGTTTCTGGCTGGCGCAGCAGTGGAAGAAGCCTCGGGGCTGTCGCTGGCGGCATTCGCCGAGGAGCGGCTGTTTGGTCCGCTGGGCATCGAGAACTACCACTGGCGAACGACGCCCAACGGACGGACCGTCGCCCAGGGTAACCTCTCGATGCGGGCGCGCGACATGGCCAAAATCGGGCAGCTGTACCTCGATGGCGGACGCTGGCAGGGGCAGCAGGTCTTGCCTGAAGCGTGGGTGGAAGCCTCCGTCGAGGCGCTATACCCAACCCCCTGGGCGAACTACGACGGCTACGGCTACGCCTGGTACACGCACACGCTAACCGTAGGGCAGCGCGCGTTTTCGTATGTCTTTGCCTCGGGTAATGGCGGCAACAAGATCTATGTCTTCCCCGATGAGCAGATCGTGGTCGTCACGCAGAGCGCGGCTTACAACACCCGCTACGGTCAGGGGCGCTCGCTGGAGACTCTGAGACGTGTGCTCGCCGCTGTGACGGCGTGAGCGAGACGAGGATCAAGTCACGACCGCACGCGCCGCGCCATCTGCTCGGCTTGTTCGGCATGATCGGGCGCATCGTCGAGTACGCTGGCGGCGATGCGTCCAAATGGCACGGCGTTGGTCGGTTTCGCTGGTAAGAGGTCTACGCCACGCTCCACATCCCATGCCTCGCTCGTGACGATAGCTTCGAGGTTTTGAATGCGCCGCTCGGCTGCTTCCAGCAGCTTTTGCTGGGCCGCCACGGTCTCTGCCAACTCGCTGTTCATGGTGCCTGCCTTCGCTTGCTTGCGCTGAACGTCGAGCCACATGGCGAACGCGGCAATCCCAAGGCCGCCGACGATGGAGATAATGATGATGATAGTGAGCCAGAGAGGCATGGGTATAGACGAGATCGTGGAAGGAGGAGGCGTCAGCGTACGTCCGTACGCCGTTGCGGTTACGAGCTGCAAGGCCGAGGTGCCTCATCATCTCAGCTGCAATACGTCCATCTGCGCGAGCAAAAAATGCACCTCTTATTGGGCTAATTGTGAATTGGATTGCCAATTAGCCGCGGTTGCTATCGAAATTTAGGAAATGGACATAGAGAAGCACCGAGCAACTCCAGACCCATCCATTGCGCGGTGCACTGTTCGAGACCTGGGTGGTTAGGGCGTATGGACAAATGAGAATTTCAAAGCGGGGGTAAGATCCGTTGGATTGCCGCATTCAGGGTCAATTTCCCAACACTTCCCCTTGACTCCATGCATC
>JBCCMF010000299.1:0-5714 GCA_039026435.1 Bacteroidota bacterium
CTGGCATCCACATTGTAGCCTGTAAACGCCGTCCCGTCGATGCGCTGGTCGGTGATGGCGCTGACGCCCACTTCGAGCGTGCGCAGCCGCGAGCCACGTTGGCGTCGGAACGGATGCAGGCCCAGTCGTCCGCCCACCAGCCCATTCAGCAGCACGTCATCAGAAAAGACGGCGAGGTTGAACGTGGGAGTCTGGTAGAAGCCCTCCACGCCGATGGTGCGGGCATCCCACGCGGTCATCGTGCTGAAGAAGTCGACCAGGTGGCCCGTGCCCAGCCGTGCGTTGCGGATGGGGCCGACGCGCACATAGCGGTTGTAGCCGGGACGATTCCGGAGCGGGGTGTAGCGCGCGTATTCGAGCAGGCGGAGGATGTCGTACACCTCGTCGCGGTCGTTGCGGTAGTCGCCGTAGATGCCGCCGCGCAGCGTGCCGTTGAGTTGGAGGGCGAGGCCGGGGCCGACCAGCGAGGCGCGGATGGCGGTTGCCCCGCGCCACTGCGGGCCGATGAGCGAGACGCCGCCCATCACGTCGAGCCTGTTCTCGCGGCGCCACCACGCGGCCTCGATCTGCTCGCGCGGGTCGTCGAGGCTGCCAAACGTGGAGGTCTGTGCCATCAGCCCGCCAGGCGTGGCGAGAAACGCCAGAAGAAGGCAGCCAAGAACGAGGCGCATGGCGGAGAGGCGATGGGACGAAACCAGGCCTTCAACGTCGGCACCCGCCAAAAGGTGGCAACCCGTCACCGCTGGCGCGAACCCACGCCCCAACCCACGCGTAGGGCGCATCACAACCCCGCATTCTCATAGCTCACACACAGCCTCATGGACGGACAATTCAACCCCGCCGATCTCTTCGGCAAAGTCATGGACATGCAAAAGCGCATGGCCGACACGCAAGAACTCCTCGCCGGAAAGTCGGTGACCGAAGAAGCCGGCGGCGGCATGGTGAAGGTGACCGCCAACGGCCAGCAGCGCATCACTGCTATCAAGATCGACCGCGACGCCGTAGACCCCGACGACCTCGAACTGCTCGAAGACCTCGTCATCGCAGGCGTCAACAAAGCGCTGGAATCCGCCGCCGTGATGGCCAAGCAGGAGATGAGCAGCGCCGCCAGCGGTATGATGCCGCCGGGCATGGACTTGGGCAGCATCATGGGCAAGTTTGGGCAATAAGCGGCTCAGGAATACACTATGACAGAACGATGTCGCAGGGGGGGATGTACCTTGCGGCATCGTCGCGTTTGGAGCAGGCTATGCATTACACCTCGGAATCGGTTGAAGCGCTGGTAGAGCAGTTTGCGAAGCTGCCCACCATCGGGCGCAAGACGGCGCACCGCTTGGCGTCGTACGTGCTCAAGATGCCGCGCGAGGAGGTGATGGAGCTGGCGAAGGCGCTGGTGACGGTGAAAGACCAGGTGCGCTTCTGCCAGGTGTGCCACAACGTCACCGACCGCCCTGTGTGCAGCATCTGCGCCTCGCCGAAGCGGCAGCGCGCCACCATCTGCGTGGTCGAAGAGGCCAACGACGTGGTGGCCATCGAGCGGACGGGCGAGTACCGTGGCGTCTACCACGTCCTCGGCGGCGTGATCTCGCCACTGGATGGGGTGGGGCCTGAAGACCTCAAAGTGCGCGAACTCCTGGAGCGCGTCCGTACTGCGCTGGAAGCCAACCCGGAGGATGCCGTGGCCGAGCCCGGCGCCGCGTTCCAGCCCTCAGCGAGTGCACCCGAGATCATCCTCGCGCTCAACCCCAACGTAGAGGGCGACACGACGGCGTACTACCTTTCGCAACTGCTCAAACCGTTCAACGTGCGCGTCACCCGCATCGCCCGCGGCCTGCCCATCGGCAGCAACCTCGAATACGCCGACGAAGCCACACTGTCACGCGCACTGGAGGGACGGGGCGAGCTGTAAACGCTGGCGGTTGCATTTAGACGTCTCCCGACGAGGGTATGACTCGATGGATTCACGATTACGAAGCAAATAGGCGCGCCAAATGACCTCAGCCATTGTTCCACGAACGCTTGATGCGCGGTTTGTAACTACTCAGGTAGGATAGGGCACGAGCAGATAGCCCGGCTTTTCTAACGCTCGGCACAGCGACTCGTATACTGGCTTGCGCTGCTTCCGAGCCGTCGAACAATATCCCCGAATACGCGCGAACACTGCCGCGCCCGACTCGGTCCGAAAACCGCCGCTCACCTTCTGCTTCACCTTCGCCATGCGCAAGTCGCGCTCCGCCTGATTATTTGTAAATGGCACCGAGGCCACGCACGCAAGCCGCCACACCGAGGCGTGATGCCGAATCAGACGACGCAGCAAGCTACGCGCCTTGCCTCGCTTCTTACGCCCCACGCGCTTCGCCTTCTGCTTGGGCATCGGATGGGCGGCCAAGCCCTGGCGCAGCAGTGCAAAGTAGCGCCGCTTCAACACGCGATACCGCTCGGGCGGCACTACCCCCTCAGCAAGCGACATTTCGCGCGCCGTCAGCAGCACGTCAATCAGCGCCTCGGCCCACCACTGGCCCTGCTCGGTCTGCGCACGCAATTCGCGCACCAGGTGGGCGTTGCACAGCCCGTGCGCGCCCTGATGCATGCCGAAGTAGCTCGCCCAGCAGTCGTGGATCAGATACCCGCTCACCTGCGGCAGCACCGAGGCGGCCGACTCCAGCGCATCCCGGCCCCGTTTGGCATGCACCAAGTAGTGGCTCAGCTTGTCGCTTGAGAGCACATGCAGCCACTGCAAACGCCCCGATACACGCAGGCCCGTCTCGTCGGCATGGGCCACATCGGACTTCACCAGGCGCGCCTTGATAGCCGACTCGCTAGCCAGCACCGCCTCAGCCACACGCGCATTGGCCGCCGCGAGCGTCGCCTCGCTGAGGCGCTGGCCGAAGAGGTCCTCGCAGAGCTGACTCACCTTGGCCAGCGGTACATGGTAGTCGCTGTGCAGCAGCGCCGCCAGCGCACCCAGGCGACGACCGTACTGCACGGGCGCCTTGACGTGATCAGGGAAGGCCGCTTGCGTGAGCGTGCCACAGTCGAGGCAGCGGCAGCGCGGACGGCGGTACTCGGTCACCACTAGGCGCGGCGCGGGCAGGTCGAAGACTTGGCGGCGCTCGGTCGAGACGACCGTCTCCGGCGCCAGGGCCGCGCCAAAGGCAGAGCAGCGCTTGGGCAAGGCCTGCTCGGTGTGGTCAGGCGCGTGCGTCATCGTGAGCGTGTGCCCCTGATGGCCCACCTGCCCACCCGTGCGTCGGCCCTTGGCTTTGGGTAGTGCGGTAGTGGAGCGGTAGGGATCAGCCGAGGGCGGGGTGTGGCTGTTGGTGCTGTTCTGGTCAAGGCGAGCCCGCAGTTGCGCCACTTCGGCTTCGAGCGCTTCGATGCGCTGTGCCTGCTGCTGGATCAGCTGCGCTTGCTGCTCGATGAGTGCCAAGAGCGGCGCCAGTAGCTGCTTGAGCTCGGGCCGGGCTTGGAGATGCTTGATGTAGTCGTCGAGATCCTGCACGGGCGATGAAGGTAGGCGCCATCGTATGACGACTCAGGTGTCACACCCTACCTGAGTAGTTACGCTGTGGGAAAGAATATCATCATCTGCTCCGACGGTACCGGGAATACCACCATCAAAGGCCGAGGAACGAACGTATTCAGGCTATATGAATCGCTCGATCTGTCGAGCCACCTCACGAAATCTCAGAATACGCAACAGATTGCGTTCTATGATGACGGTGTGGGAACACAGCGGTCGTTGCCGCTCAAGCTGCTGGGCGCGGCATTTGGATACGGCTTGAAGCGGAACGTGCGCCAACTGTACACTGAGTTGGTGCGCTGCTATGAAGACGGCGACCACATCTATCTCTTTGGCTTCAGTAGAGGCGCCTACACCGTTCGCACCCTGGCTAGACTCATTCTCAAATGCGGAATTATCGATCGGAGACTACTGATTTCGGCAAACGATGACGCAGCGCGCAAGAGGCAAATTATCGATGAGAAGCAATTGAAGAAAAAAGTCAAGCAAGCCTACTCAGCCTTCCGCAGCCACAACATCACCGTTTTCTCTTTTCTCTTGCGGACGGAATCAAACCGTAAAAAGCAAAGAGAGAAAGCCGGAAAGTTCAGGCAACGCTACTCTCATGTCCCTCAAGGCGACATACCGATCAAGTTCGTCGGGGTCTGGGATACAGTAGCGGCTGTGGGGTTTCCAATACAAGAGGTGGCTGATCTGTGGGACTTCTTTATTTGGGCGTTCAAGTTCCGGGACAGTCATGTTCCGAAGAACGTGCAACACGCCTATCAGGCTATTGCCTTGGATGAAGAGCGCAGTTCATTCCGGCCTATGGTATGGGATGAGACGCAAGTCAACCGGGGGGAAGACTTCACGTGTGAGCAAGTCTGGTTCCCTGGCGTGCACACCAATATCGGCGGAGGGTACAAGCAGCCGGGCATCTCATTGGTCACACTCGATTGGATGATGACCAAGGCCGAAAACCACGGTCTCCGCTTCATCGATGCGAAGCGTCTCATGTATAAGGAGCAGCGCAATCACGCTGATCGGATGTATGATTCAAGAACAGGCATAGCCACCTTGTACCGCTACAAACCTCGTGATATCGAGAACGGATACGAGAACCTCTTTACGCAGTTGGGCCGCTTGTTGGATAGAGTGGGAGGCACTCTTAAGAAGGACGCTCATCTCATGATGACCGAGGAATCTGTTTCTGGAAAATCTACTCCTGGAGAAGCTGGAGAACTTACTGCCGAAGAAACTGAGGACAATGCTTTCGGAAAAGAGGAATCTACCCTTGACGAAGAGGAGAGCACACCCGAGCGAAGAAAAAGCACATTTTCCAGGGGTGACAACTTGCCCACGCGTATTCATTCGAGTGTCTTGGATCGCATATTGGGCGAAACGGCTGGATATGCACCAATCAATCTCCCAGAGAATGTGGAGATTGCGTACACCGAGGAGCATCCACGAGTGGATTTGGATCAGGAGCGAGAGGCACTGCTGGCACACATGCGCGCCCGCGTGAGACCTGAAGCGGGCGGTCGCTTGCTCGATAAGGTCAGCAGGCATGTGAATACGCGGAAGCGTGGCCACTTTTGGCTCTTCCTCCTCTGCTCAGCATCAGGCGCGGCGGTCGCTGCAGCACTTACAAGAGGACTGTTGGATTCGATGCGGGTCCCGATAGGAGCCATTTTCCTACTTGCCGTAGGTATCCTGATGTTGGTCACCTGGAGGGCAAAGACCGAAATTCGCCGACAGGCTTCTGAACACTGGACAAGGATACGCTATCCAGCGGTGAACGCAAAAACAGACAAATCTGCACAAAATGGGGTGCCTGAACAGGCACGTGTTGCCCCGTGAACCGTGAGTGGGCTTGCCCTGCTGTGTGCATGCAGCGTTCGGCGATTACACGCGCCCACGTCGTAGTGCGGCGGTATGAGTGTGCATGCTCCTTACGTTCTGGCGGCAGAGCTATAACTACGGAAGCGCCCGCTCAGGGTGGTTGAGCGGGCGCTTCGGGATACGCGAACATCGCTAATATACAACAATTTAGCCGATGTGCATTTGTAGCTCGTCGCGGCGATGCTTTTGGCGGAGTTTGCGGAGCGCTTTCTCCTTGATCTGGCGCACGCGCTCGCGGGTCAAGCCGAAGCGTTGGCCAATCTCTTCGAGCGTCAGCGGGTGCTCGCGGCCGATCCCAAAGTAGAGGCGC
>JBCCMF010000300.1:0-5706 GCA_039026435.1 Bacteroidota bacterium
CTTCATGGGCAACAACATCCGCGACGCCGACCTCGGCGAGGACGAAACGGGCCTGACCCACACCTTCATCGACTCCACGGTCACGAACGGGCTGACGTACTACTATGCCTTGACGGCCTTCGACTTCGGCGCGCCCACGGGTAACATCCCGCCCACCGAGACGCCCATCCGCATCCAACGCGCTCCGGACGGCACCATCACAACAGGGCCTAACGTGGTCGAAATCACGCCGACACAAGCCGTGGCGGGCTACGAGGGTGCCGACCTCGTGGACCTGGCGCGTGTAGCAGGCTCTACCAGCAGCCGCATCGGCTACGAGATCATCGACCCGACCGTGCTGGAGGAGGGGGCGCGCTACCGCATCGTCTTCGAGGACACGCTGTTGCTGGGCGACCGCAACACGCCCGACACGCTCACGACGAAGAACTTCTCGCTCATCGATGTGACCAACAATCGCACGCTGATCGACCGCTCTACGGCGTTCAATGAGGACATCGAAGCCCCTGTACTTACGGATGATGACGATCCGCTGGGCTTCCAGTTGTTCTTCATGCTGGAGCCGTTCGTGCTGCTGAACAAGTCGGCATCGCTGTGGAACGAAGATCCCGCAGATGCAGGGATCTATCCCATCACGCTCGATCCCTACCTCTCAGCAGGGTTCATCAAAGGGTTGCGTAACCCGCGCGACTACCGGGTACGCATAGTGGGAGACGGCCAAGGCATGTCGAGCGAGATGGCCGTCACACGCCGCACAACGCTTCCCGCACGACCAACCAACGTGGAGGTGCTCCAAGTAGCGCCGGACGGCACCGAGACCCCGGTCGAATACGGCTTCTGGGACCTGACGGGCGATGATTTTGTGTCGCCGACGGCCACCACGCCAGCCAGCTTTAGTACAGACCCTTCGATTGGCGAGACCGACTTCATCATCCTGCGCGAAACGCAGGTGGGCGATGATGATGGCGAGGCGGTGATCACGTGGCGTATCGGTCTCAACTTCGTGTTCGGCGAACGGGCCAACCCCACGCAGGGCGACCAGATTGACATCATCACGCGCAAGCCGTTTCTCTCTACTGACGTGTTCGAGTTCACCACGCGCGCCTCATCGGTAGACGCCGAGCGGGCGGCGAACGAGCTGGAGAACATCAACGTGGTGCCCAACCCGTACGTGGCCACCAACCAGTTCGAGGGGCTTAACCCGTTCAGCTCCGGCCGCGGTCCGCGTGTGATCAAGTTCATCAACCTCCCGGCGCAATGCACCCTCCGCATCTTCACCGTGAGCGGTAAGCTGGTGCGCACCCTGCGGCGCGACATGGGCAGCAACGACGCCATGAGCCTGCTCGACGGCACGCTGGAGTGGAACCTGGAGAGTGAAGACGGGCTCGGCGTGTCGTACGGGGTGTACCTGTACCACGTGGATGCGCCCGGCATCGGCGAGCACACGGGCACCTTCGCCATCATCAAATGAGCGAGGGGACCATGACGACGACCAAAACAACGACGCATATGATGGCTCGAAGCCTCGGCGTACTTCTGATCCTGGCCCTCTTCGGCCTCGACGTAGCCTACGCACAGTTCGGCAGCGTAACGCGTAACGTCACCAAGCGCGGCACCACCGCGGCCGACTTCCTCAGCATTCCCGTGGGCGCCCGGGGGGCGGCGATGGGCGGTGCGGTCACGGCTACCGTGAACGATGCCTCGGCCATCTACTGGAACCCGGCGGGCTTGTCCTCGATGGGCTCCGGCGTGGGCTTCATGGCCGAATATGCCCAGTGGCTCGGCGGCATCGACTTCAACTTCGCCTCCGTCGTGCTCCCGGCAGCGGGAGGGACCGTAGGGTTGGGCGTGACGTCTATGCGGACCGCCGAGATGGATGTCACCACGGTGGCGCAGCAGAACGGCACGGGCGAGACGTTCAGCGCGGGCTCGTTCGCCGTCTCGGCCTCGTACGGCCGCGCCCTCACCGACCGCTTCTCGCTGGGCCTGACGGGGAAGTACGTGAACGAACGCATCTGGAACTCCTCGGCCAACGGCTTTGCCGTCGATGTGGGGACCATGTTCGTGACGCCGTTCCGCGACATCCGACTGGGCGCGGCAATCTCGAACTTCGGCACCAAGCTGCAGATGGCGGGCGACGACCTGCTCGCCGTGGTGGACATCGACCCCAACAACCGAGGCAACAACGAGAGCAACCGTGCCTTCCTCCGCACCGACGCGTTCGACATGCCGCTCGTCATGCGCATCGGGGTGGCGGGCGAGGCCTACCAGTCGGCCAACAGCCGGTTGACGCTGGCTGTGGAGGCCCTCAACCCGAACAACAGCGAGCAGTACCTGAACTTCGGCGCCGAACTCGGCTTGCTGGGCGACCTGATCATGTTCCGCGCCGGGTACAGCGAGGTGCTGCTCGACAACAGCGTCCGCTCGCTCGCGCTGGGCGGCGGCTTGAACTACGCCTTCGGCCCGCTCGACCTCACCATCGACTATGCCTTTGAGGCGCAGGAGTTTTTCGACAACGTAAACCGATTCACCTTCAGCGCCCAATTCTGACGCTACCCCTGTGCCGCGGCATCCCTGCGGTATCCTTATTCCCTTCGCAACACAACCCTTTTTTCTAACCTACGGAGAGACACATGAAACGATCTCTACTACTGACGGTGGGCCTAGCGATATTGCCGATGACGGCCTTCGCACAGCGCACCGTTACCGCGCAGCTCAACGCTGCTACCCTGGCTGACACAACGAGCATATCGTCGCTGATCGAAATTAGAGGCGCCATTGATGGCAACCCGAACGGGGCAGCCACTCTGCCTGACAATAACATCATCGACTGGAACGATACATCTACCCTTGAGCCCTCGAATGCAGGAGGAGACTACTGGGACCTGACGTTCCAAATCCCTGACGACGCTGAGCTGCAATTCAAGTTCTACTCGCAGCAGGCCGAAGACCTGGGTATTGGTGGCTGGGAAGATGGCGATAATCATGTCATCGAAGCGGGGACCGGAGACGTTGACCTTGGGGTCCATTTCTTCGTGAAAGGTGACGGCCAGCCCTACGACTGGCGTCCGTTCGAGAGCAAGCAAGACTCAATCGGCGTCTGGTTCCGGGTGTTCATGAACACGGAGGACGGCATCAACAAGGCGTACGACCGCCAAGCTGGGCAGACGATTTCGCTCCGTGGCGACCACTTCCCGGATGCCAACGACGTAGCGCAAGGCCCGCTGGACTGGGGAACTGACAACATCGTGCTGACCCGCGAGAGCGACGACGACACGAGGCCTGGGTTCGATCTGTACTCGGGTGTGGCCTACTACCCCGCTTCCCTGGCTGGACAGGTGCAGAACTACAAGCACTACATCGTGGAGACCTCGGGTTGGGAAGAGAACGTGGCTACAGATACAGGTAACCGTCAGTTTACCATTCCGGTCAGCGATACGACTCTCCACTGGGTGTACTACTCGGACTCGGCCCCTGCTGGCGAGCTGCCTGTCACGGCACCTGTGCTGTTTGCCGTAGACCTGGACCCGCTCGAAGCGATTGGCCTCTTCAGCCGCACCCGTGGTGACAGCCTCGAAGTACGTGGCTCGTTCAATGGCTGGGACGATTCCAACCCAGACGATAGTCACCTCTTCAAGGTCCCAGGCGAGCCCATCTACGAAGCTGAGATTCCCTTCACAGGGCTTGCAGGTAGTTCGCAGACGTACAAGTACTTCATCAACTTCAACGTACCGGCTATGCAGCAAGAGTTTGGCCGGGATGTCGTGCCGAGTGGTTGGGAAGAAGCGCTTGTCACCGCTGGTGGTGACCGCGTGTTCACCTTTGAGGGCAATCCGAATGGTCAGATCATCGATCAGCGCTTTGGGAGCATCTTCCAAGACAACATCATCCCTGATGGTGTCAGTGTAGATGTGACGTTTGAAGTGGACATGTCGACTGCCGTAGCGAACGATTCGCAGCCCTTCGTAGCCGGCACTGACACGGTTACCGTCTCTATCGAAGACCCGTACTTGGCCTTCACACAAGGATGGGAACTGACTCCACGCAGTGACGACCCGAATCGTGGCGATGCCGTAGATGTTAACACCTTTGCCCGTGACGTCATCACGCTCACTGACGACGACGGCGACGGCACGTTCAGCGGCACGCTGACGATCAACGGTCCTGCCTACAACGGCTTCCAGTTCCGTTATGCGTACGGTACTGAGTCGGCTGGCTACTTCATCGAGCCAGGTACGGGACCAGGGTCGCAGACGGGGCGTCGCCGCACGAAGTACATCCTGCCGAACAGCGACGGCAGCTGGCCCTCCACATTCACGTTTACCGATGCCACGTTCGAGATTCGCGACAGCGAGCCGCTACCGTACGAAGCGAATCCAGCCATTACAGGCACGGATATCGAAGAGGTAGATGGCGAGTTGCCGAGCAACATCGCGCTCGACCAGAACTACCCGAACCCGTTCAACCCGGTCACCACGTTCGAGTACACCATCGACCGTACGATGGACGTGAGCGTGCGCGTCTTTGACCTGATGGGCCGTGAGGTCGCGGTGCTCGTGGACGGCGTGCAGCAGGCCTCGTCCTACCGCGTCAACTTCGACGCAAGCGAGCTGGCGAGTGGCGTGTACATCTACCAACTCGAAACGCCCGCACAGACGCTGACCAAGCAGATGATTCTGCTCAAGTAAGCGTTGCATTTGGTTGGCGTTGCAGCGGGCTGTCCCTCAGCGATGGGGGCCAGCCCGCTTCTTTTGGCGAGGGCTCAGCTGCCTGTATCAACAGCCTGTGAAACCGCCACCGTCAACCCGAGCTGGTTGACTTCCGCGCGGCGCGGCGCCTATATTGCCCGGCCTTTGAAATACGGTTAGGTAGCTCAGTTGGTAGAGCAATGGACTGAAAATCCATGTGTCGGGGGTTCGATTCCCTCCCTAACCACATTGTCGAAGCCCCAAGTCGCAGCAGACGCACGACTTGGGGCTTTGTCGTTTCAAGACAGTGGGCACGATGTGGGCATAACCCGATGTTAGATGCCGCTTTGTATGCTTTAGTGAAGAGCTACCCGAAGTCCTACTGAACGTCTGAACTCGGCCGTGTTCTATGATCCTGCTAAACTCAACATCTACGGCGTCTCGACCTTCGGGCGTGACGCGCAAGACGTCCCCCTGAACATGGGGCTGAGATCCGCCGGAATCAACGGTCTGATTCCTCCGATGTAGACAGCAGAGCTGGTATGTTTGCCGACGGAGAGCGTTGAGCGACGAGTCCATCTCATGTGAATAGAACGCGGCGGGGAGGCTATCGGGCGAACTCGTCAGCCATGTACGACGGTGGAATAAGCAAGGCTGACTCATGACAGCCACGATGTCGCACGTGTTACTACCATTTTTGTTACTAACACATTTGGTAGTATATTGGTGTAGTGCCAACAGACAGAGGTTCTATGCCTTTCTCCAAACCCACCGACCTCATCGACCGGGACCGGGCTTGGGCAACGCTCACCCAGCAGTACGAACGGCCCGGCCCTAGCCTCGTGCTGATGCTCGGCCGGCGCAGGGTGGGGAAGAGTTGGCTTCTTACCCGCTTCGCACAGGCTACCGGAGGGTTCTACTATCAAGCCACCCGCATGACCGAGCGCGAGCAACTGCGTGCCCTTACGCTCGCACTGGCCGCGCATTTCGATGACGCTGCACTTAGACACACGGCCTTCTC
>JBCCMF010000301.1:0-5700 GCA_039026435.1 Bacteroidota bacterium
CGAACAGCGGGCCTTTATTTTCGTCACCTTCGCGTAGCAATGTTTGCCGCGCCGCACACCACACCGCACATTCAACCAAGCTGGAGCATAGACGATTATGGGACAAGCCGCACTTACGGGCTTGAAGATTCTGTTGGGCCTTGTCATCCTCGGCCTCGGGTATCTCCTCTACGATTCCATTGTTACCCCCTATGCCGCCATTGAGCGGCAGAAAGAAGTAACCGAGATGACCCGCGAGCGTATGGACAAGGTTCGCCAGACGATGATCCGCTACGAAGAGGTCAACGAGCGGTTTGTCACCACCCTCGACTCCGTCGTGATGTTCGCCAAAACCGACTCCATGCTCATGGCCGACATGGCGCTGATCTACGGCGAAGGCTTCAACCTCGACTCGCTGATCTATTCGCCCCGCACGGGTAAGCTGTTTGTGCTGGCGGTTGATGATACCTCACGTGTGAAGACGTACTTGCTCGAAGACCCCGACTCTGACGACGCTATCGGCACGCTAGAGCAAGACGTGACGCTGCTCAACGCGGCGAACTGGGAGTAAGCCCATCCTCACGAAACGTACCCGAAGGGGACGCGTCGCACCGCCGACCGTCCCCTTTTGGCTAGAAGAAAAGCACCTCGCCATGCCTACGCGTGCAAGCATTGCTCTGGAAGGCAGCGTTCTGCGCTTCGCGGAGGTGGCGTATGACGGCGATGGCTATCGGCTGGAACGCCTAGGCAGCTGCGACTTCGAGGCCGATGTTGGCCAGGACGTGCTGGGGCTGCAAGACAGCGTACACCTTGGCACGGTGCAAGAGGCGCTGCGCGACATATTCGATCAGTCAGAAGCTATCGTGTTCACCGTGGTGGTACCGCCCACTACCGGGCATGCGGTCTTTGTGCCCGTGCCACAAGGCACGCCCCCGGATGCCGCCCGCGCCCTGCTGCACCAGGACATCGCGCTCCTGACGGGCTCTGCCGAACTCGCAACGCTAGACATCACTACAGAGCCCTTGCACACCGCCCAAGTGCCGGACGTGGGCGCCGTGCAGTGGTACCATGCGATGGCTACGGCTAAGGCGTTGCGGCCACGCATCGAAGCGCTGGGGCAGGCCGTAGACGCTGAGGCGGTGCGCATGCTGTTGAGCACACGCACGGCCACAGCCTTGGTACACCTGCTGCATCGTGCCACGAATGCCAAGCCTCCAGTAGCGCCATATACCTTGGCGCTAGGGCGGTATGCCACACACGTAGAATATGTGGTCTGCCACGGCGACACCTGGCACTACAGCCACCACACCGCCGCAGGCACGGTGGCCGATGCCGCCTACTTCGCCATCTCACTCCTCAAGCGCCTCCGCATCCCGCCCCTGGCTGTCGGTCGGCTCTACGTCTACGGCGCGGGCGTTGATCTCGACGCGTTCCGCCCGATGGCCAGACTGTTCAACGCGGACCCGCTGCGGCTGGACCCGCTTCAAGCGCTGGCCCTAGACCGCGATCACCTCGACGAGCAGTTTGCAGCCGAGGCCTTCGCGTCGTGCATCGGCGCCACGCTCTGACGGCCGTCCACGTCTCCGAGCAGCTGGCGCTTGGGACCTGTGCCTTTCCTACTTTCGAACCGAGACACTCATGCGCATCATTGCCGGGCGCTACCGCCGCAAAGCCCTGAAAGCGCCGAAGACCAAAGCGACGCGTCCCACGTCCGATCGTACCAAAGAGGGACTGTTCAACCTGCTGACGCACCGTATGGATCTGGCCGACGCGGCTGTGCTGGACCTGTTTGCAGGCACCGGATCATTAGGGCTGGAAGCGCTCAGCCGTGGTGCTCACCGTGCCTGGTTCGTGGAGCAGCAAGAGGCCGTGCTGAAGTACGCGCGCACCAACGCCGCCGCGCTAGATGCCTCATCGATGTGCTGGTTCATCCGCGGCGACGTGGTGCCGTATCTGAAACGCTATCAGGGCACACCGTTCGACCTCATCCTGGCCGATCCGCCCTATGATCTAGAGGCCTTGCCCAAGTTGCCTGACTTAGCCATCAAGCACCTGGCAGAGAGGGGCTACTTTGCGCTCGAACACGATGTCCGACACGACTTCAGCGAACACCCTCACCTCGACGTGTCGCGCGCGTACGGACGCACGGTGGTCAGCTTGTTTGCCGCGGCGCCACCCGCGTGAGGGCTAGAACAAGGTGTAGATGAACGGCGCAAGCGCGGAGCCCTGCGTCGCTACGATGAGCAAGCTGAGTAGCAGCAGCACGATGATGATAGGCGCCAGCCAGAACTTCTTGCGCACCTTCAGAAAATCCCAAAACTCACGAACAAGGCTGGTTTTTGCCATAGCATTTGCGCGGAAAAGCGCCGTCAGAGTCACCGTCCCTAGGATCACGGCCCGAAGGTACAACGGCGTAACGCCTTCTGCAACGCGCAACATAGGGAGGCACGCAACTCCGGCTGTCCGCTCACGTACAGGCCTGCGCTACATCTCGCCGCCGAAACCTCCCCATAGCCTGTGCGCTCGTTCTTTTTCGAAGTATTTGAAGGCTTGCGCATTGCAAGCCGCGCTATCTGGTCCAACCGCCTCCGGTCGCTCCTGACCACCCTCGGCATCATCATCGGGATCCTGTCGGTGACTTCTATGGTCACCATCATCAACGGGGTCGAGAAGGACTTCGAGGAGGAAATGTCGGCGCTAGGCGCTGATGTGTTGTACATCCAGAAGTGGCCGTGGGTGCAAGGGCCAGGGAGTAAGTGGTGGGAGTACTGGAACCGACCCAACATCCGCGAGAATCTGGCCGAGGCCATCAACGAGCGATCAGGCTATGCCCTGGCTGCGGTCCCCGTGGCTAGCACATCGCGGACGGTGCGCTATGCCGACAAGGATATACGCAGCGTTCAGGTGCAGGGCGCTTCGGCAAACTACCCCCTTGTGCATGCCGTGGATATGGCGGCCGGGCGGTTCTTTACGGAGATTGAAAACCGCAACAGCCGCTACGTCGCTGTCATCGGTGCAGGCATTGCGGAGCGACTCTTCCCTGTGGAAGAGCCCATTGGCAAGGAAATCCGTGTGGGCGGTGACCGCGTGCGTGTGATCGGCGTGACGGCCAAGCAAGGCAGCAGCACCGACGTGGGGGACTCCGAAGACAACCGAGTGATGATTCCCTTCAACGTGTTCCGGTCAGAGTACGGCATGCGATGGCGCAGCATATCGGTGGAGGTGAAGGTAGCCAATGCAGACCTCATGGAAGAAGCCACCGATGAGATCACGGGCATTCTGCGGACCGTGCGGAAGCTGGACGCGCTAGAAGGCAACGACTTTGAGATCAACCAAGCGCAGAGTGTGGCCGACGCCTTGGCTCCGGTGAAGGTGGCGATCTATGGCATTGGTATCTTCCTCACAGCGCTGTCGCTGCTGGTAGGGGGCATTGGGGTGATGAACATCATGTTCGTCTCGGTGAAAGAGCGAACGAAGGAGATTGGAATCCGCAAAGCCATCGGTGCCAAACGCCGTACAATCTTGCTGCAATTCTTGGTGGAGGCCGTGATCGTGTGCGTCATTGGCGGTGCCATCGCGGTGGTCATCGCCCTGCTACTGACGGCCGTGATCAGCTCCTTCCTACCAGCCTACCTGCCCTTCAGCACCGTCGTGGTCGCGTTTGTGATCTGCGTGCTGATCGGCATCGTTTTTGGCCTCGCACCCGCTTGGACGGCCTCCAAAGCAGAGCCCATTGTCGCGCTGCGGTACGAGTAAGTCTCGCGGCCATCCCATCTATTGCCCTCTCCACGCTTGAATCCTCATCATGGGTGTTTTTGAAGCCTTTCGGATGGCCAGCGAGTCGCTGCGCGCCAACAAACTCCGCTCAGCCCTGACGCTGCTCGGCATGGTCATCGGCGTGTTCGCCATCATGACATCGGTGACGGCCGTTGAGGTGATCGATACGTATTTCAAGGACCGGGTTAACTTCCTCGGGTCGTCCACGTTCAGCGTCAAGCGGTCGCCGTCCATCCAAATTGATGACGGAAGGGGGAGCCGCAACCGACCGCGTATCACGTGGGACCAAGTTTCTCGGCTCAAGAGCGCCATCACGCTCCCTGTCGACATCAGCGTGCGCGAGGACTTTTCCGTCGGCATCGTCAAGGCGGGGGCACAAGAGAGTGAACCCGGGACATTACTCTTCGGCGCTGACGAGAACTATCTCGGCAACTTCAGCACGGAACTGGCCGAAGGTCGCTTTCTGACCGAGCAGGACGTGCATTACGGCCGCCCTGTGGTCGTGCTTGGCTCCATTGTGGCCGAAGAGCTGTTTCCCGCTTCCACGCCTGTGGGCAAGACGGTGGAGATGAACGGCCGACGCTATCAAGTGGTGGGCGTGCTGGAGGAGAAGGGCAGCTTCCTCGGCTTCAACCAAGATCGCCTGCTCCTGGCACCGATTACTTACCTGCTGTCGGTATACGGGGTGAACCGCAACATCGCCGATATCACCGTACGGGCACGGAGCATCGACCAGATGCCCGCCGTGATGGACGAGATCATCAGCCGGTTTCGGGTGATCCGCAAGGTGCCCCCCGGCGAGGACAACAACTTCGAAGTAGAGAGCAACGACGCGCTTCAGGATACCTTCGCCGGATTCACAGGTACCCTGACCGTGGCAGGCGCAGGCATCGGCCTGATTGCGTTGCTCGCCGCTGGCATCGGCATTATGAACATCATGCTGGTCTCCGTGACCGAGCGGACGCGCGAAATCGGCATCCGCAAGTCCATCGGCGCCAAGAAACGCGACATCGTGCGGCAGTTCTTGCTCGAAGCCATCTTCCTATGCCAGATTGGCGGGCTCATCGGACTAGCGCTCGGCGCGGGCGTGGGCAACGGCGTGGCGCTGTATTTCGAGATATCAGCCGCCATCCCGTGGGACTGGGCCATCGGCGGCGTCGTAGCTGTGACTGTGATCGCCCTTATCTTCGGCGGCTACCCGGCCTTCAAGGCAGCGGGGCTAGATCCGATTGAGTCGCTACGGTACGAGTAGAGGATCTTCGGGATTCGGGATCAAGTGAATTCAGTCTGTCGGCGCGTCTTTCTTTGGCAACGCGGTCTCAGTTTGCCGCCCCGAAGACCCACAGCGAACGGAGTGAGCGTCCCAAGACCGAAAACCGAAACGCACCCTTGCACGAAGTCAACGTGTTTCATGTAGTTGCTGCTGCGAGAGGACAGCACCCCAAAAACCTACGTGGTGCCGAAGATGCGGTCGCCCGCGTCGCCGAGGCCGGGGCGGATGTAAGCCGTCTCGTCTAGCTCACGGTCAAGGGCTGCCGTGACGATGGGTAAGCCTGGAAAGGCATCGTGCAACGCTTTGACGCCTTCTGGAGCGGCCACCAAGCACACCATCGTGAAGTTTGTGGCCCCGCCTTTCTTGAGGAAGTTCAGCGCGCCGATGGCGCTGCCGCCCGTCGCTAACATCGGGTCTACGACAAAGACATGGGCCTCCGGCAGGTTGGGCGGTACGTTGCTGTAGTAATCGACAGGCTGGTGCGTCTCTTCGTCGCGGTACATGCCGAGGTGGCCGACCCGCGCCTCGGGCACGAAGCGCACGAACCCATCGACCATGCCGAGTCCTGCACGCAGGATGGGCACCACAACGATCTCCTCGGCCAACTGATACCCCGTAGTGATCTCCAGCGGCGTCTCGATGGGCTCATCGCGCAGCGGAACGCTACGCAG
>JBCCMF010000302.1:0-5690 GCA_039026435.1 Bacteroidota bacterium
CCCTAACATAGTCTTGAAGTCATATCTATTTCCCTCGTGGAAAAAATACTCAAACGGCTTACAATGCCCAAACTCTCGGTCTGTCCTCCTGATTTCCAATCTTTCGTTGGCAAAAACCTCTACGTTAATATTGAGGCTATGTATTTCTCTTGAACTGGAAAAGGCGACTATCCCTCGATCCGATCCTGTTTTCTGCATGAGTGTAGACAAAATTCGGGATGTACTGTCCACAAGAGTGAAGTCAGGATCATCAACATCCGAATACTTGGAGTTGTCTTTTACCGCTGATGCCTTACCAGATATCGATCTCAGCACTGAACAAACAGAGTCTGTGCGCCAATTACTCCTACCGTCACCTTCGCCACACAGTATTACATTTATCCCATATGATTTTTCGAGTAGCCTCAGATATGAATCACTTACCTCATCCTCAAATAATATAGCATAATGCGGACCACACTCATCTCCGTAAGTCAACTTGGACTCATCCAACAACCTTAGCAAATCATGGTCTCTTAAGGACGATCCAACGAATAGAAATGTGCGTAGAGCCAGAAGCGTTGCAAGAGACCTGTTGAACGCCTGACTGACATGCATCAGGTCTCTATAGTGAGTTCGAGTCAACACCAAAGAAGGGCTGTTACCGACATCACCATGTATTTTCACTATCGCCATGCGACGCTTTTTGATCGCACTGAAAAACGCTAGAGGATCCATCCAGGTATATATGTTACCCACACCAGGATATGCTGACTCTAACAGACGGTCGTAGTTTGTAGTAATCGCCATTGAGAAAGGAATGCGGGCAATTTCCCTGTGTATGGGGGAGGGATTATTGTTCTCTCCAAATATGTCCCACACGTACTGCTCGATGGCCTGACCTATTTCCATCTGGAGCATCTCTGCACATATCAGGTAGTCTCCCTGATCTAGCCTTTCTCTTATGAATACCCACTTACTGCCATCATGTGGACTTGCAGGATTAGCACCAGCCTTCTTGCCATTCTCCTCTGCTTCAGCTCGCGATACACACTCACTGAGAAAAGTTCTCCAATCTGGCAAACCAACAGGCATGGACGCCCCTGCACCTACGTACACAACCGCTCGACCACTGTTAATCGCGTTGATAAGCGGGATAACATTACCCAACCGGATGGTGTCGGACAACTTATGCATTTGATAATCCCTGTTTTGCTGAACTCACGCAGCAAATATCACCCGCAAGTATTTCAAATGCAATTCTAAGTTTGACCTACTTAAGATGATTCTAACTCAGACTTAAGTATCTTATCGTGTTAAAACGGACCCTCGTACGATTCTGGACTCACAGCTCGTCAATTTTACTATCTTTCACACGCGATCCGAGCGTCCAGTTTTTGTCAAAGTCAGCTGATAAGCATGAGCTATACAGGCCTTCAGATCAAACTGCTGCCTCATGCCGAGGGCCTCGCCCTCCCGTCCTACGCCACGCCGCTCAGCGCAGGCATGGACCTCCGCGCCGCCGTCCCAGAAGACGCGCCGATGACACTGCCGAGCGGCGGCTGGGCGCTCATCCCCACGGGCCTGACGATGGCGATTCCGGCAGGCTACGAGGCGCAGGTGCGTCCGCGCAGCGGGTTGGCGTACAAGAAGGGCGTCACGGTGCTCAACAGCCCCGGCACCATCGACGCCGACTACCGCGGCGAGGTGCGGGTGCTGCTCATCAACCACGGGCCCGAGCCGTTCGTCATCGAGCGCGGCGAGCGCATCGCGCAGATGATCATCGCGCAGCACGCACAGGCTGACGTAGCCGTCGTAGATGCGCTGGACGATACTGAGCGCGGCAGCGGGGGCTTCGGCTCAACGGGGACGCGCTAAACGTCCATACCTACCGCGTCTGTACCGCGCCGATGATGCTGTTCGCGACGCAGCGGCCCTGGTCGATGCCGAGGTCGATGGCCATCGGGTAGTGGATGCCGCCGTAGAGGCGCGAGTCGGCGGCTTCGACGGCGGCCTCGTTGAAGGAGTCGAACGAGCGGTCGCCGAAGCCGAGCCACGCGTGCGTGCGGTCTACGAACGGGCGGTCGCCGAAGAGGTGGGTGAGCAGCTGTGCGGCGGTGCCGGAGACGACGGAGTGGCCCGACGTGTACTCGGGGAACGGCGGCGTCACGACCACGGTCTGCCAGTTCTCGTCCCACATCTCCTGGATGTAGGTGATCGGGCGCACGAGGTTAGAGCGGTACTTCTCCTCCCAGCACGAGATGAACGCATCCTGCAAACCGATGCCCGTCAAGCCGTACATCTCAATCGTCTGCTCCATATCGAGGTCATACTGCTCCACGAGCTGGCGCATGATCTGCACCCAGTGGCCCGGCGGCGTGCCCGTCTGACCGGGGCAGTCGGCCCAGTAGCGGGCAACTTCGATCTCCTCTGCCGAGAGGTCTTGGCTCTTGTCATACACGGCTTTTACCTCTTGGTAGAACGCCGAGCCTTGCTCTTCTGAATACTCGACGGGCGGCGGCGGCGCACAGGCGTTCGCCTGCGGGATGACGAGCGGGCGCAAGCCGCCCCAGTTGGGCTCCAGCGGACTGTGCGGGTTGAGCCACGAATCCGGGCGATTTACCAGCAGCATCCGCTCACTCGCCATCGACGGGTCGAGGCCCGTGCTGTTGTCCAGGCTGACGAAGTCGGTGGCGGGCGAGGCCATCATCGGCACGTTCTGCGCCGAGTTGGCGGTGGGCAACCAGCACTGCGGGCCTGTGTACTGCGCGATGTGGTCGTACGCGATGGCCTCGCGCTCGTGGAACCCGTCGCCGCGCATCCACTCGACCAGCGCCGCGCCCAACGTCTCGCCATGCGCCTTCGAGCGGTCGAGCACGGCCTGCGAGAAGCCTGCTTCAGTGCGGCTGGCGTGCTGCACGTCGGCCAGCTGCTGGATCTGCGCCTGCGACGGCGGCGAGGCGCCGTCGAACAGGTACGTCACCACGGTCTGCTGCGCGGCAATAGCGACCGTCAGCCAGTCGTACGTAGCTTCTGGATCGGGCTGGGGAAGCGCATCTAGCTCGGTGAGCTGGCCCACGAACGACCTGAGCGCGGGCAGGCCTGGGTTCATGGCTTCGTACATGGTGACGGCGGTGTACGAGAAGACGCGCGCGGCCTTGGGCGGCGAGTAGCGCTCCACGCGGACGAGCCCGTAGAGGTTGTTCATCCACTCGGTCACGATGGCTTGGTCAGCGGCAGTGTACGTGGCCGGGGCGCGTTGGCAGGACGGGAGCAGCAGGACGGCCGCGAGACACGCGGCCAGCGAAAAAGAACGCATGGCAGAGTCAGGATACATCAAGGCGCGGCGCCAGCGTGGTGGTGTGCAGCCGGACGGTCGCGCGCTAACACTAGTGTTTCCAGAGGGATGGCCGTCAACGCATCGTCTCCTTCTCGGATCCGGTACGCTTGGCCCAGCGCCACATCGGCAAAGGATTGGGTGGCATTGCTGCCGGGCCACGTGACGGTGACTTGGCTGATGGCCGTGGCATCGCCGAGGCCGAGTTCGAGGCGCAAGCTGTTGGCGCCGAAGCTGCTGCCCGGCGTGACGTGGCGGTAGATGCTGCGCTCGCCACCGGGCGTCACGAGATCGACCTGGACGCGGGCGCCGATGGCGCTGCGGTTGGCGACGGTGCCTTCCAGCTCAAACGTGACGTGCGCGGCGTCGAAGCCCGGATTCTCGAACAAGGCGTTGGCGAACACGTCGCCCTCGAAGGCGCCGCCCATCGTGGTGAACACGTCTTGGTCGCCGTCTTGGTCGAGGTCGCCGAAGGCTACGGCGTGGCCCTTCTGGAGGTGGCCCATGCCGCTCGCGCCCGTGATCTCCTGGAAGCGACCCTCGGCAGGCGCATACCGGAAGAGGCGGTTGGGCATGATCGTGCGGAAGTCGGGATCGCCGGTGCCCGCGTAGAGGTCGAGCCAGCCGTCGCCGTCGAGGTCGCCGAAGTTGGAGCCCATGGTGTAGAGCACCTTGCGGAGGTTGGCGTCTTCAGCGACGTCGGTGAAGGTGCCGTCGCGGTTGTTGCGGTAGAGGCGCGGCATGGCAGCAGCGATGGGCTCACCGAGGTACTCGGCCGCCATATCGCCTGCCGAGGCGCGCCAGCCCGAGACGAAGAGGTCGAGCCAGCCGTCGTTGTCGTAGTCCCACCACCACGTGGGGAAGCTGTCGATGGGCTCGCGGACGCCCGCAGCCTCGCCGACCTCAGCGAAGCGCCACACGCCGCCGGCGTCGGGGCCTTCGTTGCGGAAGAGCAGGTTGGGCTCGACCCAGCTGGACACGTACAGATCGATGCGGCCGTCGTTGTCGTAGTCGCCCCAGGCCACCCCCTTGACGAAGGCGAGCGCGTCGACGCCTGCCTCGCGGGCTACGTTGGTGAAGGTGCCGCCGTCGTTGCGGTAGAGCTGACATGCGTGGCGCCCGCCGCCCTCCGAGGTCTCGTTACCGATGAAGAGGTCGAGGTCGCCGTCGTTGTCGTAGTCGCCCCAGTCGGCGGTTTGTGTCGGGTGCATGGCGCCCAGGCCTACGGCCATCGTGACATCCGTGAAGCGGCCAGTGCCGTCATTCTGGAGGAGCGAGTTGGGGTAACCTCGGTCCATCCAGGCACCGCGCAGCACGAGCACGTCGAGGTCGCCATCGTTGTCATAGTCGGCATGGCGCAGGTTGAGGCCGCCCGTCAGGCCGTCGAGCCCGGCCGCCGCCGTCCCATCGCGGAAGGTGCCATCGCCGTTACTCAGGTGCAGCGCGAGTGGCTCGCGAAAGCCCCATGCAGAGGCCATCAGGTCGAGGAAGCCGTCGCCGTCGAAGTCATCCATGATCGCGCCGCCCGATAGGCCGATGGTGGCCACGCCTAGGTTGGGCGCGATGTCTTGGAAGCGCGGGAAGTCGGCGTCATCGGCCATCTGCTCGGGGGCAATCTGCAGGGCCTCGGGCAGCGCGTCGGGGTGCTGCCCTAGCGTCATCGCGGCGATGTTGGCGAGCCAACGCGCGTTGAGGTCGCCGGGGTCGGCGGCGAGCACATCGAGGTACGCTTCCAGCGCCTTGGTCGAGCCTTCGGTTTTCTGGTGGATGCCGCCGTCTTGGATCGGAAAGAGGCAGCGATCCACGCTTGGGTTGTCGATGCAGTTCTCCTCCTCGGCCAGCCGTAGGTAGCTGATGCCTAGCATGTCGAGCACAACGAGGCGGTAGTTTTCGGGCGGCTCATCCAGTGCATCCAAGCGTGCTCTCACCTCCTCGTAGGTGGCGATGGCGTCGCGGTTGCGGCCAGCGTGCAGGTACTCTCGGCCCAACGTCAGCTTGTACCCCAGCCACCGATCTGGATTATCCGGCGGCGTCATTTGCGACAGCTCTTGCGCGCGAATGCGGTTGAGGTACAGGTTACTGGCAGGACGCGCCTCAGCGTGGGATGCGAGCGAGTCGAGCAGCTGCGCCATTGCCCGGTTGCTCTCTGGCGGCGCCCACGGAGTCTCGGCGGGCTGGCAGGCGGAGGAGAGCAGCAGCACAGCCAGCACAAACCATGAATAAGCTAACCTGTGCGAGGGCAGCGTAGTGGTCTCAGAAGCGTGCCCTCTCATGGGAGATGGGAGAGGGACAGGGTGAGGGCGAGATGAGGCGTGCTGCCAAGGCTGATCTACCACACCCCAACCCACTCCGAGCTAAAAGGAGAGGGGGTGCG
>JBCCMF010000303.1:0-5664 GCA_039026435.1 Bacteroidota bacterium
CGTGGAGGCGCGACTCAACCAGGCGGAGACGCAGGCCGCGCTGCTGCCCGAGATCCTGGAGCGCCTAACGGCACTCGAATCTGAAGGTCAGTGATGGCGCTATCGATCAGTGCAGGGCTAGGATGCCTCGTAGGAGGCAGTGCGGCCTGGTGGTCATGTCAGCGCTATGCCGCGCAACGGGTATCGGCAAACGCCATCATCGGGTGGGCTATGCTCGGCGGGTTCGCCTATGGGGGGCTAGCCTTCCACCTGGGCCATCTGGCGTCACCCTACGCACTCGCCCTAGTGGTCTGCACCTTCGCGGCGGCCATCGACCTGCGCACCTACCGCATCCCCAATGGGCTGAACGCAGTGGGAGTCGCGATGGCGCTTATCTGGCTGAGCAGCACAGACGTTACGCGAGTGCCTGATACACTCTTCGCCGCTGGCGTTGTGGGGGGTAGCTTGACGCTGTTGAGTATTGGCCTAGCTGCTTGGCGCGGGCAGGTAGCCTTTGGCATGGGCGATGTAAAGCTATTGGTGGTCATGGCGCTGTTCTTTGGATGGGCTGCCGTAGGGATGCTCTACATCGCCATCGTGCTGTGCGCTGTCGCTGGCCTCGTTTTGCGGTTGACGAAGCGTCTACACAAGGGAGACCGCCTGCCGTTTGCTCCTTTCATTGCCCTGAGTTGTGTGGCACATGGACTAGGCATACGCCCCGAGCAGCTACTGATGCATTATGGATGAGCGCAACGTTCATATCGCCTGGGGCCAAGACGAGGGCGCGGCGCTGCCGCTCACGCTCGTCCTCATCGCACTCATGATGACGCTCGGAGGCGTGGTCCTCATGGTAGGCAGCATCCAGTATCGCTTTGTGCGGTCAGATGTGCACGACGCGCAAGCCCGTCAGCTGGCCGAGGCAGGGATCTACGAAGCCTTTGCCCGGCTACACGACAACCCACATTGGCGGCCTGCGGATGACACCATCGAGCTGATCAATGACGAGGCGGTCAGCATAACCGTGGAGCCTTATGGGAGTTATCTCTGGGTAGAGGCCCTGGCCGAGGCAGGCCGCAGCCAGAGTACAGTGCGGGTGATTGCAGGCGAACGCCCCCCGCTTGCGCTGGAGCGGGCGGTGGTGCAGTGGGATACGCAGTCGAGCCTGAACGTGGCCGGAACGACAAGCATCGTAGGCGACATCGTGGTGGGTGAACGTGGTGTGGTAGAAAGTACGTTTAAGACGGAGCGTTTCGTGGGGGAGGTAGACGGGACTGTGTATCCCGTTCAAGGGCTCGCGGCACCGTACTTCGATACCACAGCGGTGAGCCTGGTGCTTGCCCAGTACGACGCGTGGGCGCGAGGGGCAACCTCGAGCACGCCATCCACGGCAGAACCTGGACGCTACGCCCTCGTGCGCGCCAGGCCTTCCCGGCTGCCTGTGCGTCGTCTAGCCTCGGGCTACACGCTCTCAGCAGCAGATAGCACATGGCTCAACCAACCCCATCGCGTTGTGGTAGCGGGCAATCTGACAGTGCAAGGTCCACTGCGCTTGCCTCCGCTCACCCACCTCTTGGTGCGCGACACGCTCGTCATACAAGGCGCGGTATCAGGCGACGACCTGATTGGCTATGCCGGACGGCACCTGCGTGCGTCAGGACCGCTCTCGGCCACGGCGCAGCTGTTTTCGCAAGACGATCTCCACCTCGGCGCTGGCGTCCGGTTGGACTACCCCAGCGTCGTCTATGTAGATGGCCGCGCCGTCGATGCCCAAGGTCGCATCCACCTCGAGGAGGATGTAGTAGTCAACGGCATGCTTATGCATCCACCACAGCCTGCACGCCCCCAGCAGGCCGCCGCGCGCATTCGGCTAGCTGAAGGAAGCCTGGTTCGTGGCGCAGTCTACAATGGCCTCGAAACCGAGGTGCATGGCCTGATCCTGGGCCACCTCTGGTCTTACCAGTTCTATTTCTTCGAAACGCCGACCAACTACATCAACTGGCTGAAGGATGTGACGATTGACGTCACGCAGCGTCCTCAAGCCTTTGCCTTGCCTCCTCTTTTCAGCCCCTCTCCGCACCTCGAGGTGGTGCGGTGGGCCGCCACCGATTCGGCGAGGGTATCCCCATGAGAAGGTCGGTTGGATTGATCGCTGATTGCCTATTCCGGGGACGGATGGCTGACACAGAAGGCCATACCCTACTTGAGGTGGCGGTTGCCATAGCGCTCTTCGTCACGGTGGCGGCTCCACTAGGGGCCAGCGTTGTCTACCTGCAGTATGAGCGCCGCGTTGCTCGTGATATACAGGCGCTGGCCGTAGCGGAGGCAGAACTCGAGGTGGCCCTGGCCACCCGCGTAGGCGCGGGCCGCTCCTATTGGCTTGAGGACCGCACGTGGCGCGTCCAGCTCTCGGTCGAGCATGTAGATGCCCGCATAGCCTATAACGTGGAGGTGTATCACCGGCGTGCCATCACCCCTATCGTAACGTTGCGTACGCTACGGTGGTACCCATCCGCTACGCTATGAGAAGATACAGCGCACATAGCCAATCAATGAGAGAAGCCGCACCGCCACAACGAGGCGAACTCGTCACCAGAGGGGCGGCCGATGAGGGCTACACGCTGCTCGAAATCAGCATCGTGCTGTTCGTGCTGAGTCTGCTGGGGGCGGGGGTGATGCACGGGATGGCGTGGGCCATGCACGCCCATGACCGCTGGGAAGAGCGCATCCGCGTCGAAAACACGCTGCACCTCATCGGGCGCCAGATCGCCGACGACGTGCAGCAGGCAGAAGGACTTACTACAAGCGATACGCTGTGGGTGGCCATGCATCCACATGAAATACGCCATACTTACCGCCTGCGCAGCGGCCAACTTTGGCGCAACGAACGGCCCCTCGTACCCGAAAGGCTTCAGGTCACGTCCATGAAGGTAGAACTTGAACAAGGCTTCGCGGCCGTGCAAACGCCGTTGCGGGGCAAGAGCCTAGAGCGAGATGCAGGGCCGCCTGTAGCTTCCATCCACCTGCGATTGGTTGGTAGATACGACAGCTTGCATGTGCGCACCAGTGTGGCGATGCGGCCCAGCTTACGGTGGGCGCAATGATAAAGCGTACAAGCGGTCTGCAACTCGTGTGTGTGCCACGAGCCCCTGCCGCCTGACACAAGCCGTATGTCCATCGGGTGCTCAAGCCCGTCAGTTCACGCCTTAATCCTCTTCGTCCCATGTCAACATCGCTTCCCCATACGGCCTCACGCATTGCAGGGCGGTCGCGCAAGGTGCCCCGTAGCTACCAACGCGGCAGCCGTTGGGACCGTATCCCTAGCCCCGATCTGGTGGATGTGACGCGTCATCTGGCTGTGATGATCGGCGCCAAGGTACCGCTCCTACAAGCGCTCGAGACCGTTGAACAGCAGAACACACACCGAGGTGCTCGTACAGTCCTTGCCGCAGTGCGTAAGAGCGTTGAACGTGGGCAGACGCTCTCGCACAGCCTGAAGCAACATCCTCGTTCGTTCGGCCAGCTCTATGTTGCCCTGACCCAGGTGGGCGAGCGTGCAGGCGTGCTCGACGTGGTCTACCTACGCCTGTCAGAGCACCTGGAGAAGGCCGCTGCGCTACGCCGAAAGATTCGCCTCGCCTTTATGTACCCAGGCCTGATACTCACTGTAGCGCTGGGGGCTACGTTTTTCTTTCTCACGGCCATTGTGCCCACGTTCGCCGAGATCTTTCAGGACTTTGGCGCGGCGCTGCCCCGACCTACGCAGGTGGTGCTGCGTGTCAGCGAGGTGATGTCAAGCTATGGACTTGTTGCACTGGTGGTGGGGCTGTTGGGGTGGGGAGGGCTGTACATCGCGCTTCGTCAGCCACGCGGACGTTACCTCTGGGACCGGGTAAAGCTGCGCCTCCCCCTGGTAGGGACTCTGCTGAGAAAAAGCCTAGTGACACGATTTTGCCAGACCCTCGGCACACTCCTGACAAGCGGTGTGCCGCTCGTTGAGGCCCTCACCATCGTGGGGCAGAGCGTCGAGAACACTTTCGTGCAGCGGCAGCTGGTCCAGGCTGTGGCACGCGTACGTCGAGGCGCAGGTATCCACAAGGCACTGGCCTCCCTGTCAGTCTTCCCCACAATGGTGATCCAAATGGTTGCTGTAGGCGAGGAAACAGCCCAGCTAGACCAGATGCTCCTGCATGCCGCCACGCATTACGAGCGGGAAGTAGATACGGCTGTAGAGACCCTGACGGCGGTGCTTGAGCCTGTGCTCATCATCGTAATTGGCGCTGGACTAGGGGGGATACTCGTCGCCCTCTATCTACCCATGTTCGAAATGATGAATGTTGTGGCTTGATGCGCGACCTGGGTGTAGGAGAGCACCCTGTAGCACGTAGTGCAAGCTGAAAAATGCGGGCTCAGGTGCAAAAATATTGGTCCTTCATAGCAAGTCAACGCGCTTATATGTACATTCTCGCAACCTCACATGTGAGGTCAAAGTCACTGCAATTTGCATAACGTTGCTTTTCATCCATGTGCCCTCACTCACAACCTGTTTTGTGTTAATCATCCGCATCGCGCCGCCATGGAGCAAACGAACCCCCGCATTTATGCCATCCACCCACACCCCAATGCCTCTGTCATCTGTTTGGTGACTGATCATATGGCATCCACTGAGAGGTCTTGGAGCCTACCAAAGACAACATCGCTGGCAGTCGACCATCAGCGGGCACATGACCTGCAGCAGTTGACAGACCACGAGCTAGATGTTCTGAGTACAGTCTATGCTGCGTTTGTCGTCGAGTGGTCAGAAAGCAACGCTGCACTATTTTTGCGGCTGAAGCAAATGACCTCGAAGCACAGGCCACCTATCTTTGCCGTATGCGGAAGTGAGTGTATTGACCACATTGCGGCAATGGTGATCGGCGCCGACTACATCCTCCAAAAACCGCCTAATCCGCTAATTGTGCATGCGGCTCTTCGGGCATCACAGCGGCGTGTTAAAGGTAATGCTGGTGCAAGCAAGGTCTCTGACAGCACACTCAAAACACGGTCATCGGGTGCGGCGTCCAAAAATGTTTTGCCATCGGTCAGGCTCGATGAACGCCGCCGCCAATTTTTCGTAGGTCGCATACCTATCGAGTTGACGCAACGTGAGTTCGATCTCATGGCCTTGTTCATGGGGCACCCGGATGAATGCCTGTCCCGTGACAGCCTCCTTGAAGCCCTCTGGGGCCTCGAGTATGATGGCTCGACCAACGTTGTCGATGTAACGGTGTGCAACATCCGTAAGAAGCTCGCTCTGCATCGGCTTGACTCAGCTCTTCAAACTGTACGCGGAGTGGGGTATCGTTTCATTATCGAGGAGCCTTCTGCATTGGCTGGCATCCGTCCCAACGCTTGAGCGATTGCCAATGCTGTGCGGCTCTTGGCAGAGTCAGACTGGACAGCTTTTGCTAGAACTCCAAATTTTGGCTACGTGGGGTTGAGAGTAAATTGATACCCCACGAGGTGCGCAAGCAGTCGTTCGTACGGTCGGTCTTTGACTGAGAGAAGGACCAGAGTTCTCCTCGCAGGTGAAGGCGCGCCTGCCAGGTGGTGATTGAACTCGTGATAGACATGCAGCTTGCTCTTAAGCCCCGATGGGGTAGAATTCTCATTGAGCCATCTTTTCGGTTTTCAGGATCAAGGCTTTCA
>JBCCMF010000304.1:0-5646 GCA_039026435.1 Bacteroidota bacterium
GACGGACTGGGAGACGGAACTGGGCACCATGCGTGCTGAGGTGGATGAGCTGTTTCAGCAGTACCAAGCCCGCGAGCTGCTCTATGTGGCCGAGGAACGCCAGCGCAAGCGCGAGGAAATCATCCAGGCCGAGGAGGACCTGGAGCGCCAGCGCATGCGCTACTTTGGCCCCGAGGGCGAGCTCTTCAACGAGCAAGAGCAACGGATGCGCCCGCTGCAGGAGCGCATCCTGACCGCCATCGAAGAAGTGGCTGCCGAGGAGGGCTTCGATTACGTCTTCGACAAGAACGGCGGCGAAGTGCTGTTCCTCTTTGCTCGTCCGGAGCACAACGTGAGCGACCGCGTCCTCGAGAAACTTGGCATCGATCTTGAAAACACACAGCGAGGCAGCCGGTAACCCCTCCACGACAGGCCACCCCGCGATGGCGGCCTAAAATCGGGTAGACTTCATCAGGGTAACCTTGATTGAACGACCATCGGCTGTTAAGCTCATTCCCCCAAACGAAACTCAACGAAAACAACATGTTGAAACGATTCATTGGAGCGGCGCTCTTTGCCCTCCTACTGCTTCCCAGCTTCGTGGTACAGGCCCAATCCATCAAGATTGGCTACGTAGATCCCGAAGTGCTGATTGCCAATATGGGCGAGTACCGTACGGTGCAGCAGCAGATCCAGCAGAACTACCAGCAAAAGCAAACGGCGTTGGAGTCGATGGCGCAGGACCTGCAGGAGCAAGTGCAAAAGTATCAGAAGCAGCAGCCGCTGCTCTCGGAGACCACCCGCCAGCAGCGCGAGCAGGAGCTGATGCAGCTCAACAATGAGGTGCAGCAGGCCGCCGCCCGCAGCGACCAAGAGCTGGCACAGTACGAGCAGCAACTGATGGAGCCGATCATCACCAAGGTCGAGACCGCCATCAACAAGATTGCGAGCGCCAAAGGACTCGACATCGTCCTGCGTGCCCCCATGATTGTCTACGTCAACGAAGACACGACGACCAACATCATGCTCGATGTGGCGAAAGAGCTGGGCATCGAGGTGGACGAGGAAGCGGCCGCCGCTGAGGCAACGGGCAACTGATCGTCCAACCGTGGCTACTAACACCGAAACGGGCTTCCTTCGCAAGAGGGAAGCCCGTTTTGCATGACTAAACTTCACGATTATCGCTGAACAGCCACTCATCGCTGGAGTTGGTGCCCGCACACCATGAATCGAGGTGCACCCCACCCGTACATCTGCCCCACGTATGAGCACTGAAACCATCATCCCCAGCCATGTACGGCCGCGCAGAGTGACCACGCGGACGTTGCTCGACATGAAGCAGGCGGGCACGCCCATCGCCATGCTCACGGCCTACGACTACACGAGCGCCCGTATTCTCGACGCCGCTGGCGTCGATGTGCTGCTGGTGGGGGACTCGGCATCGAACGTGATGGCCGGGCACGAGACGACGCTGCCCATCACGCTCGACCAGATGATCTACCACGCGCAGTGTGTGGTACGCGGGGTGCAGCAGGCCTTGGTGCTGGTGGACCTTCCGTTTGGCTCGTACCAGGGCAACGCGAAGGAAGCGCTCAGCTCGGCCATCCGCATCATGAAGGAGACGGGCGCGCATGCTGTGAAGCTGGAAGGCGGTGAAGCCGTGGCCTCTACCGTTGAGCGGCTCGTATCGGCGGGCATCCCGGTCATGGGCCACCTCGGGCTGACGCCGCAAAGCATCTACCAGTTTGGCACGTACAGGGTGCGAGCCCGGGAGCACGACGAAGCCGACCGCCTCCGCGCCGACGCCGCACGCCTGCAAGCGGCAGGCGCCTTCGGCCTTGTGCTCGAAAAGATCCCGGCCCAGCTCGCCGCCGAGGTGTCGGCCGGGCTGGACGTTCCGACCATCGGCATCGGCGCAGGCAATGGCTGCGATGGTCAAGTGCTCGTCACCCACGACTTGCTTGGCCTGACCGAGGAGTTTAACCCTCGCTTTGTACGCCGGTACGCCTCACTCGCCGGCACCATCGCCGACAGCGTAGCGAACTACGTGGCCGACGTCCGCACGCGCGCCTTTCCCGCCGAAGCCGAAAGCTACTCATGACCCCCGACTTCTCGTTCATCCGCGACGATGAACCCCTCATCCTCATCTGCAACGACGACGGCATTGACGCGCCGGGCATTGTTGCGCTGGCTGAAGCGGTACAGGGGCTGGGGCAGTTGGTTGTGGCGGCGCCCATCGACCAGCAAAGCGCTGTGGGGCACGCGATCAGCATCCGCGGTCCGCTCCGCGCTCGCACGTGGGCGTTCCAGGGCGAGGTAGATGCTGCCCTGGCCATCACGGGCACCCCCGCCGACTGCATGAAGCTGACCGTGAGCTCGCTCCTACCGCGCAAGCCTGACCTGGTGGTGAGCGGGATCAACCAAGGGCCCAACACGGCGGTGAACGTCATCTACTCGGGCACGGTGGCGGCTGCCGTGGAGGCGTCGATCCTGGGCGTCGATGCCATCGCCTTTTCCCATTGCCACTGGACGAACACGGACTACTCGGCGTCGAAGCAGGTGGCGCGTAGGCTCGTTGAGCAGGTGCTGGCGAACGGCCTCCCGACGGGGGTAAGCCTCAACGTCAACATCCCGGCGCTACCGATCGATGACCTCAAGGGCATCCATGTCACGCGGCAGGCACGCTCGCGGTGGGAGGAGTCGTTCGATGCCCGCGTAGACCCCTTCGGGCGACCGTATTTCTGGCTGTCGGGGGAGTTTGTGGATCTCGACCAAGGCGACGATACCGACTTGGCCGCCGTCGAGCAGGGCTATGTGTCCGTGACGCCGATCCAGCACGACCTCACCGCGCATGCGTTCATGGATGCGCTCAAGCGGTGGTCGTTGTAACACGCTACTCCGCGGCGAACCGGACGATGCGCCCGCTCGGGCCTCCTGCCCACCCGATATCGTCCCCGGCAAACGCGACGGTCCAGTAGTTCAGCGTATCCAGCGTAGCCCACGTGTGGCCGCCGTCGTACGAGTAGGCGGATCCTGTCGGTGCCACGGCGACCACGGTCGGGGTGGGCATGCCGGGGACGATGCTGCTGCCAAAGACCGATCCTTTGAGCGGGAACGAGTCGGTGAGCTGCCACGTCTTGCCGCTGTCCTCGGTGTAGGCCACGCTGGGTAGCAGGGTGTCGGGGCGCGCATAATCGCCGCCGAGGGCCAGCCCGTGGTCGAGGTCCCAAAACGCCAGCGAGTACGTGCCCGAGCTCGGCGTATCGCTGGGGAGCGGCGTCCCGCTGACCTGCCACGTCTGGCCATAATCGGCACTGCTGATGATGCGCGTTTCCACACCCGACGCTCCCGTCCCAAACCAGACGTGCCCGCCGGGCTTGGTGATCAGGCAGGTGCCGCTTGAGGCAAAGCTGCCTTCGCCGGGAAACGCATCGGGCACGATGGCGGGGTTGATGCGCGTCCAAGTGGTGCCGCCATCTTCGGTCGCGATCAAGATGAACTCGCCATCCACCGCGTCACTCATGGCGATGCCGCGCTCGGCATCCCAGAAGCTCATGCAGTCGAAGAAGCCTTCGGGTTCGTCGTTCACGTACTGCAACGCCCAGGTGTCACCGGCGTCCGTGGTCTTGTAGATGCGTGAGGCCTCGCCCGTGCCTGCGCTGAGGAGGTAGGCCGTGCTGGCATCGATGCCGTGTACGTCGCGAAACTCCAACGCGTCGGCGTCAGGCACCACGCCCGCATCCCACGTCTCGCCGCCGTCGGTGGTGCGCACGAACGTGCCCTGCTGACCGCTGGCCCACACCACGTTTTCATCGACAGCGTGCATGCCAATGATGAGCGCATCCGTCCCACTCTCCTGAGCGACCCAGCGCGGGTTAGGCCAGGTAGCGGCCTCTTGTGGGGCCTCGTTGGGCGTGGTGCAGCCCGTCATGATGAGGACGAGGAGCAGGAGGAGACAGCGCATGAGCATGTTGTGTGCAAGGGAAAGGAAGTCTGGTGGGGGAGTATACGCAATGGGGCAGTGGATTGGCGACGGAATACCGAAGGCGTGGGCTACCTCAAGGCTGAGCGTATCCACACGGTAGCCAGCAGCCAGCGTGCAACCCTGGGCACGAAGCCTGAACGGATGCCCAGCATTGGCGTATAGTCGCGCCCGTAAACACATCCCGTATCCCCTGGCATGGTGCTGCCCATTCACGTCTTCGGATCTCCGGTGCTGCGCGAGCCAGCCCAGACCATCGAAGCCAACTCGCCCGAGCTACAGACGCTCATCGACGACATGATCGAGACGATGCACGGTGCGGCGGGCATCGGGTTGGCGGCGCCTCAAGTGGGCGAGGCGAAGCGCATCTTTATCATCGACCTCACGCCGATGGAGGAGGACTTCGCCGAGGAAGGCATTAAGATGCCGCCTATGCCCATGATTTTCATTAACCCGGAGATCATTGACGAGAGCGATGAGGAGACGGAGTTTGAAGAAGGGTGTCTGTCCATACCCGACCTGCGTGAGCGCGTCTGGCGGCCCGAAGCGGTGCGGTTGACCTACCAGGACCGCCAGTTGGAGCCGCACGAGGTGGACGTGGATGGCATGATGGCGCGTGTCATCCAGCATGAATACGATCATCTGGAAGGCGTGCTCTTCACCGACCTCATCAGCCCGCTGCGCCGCCGGTTGCTCAGGCGCCGATTGCGCGGCATCAGCCAGGGCGACGTAGAAGCGGACTATCCGCTGCACATCCGCACGAAGAAGTAGTGCGCCACAGCGCGCTACAGCTTGTGGTCCGCCTGGCAAAATCTTGAGCGCACTGAAACCCCTCGTGGAGCCGCCCCGTCGTAGTGAAATCGCCTACACACGGTGAGGGTACGCGTGGTTTGCCCTGCATGGCGCTCCCGTTGTACCTTGATGTACCCCCACATCTACACACGCTCGCCCGAGCCGGACGGCCCCACCCCCATGCTCGTGCTGCGATTCCCGGTGCGCTCAGACCATGTCGCGAGCGCGCTGCCTCGTTAGCCGCATCCCACATACCCACATTGCCGTGCGTTCTCTTCCGTTCGTCCTCGCACTCGCCCTGGTCACCGTTTCTGCCTCCGCGCAACAGGCCTCGCGTATTCTCCCACTAGTCCCGTACTCCGTAGAGAGTGCCCGAACGCTTGAGCTGCCCTCGGAGCCAGCCGCCCCGCTCGCGCTCCGAGGTACCACGCGCATGGGCGAGCCGACCTTCGCCGAAGAGCGCCCTGAATTGACCGCTGACGCGCTTCAGGGCGACATCAATCAGTACGGCTTGGACGACGAGCCGCTGACCCAACAGCAGGTCCTGAACCGAATGGCCCGCCTGTATCGGTACCAGGCTGACATTATGGAGGCGCAGGCGACGAGTAACGACGAGAAAGCCATCGACGTCTTCCAGTTGGCCATGACGGAGCTGGGCGTGCTGCTTGAACAGCCCGAGACGCCATCGGACACGCGTTTCCGTGAGCTCTACCGCACCATCGTGACCGAGTACGAAGCCTTCTACGGGGTGGAGTCGGACACGCTCACCTTTCAGCGCGGCGAAATCTTTGAGCTGCGGGCCGAGATGTTCGCCGAACTCAACGCGGTAGACGAACCCCTGCTGGAAGATGTCACCTTCCCCAACATCCAACCCGTGGCTACCGAGGTACCGC
>JBCCMF010000305.1:0-5639 GCA_039026435.1 Bacteroidota bacterium
CGCACGGGGTGTATCTGGTGGGCGATGTAGGACTCGAACCTACGACCCCTTGCTTGTAAGGCAAGTGCTCTAACCAGCTGAGCTAATCGCCCGAATGGATGTGCTGCGGAGCGGGAGACGGGATTCGAACCCGCGACCCTCAGCTTGGGAAGCTGATGCTCTACCGACTGAGCTACTCCCGCTTGGGAGGGCCGAAACTAGGCTGGTTTTCTGTGAATGTCAATCTGAGCGCATGGATTCCGCGTGGAGATGCGGTATATTAACCGTCCTGCGTTTTTTTGCCTCGCGCCCGCTCTTGCCGGGCGTTTTTATTGAGGCGAGGCCAACGCAAGCTATCCTTCGATGTTCACGTTGTTTAGCCCACAGGTTTCGTCATGAAACGTACCTACCAGCCGAGCCGCCGCAAGCGCGCCAACAAGCACGGCTTCCGCGCGCGCATGGCCACCAAGAACGGCCGCAAGGTCATCAAGGCGCGCCGCGCCAAAGGCCGCACGGCCCTGTCGGTGAGCCACAACAAGCCGGGCAAGTAGGCCCCACGGCCGTGGCCGCGCACCGCTTTCCACGCACCGCTCGGCTCAAGCAGCGTCGCCTCATCCGCGCGCTCTTCGACCGCCGCCGCGCCGAAGTACACCACCTCGCCGTGGGCAGCGTGCGGCTCGTGTATCGCGTTATCGGTGCGACTTCGAGCGAGTCAGACGCACCCGTGCAGGTCGGCTTTGCGCCGGGGCGCCGCGTGGGCAACGCGGTCCGCCGCAACCGTATCAAACGCCTCATGCGAGAGGTCTACCGCGTGCAGCAGCACGACCTGGTGGACCTCTTTTCGCGTTTAGACCAACGCCTCACACTGATGGTGCTCTTCCGCGGCGACCCCGCGACGGCTGCCCACGACGTCCCTGCCGATCTCGAACGTGCCCTCGGCAAGCTCGCCCAGCGGCTGCGAGATCAGCGCAGCCTGCAGTGAAATGTGGGTGAGCGCGGAACAGCCCCGATAGGGTACCGTACGGCGCCCTTTCCACCCGGCCCTCCATCCCGTTACAAAACAACCGCCTCCCGTGGATCGCAACGTAATAACAGCCACTGTGCTGATCGGCCTGATTATGCTCGGGTGGATGGCATGGCTCTCGCCCGAAGCGCCTCCGCCCATGGACGAGAACGCCGAGACGGCGCAAGAAGCCCCGGCGATCCCCAACCCTACTTACGATGAACTGGAGGAGGCCTCGGCGACCTTGACGCCTGAGCCCTTGGCAGCGCCCGTTGGCGACTCGCTGTTCGTGGCGGCCACGGAAGGCACAGAGGAGGTGCTGACCGTCGAGACGTCCTACTACACGGCGGAGTTCTCGACGAAGGGCGGGACGCTGACCAAGTTCGAGCTGAAGACCTACCAGCAGTCGGACCGCGTGACGCCCGTGCAGCTCATCGACTCGTCATCGGTGGGTGCGCTCGGGCTGTTCTTTACGACGCCTTCGAGCCGCAACGTAGACACGCGCACGCTCTTCTTTACGCCCAACACCAGCCAGCGCGAGCTGACGGTCACGCCCGGCGACACGCTGGCGCTGACGTTTGAGGCGCGCATCGGCGAGGGCGCCATCCGCCAGACGTATACATTCTCCGACGAGTCGTACGAGGTTGGCTACAGCGTTGAGCAAGTTGGGGCCGATGCGTTCGCCACGCGCGAAGGGTATCAGCTCATCTGGGATGGTGGCGTGCCGTTCAACGAGGGCGACCCGAAGACCGAAGCCCAGAGCGCGGGCGCCTTTGTCTACACAGGCGGCGAGCTTGAGCGCATCGACCTAGAGGGTGACCAGTACGAGGAGTCGACGGTGCGCGGCGAGATCGACTGGATAGGCGTGAAAGACCGGTACTTCACGGTCGTCGTGATTCCGCACGCGGCCGACCCGACCGCGGCCGAGCTCATCGGCGAGAAGTACGGCAGTGGCGATGACGTGCGCTGGGAAGACTACGAGATGCGCCTCGAGATGCCCGCCGCCTCTGCCCAAGCCGACGGCTTCAAGCTCTACCTAGGGCCCGTGGAGTATTACGGGCTCTCGGCCTACGACCTCGACATGTTCAAGATGGTGGACCTGGGCTGGGACTTCTTTGAGCCCATCACGCGTCCTATGGCTCGCTGGGTGTTCATCCCGGTCTTCACCTTCCTGGAGCGCTTCACGAGCAACTACGGCCTCATCATCATCGCGCTGGCCTTCCTGATCAAGCTGGTTGTGTACCCCTTCACGAAGGCCTCGTACCGCAGCATGGCCAAGATGCGCGAGCTGCAGCCACAGATGGAGGCCATCAAGGAGAAGTACGGCGACGATCCGCAGAAGCAGCAGAAGGCGATGATGGCCATGTACAAGGAGTCGGGCGCCAACCCACTCGGCGGCTGCCTGCCGATGCTCTTCCAGTACCCCATCATTATCGCGCTGTGGATGTTCTTGCCGCAGGCCATACAAATTCGTCAGGAGCCTTTCCTGTGGGCCAATGATCTCTCCGCGCCGGACGTGATCCTGAGCCTGCCGTTCAGCCTACCGTTCTACGGCGACTTTGTGGCGGGCTTCACGCTGCTGATGGGCCTCTCGATGGTCTTCCAGATGAAGATCCAGATGGCTTCGCAGCCGTCTACGCCGCAGACGAAGATGATGACGTACCTCTTCCCGGTCATGATCTTCGTCATCTTCAACCGCTTTGCCTCTGGCCTGAGCCTCTACTACCTCTGCTTCAACCTGCTCACCGCCGTGCAGCAGAAGTTCATCAACAAGCAGGTGGCTGAGGAGAAGGACAACCCGAAGCCCGGCAAGAAAGCCAACAGCAAGACTAAGGCCAGCAGCAACGGGAAGTCCGGTCGCGGCGGCAAGACCAGCAGCAAGTCGTCGAGCAAGAACGGCAAGTTCGATCGCAAGCCGGAGTCGTTCGGCGAGCGCATGCGCAAGCGCCTCGAAGCCAAAGTCGCTGAGGCCGAGAAGGCGCAGAAAGCCGCCGCAGCCGCCAAGCGCGGTGTCAAAACCAGCAAGAAGCGCCGGTAGAGCACGGGTGCGTAGTCGTGTGGCAGCCTGAGCGCCTGCTGGCCCTAAGACCCACAGCGCGAAGCGCGTCCCAAGATCCAAGACCTCGTCGAACGAAGTGAGCGGCACCGACACCATTGCGGCCATAGCGACGGCACGCGGGCGGGCCGCGCTTGCCATCCTGCGTGTTTCGGGGCCAGAAGCCACTAGCGTGGCGAACGCCTGCTTTCGGGGAGCAGATCTGACCCAGGTACCGTCGCATACCGTGCACATGGGCTACCTGACGGCGGCAGATGGGCGCGACATCGATCAGGTCGTAGCCACCGTCTTCCGCGCGCCACGCTCAGCCACAGGCGAGGATGTGGTAGAGATCACGTGCCACGGCGGCGACTTTGCCCCGACGCTCATCCTGCAAAGCCTGTTGGCGCATGGCGCGCGGATGGCCGAGCCCGGCGAGTTCACGCAGCGCGGCTTCCTCAACGGCAAGCTCGACCTGGCGCAAGCCGAGTCGGTGGCGGATCTGATCCACGCGTCGTCGTCGCGGGCGCACCGCGTGTCGCTGCAGCACCTGCAGGGCCGCTACTCGCACCTGCTGGAAGGCGTGCGCACCGAACTACTCGATCTCTGCGCCTTCGTGGAGCTGGAGCTGGACTTTTCCGAAGAGGACGTCGAGTTCGCGGACCGCGAGCGCTTGGTCACGCTGCTCACCAACACCGAGGCGCTGCTCAACCAACTGCTGAGCTCGTACCAGGTGGGCGCGCTGATCCGCGACGGCGTGCGCGTCGTCATCGGGGGGCGGCCGAACGCGGGCAAGTCGACGCTGCTGAACGCGCTGCTGGGCCGCGACCGGGCCATCGTGAGCGCCACGCCGGGCACCACGCGCGACGAGATCGAGGCCGAGATCGAGGTGGACGGCCTGCTGCTGCGCTTCGTCGATACCGCCGGGCTGCGCGACACCGCCGATGCCATCGAGGCCGAGGGCGTCCGCCGTGCCGAGCGCTCCATCGCCAGCGGCGACGCGCTGCTCTACGTGTACGACCTGCACGCCGGGCTCGGCGCCGACGAGCACGCCTTCCTCCAACGCCTCCACACCGAACAGCCCGAGTTGCCCATTCTGCTCGTCGGCAACAAGCGCGACCTCGTAAGCAACGCGACAGCGCCCGAGGTAGCCGCTAATCTCCGCTTCCGCGCGCTCTCCGCCGAGCACGGCTTCGCCGATGCCGACGAGATCAAGCCGCTGCTGCACGACCTCATCGCGCACGTCACCGAGCGCCTCAGCAGCACGGAGTCATCAGCCGTGGTGATGAACCAGCGGCACCGCCAGCACCTGAGAAACGCGCTCGAAGCCATCCGCCGCGCCCAAACCGCACTCGCCTACGACGCCTCCGGCGACACGCTCGCGCTCGATCTCCGTCAAGCCCTCCACGAACTCGGCAGCATCACGGGGGAGGTCACGACAGAGGATATTTTGGGGCAGATCTTTTCCCGGTTTTGCATCGGGAAGTAGAGGCTCGGGGGTGGGTGTTCGAACGCGCTGCGCGCTTTGGGATTTCGGACCTCGGCACCCCAGACGACATTGCGAAAGCCGAACAGCGCGCACCCCAACCCCGAGAACCTAGCCCAGCGCTTCGATCTCTTGTTCGAGCTGTTGCTTGTGGTAGAGGTCGGCGTAGAGGCCGCCGAGGGCGACGAGGTCGTCGTGCTGGCCGCGTTCTACGATGGCGCCGTCGTCGAGGACGAGGATGAGGTCGGCGTCTTGGACGGCGGAGATGCGGTGGCTGACGATGACGACGGTGCGGCGGCCATAGTGCTTGCGGAGATGGCCCAGGATCTTGGCTTCCGTGTTGGTGTCTACGGCGGAGAGTGCGTCGTCGAGGATGAGGATGCGCGGGTCGCGGACGAGGGCGCGGGCGATGGAGGCGCGCTGTTTCTGCCCGCCCGATAGCGTGATGCCGCGCTCGCCCACGCGGGTCTCGAAGCCGTCGGGGAAGTCGGCGATGTTATCGAGCAGCTCGGCCTCGCGGGCGGCTTGCTCCACGTCGGCGCGGTCGGCGTCCATGCGGCCGAAGGCGATATTGTCGGCGACGGTGGAGCTGAAGAGGAAGACGTCCTGCGGCACGTAGCTCACACTGGAGCGCAGCGTGTCGATGGGGATCTCGTCCAGCGGCCGCCCGTCGATCTTGACCGCGCCGTGCTGCGGCTCGATGAGGCGCGGGATCATCTCGATGAGCGTCGTCTTGCCGGATCCCGTGCGGCCCACCAGCGCGAGTGTCTGCCCAGCGGGAACGTCGAAGCTGATGTTGTCGAGGACATCGGTGTCGTTCTCGTAGCCGTAGCGCACGTCCTCGAACGTGATGCGTCCCTTGATCGACGTGATGCTGGCATCGGTGTCGTCGCCGTCCATGATGGCGGGCACGGTGTCCCACACTTCGTTGAGCCGGATGATCGACGCCGAGGCGCGCTGCACCATCGTGATGATGAAGCCGATGGAGGCCACGGGCCACGTCATGTAGGCCACGTAGATGATGAACTCGGCGATGTTGCCGATGGTGATGGTGCCTTCCGCGACTAGACTTCCGCCCTCCCAGATCACGATGATGGTCGAGAGGCCGATCAGGATGAGGAAGACGGGGCGGAAGA
>JBCCMF010000306.1:0-5617 GCA_039026435.1 Bacteroidota bacterium
CCGAAGACCGAAGACCGAAGACCGAAGACCGAAGACCGAAGACCGAAGACCGAAGACCGAAGACCGAAGACCGAAGACCGAAGACCGAAGACCGAAGACCGAAGACCGAAGACCGAAGACCGAAGACCGAAGACCCAGATATGTGGAAGAATTACACACTCATCGCGTGGCGCAACCTGAAGAAGCACCGCGCCTACGCCTTCATCAACGTGGTCGGCCTGACGCTGGGCATCGCGGCGTGTCTGATGATTGGGCTGTACGTGCAGGATGAGCTGAGCTACGATCGCCACGTACCCGATGGCGAGCAGGTGTACCGCGTCAATCAATACGTCACCGATAACGGAGCAGCCGAGACATGGGCGTGGACGGGCGGCGGCCTGGGACCCGCGATGCAGCGTGACTTGCCGCAGGTGGAAGCGGTCGCCCGGCTGGCAGGGGCCAGTGGCTCTATGCGTCGCCTGGCTGAAGACGGCACGCTGCGCGTCTTCCGAGAGACCGATTTCTACTACACCGACAGCGCGATCAACGACGTGCTGAAGCCAGCCTTCATCTTGGGTGACCCGGCTGCCGCCTTCGATAAGCTCAACGCGGTGGTGCTGTCCGCGTCGGCAGCCGAGCGGTACTTTGGCGATGAGAACCCGCTGGGGAAGACGCTGGAGTTTGTCCAGCAAGGGACCATCACGTTGGAAGTGACGGGCGTGGTGGCCGACGTGCCCGAGAATAGCCACCTCACGTATGACTTCCTGGCGTCCTTCGGAGCGCACAAGCAGATGTACGGCGTGCCCACCGAGTCGGAGTATGCCTCCTACTGGTGGCCTGTCAGCTACACATACGTCCGCCTGCCCGATGCCCAAGCGGCGGCCACCCTTGAGGCTGCGCTGCCCGAGTTCAGCGCGCGCAACCGGGAGGACGGCGAACGCTACGTGCCCACGCTGGAGGCGCTGCACGACATCTACCTCTACAGCGAAGCCACCAGCGGTCCCAGCGCCACGGGCAACGCAGCCACGGTACGGATCTTTGGGTTCATCGCCCTCGCCATCTTGGTGCTGGCGTGCATCAACTTCATGAACCTCTCCACGGCGCGCTCGGCCCAGCGCGCGCGCGAGGTGGGCGTGCGCAAGAGCCTGGGCGCTGAGCGCACGCAGGTGGCGATGCAATTCCTGGGCGAGTCGATCTTCATGAGTGTGGTGGCACTCGTCTTGGCGGTCGCGGTTGTAGAGATGCTGCTTCCGGCCTTCAACGACCTAGCGGGTCGCGCCATCGACATCGACTATGGCGCGAATGTGACCTACTGGATGGGTATTGTGGCGTTGGTGCTGTTCACGGGTGTGCTGGCAGGGGCCTACCCCGCGTTCTACCTCGCCAGCTTCAGACCCACCGAGGTGCTCAAAGGGCTCATGACCCGCACGGGCGGACACGCAGGCGTGCGCAAAGGCCTCGTCGTGTTCCAGTTTGCCGTCTCGGTCGTCCTGATTGTGGGCACTACCGTCGTCCTTCGCCAACTCGATTACCTCCGCGATGCCGACCTCGGTTTCGACCAGGAGCAGACCGTCGTACTGCGCCTGGGCAGCGGCCTCGAATGGGAAGAGTTGGAAGATCAGCTGGAGCAGCAGGCCCAGGTGGTGAGCGTGTCATCGTCCACCTTGGCGCCCGGCTATGGAGGCACGTCGTCACTGCCGTACCGAACCGGAGCGGCTTGGAACGACGAAAACGCTACGGGCGACACCGGGCATCAGCACGTAGATGTGGGTTACTTCGAGATGCTGGGCATCCCGGTCCTGGCGGGGCGCACGTTCAGCGAGGATCGCCCTGCCGATGGGGGCGTCCGCCCTGACAACGGCTCGCCCTACTTCCACATCTTTGAACAGGGCCATGTGGTCAACGAAGCCTTTGCACGAGCCAACGGCTGGACCCCCGAGACGGCGCTCGGCGAGCGCGTGCGGATGACGACGTATGAGAACGGCGTCTACTACACCGACTTGCGCGGCACCATCGTGGGCGTGGTCGGCGACTACCACCAGCGCTCGCTCCGTAGCGAGATCCTGCCGATGGTGTTCACGCCCGCGCAGAATGCCTTCGGGCACATGGGCGGCAACGGCATCGTGAAGCTCGCCCCCGGCAACGCCGCCGACGCGATGGCGATGATCCGCGGGGTCTGGCAGGAGGTCGCGCCCGACCAGCCGTTTGAGGCGAGCTTCCTCGACCAGAACGTGCAGAACCTCTACGTCCGCGAGGCGCAGCTGGGCCGTGTGGTGACGGCCTTCGCCTTCATCGGCATCGTGATTGCCTGCCTGGGCCTCTTCGGCCTCGTCTCGTACGCCGCCGAGCGCCGTACCAAGGAGATCGGCATCCGCAAGGTGTTGGGCGCCTCGGTGCCGGGCCTCACGGGCCTGCTAATGCGCGACTTCCTGGTGCTGGTCGGCGTGGCCACGGTCATCGCCACGCCAGTCGCGTACGTGGCGATGGACCGCTGGCTGCAGACGTTTGCCTACCAGGTGGATGTAGGGCTGGGCGTGTTCGTGCTGGCCGGCATCGTCGCGTCGGTGATTGCTGCGGCCACGGTCAGCTACCAAGCCATCAAGACTGCGCGGCGCAATCCGGTGACCGCGCTGCGCTACGAGTAGACACGCCGGAAACGACTACTGCTTTGACGCGAAGCCTGCGTCCACCAAGTCGGCGTAGCCGCCCACGTTATGGGCGTCGAAGCCCATCGCCCGCATGATGCGCGTAGCTTTACCACTGCGCCCGCCCGAGCGGCAGTACAGGTAGTACGTCTTGTCCTTGTCCAGGTCTCGGACGTGGTCCGTGAACTCGTCGTTCATGACATCGATGTTCGGGGCTTGCACGAGGTGGCCATCGGCGTACTCGGCTGGCGTGCGTACGTCGAGCACGACATCGGCATCGGTGAGGCGGGCTTTGAAGTCGGCGGGGGTGAGCGTGTTATCGGCCATGAGGCGTAAGCGGTTTCGTAGGGAAAAGCTGAGGGAAAGCTATGCAGGGGCGAGGTCGGTCGCGGTCACGTCGTGCATAGCGCGGTAGTTGGCGAAGTGATCGTTGACGTATACGACCGAGAAGCCCTGTTGGGCCAGGTAGGCTGCCGCGTAGGCCGAGCGCCCACCGCTGAGGCAATGCACCAGCAGCGTGTCTGCCCGAGGCAGGCGGTCCAGATGCTCGGCCAGGCGCGTGTGGGCGGCGTTGATGGCGCCTGGAATATGCCCGGCGTTGTACTCGTCGCGTCGCCGCACGTCCACGACGGTCACGCCGTGCTGCTGTTGCCGTGCGGCCACCTCCGCAAAGTCGATCTCTTCGATCTGTGCCGCGCCACTCGTCTCAAAGAGCGTGTCGAGGTCGCCGAGTGGCGCATAGCCTACGATCCGGTCGTACCCGATGCGCACGAGGTCCCGCACCGCCTCTTCCACATGCGCTTCGTCGATGAGGAGCACAAGCGGCGTTTCGGCGTCGGCGACGTAGCAGCCCACGAGCGTGTTGAACTGCTTGTTGAAGGGGGTGTAGAGGCTGCCCGCCAGGTGCTTCGCCATCGCTGCCGAGCGGTCGCGGCGGGTATCGAGCACGACCGTGTTGTCTGGGAGCGCAGCGAGGGCGTCTGCGCTCAGGCGCTTGGGCTGTGGCAGGTTGCCCAGGGGCGGCACGCCGTCGCGGTTCTGCTGCTTCATCCGGCCGAAGTACATCGGCGGCTCGAGCTGCCCGTCCAGGATCGCGTCGATGAAGGGCTCGGCGCCGTGGCGGGCCACATCGATAGAGGCGTTGAAGCGGCGCTCATAGCCGACGGTCGATTGCGGCACCGCGCCCAGCGACTTCCCGCACGCCGAGCCCGCACCGTGGCCCGGCCAAACTTGGAGGTGATCGGGCAGGTCTAGGAAGTCAATCACAGAGTGATAGAGCCGCTCGGCCGAGGGTCGTTGCGCGCCCGCATGCCCCGCTGCCGTCTCCAGCAGGTCGGGCCTGCCCAGCGCACCAACGAACACAAAGTCGCCCGAGACGAGGCCCATCGGGTCGTCGGCGCCGCTGCCGTGATCGGTCACGAGGAAGCTGATGTGCTCTGGCGTATGCCCCGGATGGTGCAGCACCGTGAAGCCGATGTTGCCGATGCGGAACGCGTCGCCGTCGCACAAAAAGGTGACGTCGTAATCGCGGTCTTTGGCCCAGTTGGACTTCCATTCCGCATCGCCTGCGTCCGAGAGGTAGCAGTGCGTGCCGTGCTGCTCGGCAAACTCGCGCACGCCCGAGAGGAAGTCGGCGTGGATGTGCGTCTCTGCCGTGGCCACGATGCGGACACCCTCGGCCTTGGCGAGATCGACGTAGCGGTCGATGTCGCGCTGCGGGTCGATCAGGAGCGCTTCTTTGGTGCGTTGGCAGCCAATCAGATAGGCATACTGGGCCAGCTTCGGCTCGAAAATCTGTCGGAAGAGCATGAGGGGTAAGGGTAGAGAGGACCATCGCTCAGCGCGAAGATACCCCATCCCGCTCTTCAGCGCACCGCAAGAAACAGCTAAAACCCTAGCCGCGTCCGCCTCGGCGTCCCCCGCGCCGTTCCTGCCGTTCGGCCTGCATGGTCTTCCACTCGGCCATCTGCTCTTCGGAGAGCACCGTGGCGAGCTTGGCATCGGTTTGCGTGCGGAGCGTCTCCAGGTCAGCGCGCATCGCTTGCATCTGGCTCCGGTCGGGGCGCTGCCCGCGTCCTCCGCCTTGCCCGCGCTGGCCGGTGAAGCCGTACTTCTCGCGGATGGCTTCCATCTGCTCGGCTTGCTCGGCAAGGATGGGCCGAAGTTGCTCGGTTTGCGCATCCGTCAGCGCCAGGCGCGCGCGGATTTCTTGGAAGTTCTCGACGGCTTGCTCGCGCCGTTCTTGTTGCTCTGCCGTCGCCGTGGCCACGTTGGATGAGGTGACTGGTGCTGCACTCTCCTTCGAGGACGAGCAGCCGATGACGCTGAGGATGAGAAAAAGGGGAAAGATGAATCGCATGATCCTGTTATGTCTGTTGAGATTTAGTCGCGCACCACGGGGAAGCCGACGCGCGGGCTGGTGACCCTGTTCTGGCTACAGTCTACGCCGCGCCCGCCACGTCAATCATCACGAAAGCATGTCAAGAGCGTGTAGCATGGACCGCTTCCGTGACGTTTTGGGGATCAACACGGCAGATACGTCTTGGTCTTCAAGTCGTGCAAGAGGGCTTTATCGAAAACAATGCACTTCGGCTATGTCCCACACCGCGCCACATCAATAAGTCGCATAGCTGACGCATTTGTACTATCGGCATCAGACCTAGAGTGTGCATGTTGGCGGTCTTCGCTCTTCTCAGACGACGCTGCTATGCTCACGCTCTCCGATCTCGTAAAAGTCTATCCGGGCCCGGTCACGGCGCTGCACGGCCTCGACCTCACCATCCCCACGGGCATGTTTGGGCTGCTTGGCCCGAACGGCGCAGGCAAGACCACGCTGATGCGTATTCTCGCGGGGCTCCTCGAACCCACGTCGGGGCAGGTCCGGCTGGGCGATGTGGATGTACTGGCGGATCGCACGTACCTGTGGAAGCGGCTGGGCTACCTGCCGCAGTACTTCGGCTTCTACCCGAACCTGACGGGCGAGGCGATGCTGC
>JBCCMF010000307.1:0-5602 GCA_039026435.1 Bacteroidota bacterium
CGCGGAAACTCGGACAGCGGCGCGAGGTCGCTGATCTCGGTCGCATCCTCGGGCACGAGCGACGTAATCGGCAAAAACATCGGGCGTGAGGCCGCAAACGTGGTGTCGCCGCCGTCCACGGTGAAGAGCACCGGGATCGACGCCACGCGGGCGGTGTCGAGGGCGAAGGTGGTCACTTCGTACACCGTGCTGTCCACGCGGCGCTGCGACAGCGTGGTGCGCTGGTACGTCTCCAGGCGCTTGGTCACCACGAGATCGCCGAACAGCGTGTCGCTCATCGTCGGCGACAAGAACACGGCCTCGGTGCCGAGGTCATGCGTGGCCACCAGCGACAGCCGGAAGCGGTCGCCCACGGTGATGCTGTCGGTATCGACGTACGCCTCAACGCGCTGCGCCTGCGCCACCTGTACACTGCTCGCCAGCAGCAGCATCGCTATGATCGCTACGTTCCGCATCAGCCTGCCTTGTTGCGCCGTTTGAAGAAGCCGACGAGCGCATCGACGTAATCCTCGTCGGTGCGGATGGGCACGCGGTCCACGCGGACGCGCTTGAACAGCTCGTGCAGCGCCCGCTGCTGCCCCTCGGCGAACTGCTGGTAGTGCGCCCGCGTCGCCTTGCTGCCGAAGTCGCGGATAATCGTCTCGCCTGTCTCGGGGTCGGTCATCTCGACGAGGCCGAGAGCAGGCAGCTCGTCCTCGCGCGGGTCGCGGATGTGCAGGGCCACCGTGTCGTGCCGCCGCCCGACCGCGCGCAGCTCTTTCTCGAAGCCCAGCGACAGGAAGTCGCTAATGACGACGACGATGCTGCGCCGACGCATGACGTGCAGCACGTGGTTGAGCGCCTGCTTGATGTCGGTGCCACGCGACGTGGGCTCGTGTGCAAACAGGTCGCGGATCAGCCGCAGCACATGCCGGCGCCCCTTCTTGGGCGGCACGAACAGCTCGATCTGATCGGAGAAGAGCAGCAAGCCCACCTTGTCGTCGTTCTTGATGGCGCTGAAGGCCAGAATGGCGCACATCTCGGCCGCCACCTCGCGCTTGAGCTGGTTGCGCGTGCCGAAGTCCTCCGAGCCCGACACGTCCACAGCCAGCATCAGCGTCTGCTCGCGCTCCTCCTCGAACACCTTCACGTACGTCTCATCGGAGCGCGCCGACACGTTCCAGTCGATGTTGCGGATGTCATCGCCGAACTGGTACGGCCGCACCTCGGCAAACTCCATCCCCTGCCCCTTGAACGCCGAATGGTACTCGCCGCCAAAAACGTTATTCACCAAGCCCTTGGTGCGGATCTCGATGTGGCGAATCTTGCGGAGCAGTTCCTTGGGGATCACGGCGGATGCGGTTGGCCTCGAATGGCAGGCGCGTAAGATAACGACACGCGGCGGCGATTAGTACGACGATGTTGAGCCAGCTTTTGTGAGGTTGAAGGCAGCTCTTTGGTACTTATATTTGCACTTTCTACAGCATCACAGCAATTTAGCATCTCCGAATTTACCTAAACCGACAGACAAATGAGGCAGCGTCCCAAAACGCAAGCACAGCAAGATGCTTTTGCAAAGCATTGCCGCTTTGCTCATCATACGCTCTTAATCCTCACCATCGCAGTCCTTTTGATCTCGGTTCGCTCAATTCCGTACAATTCAGACCTAGTGGCAGTAGAGGCTTCAAGACTAAATGAAAGTCAAGCGGCTGCACTATCGACAGTCAATGAAGTTCTCAACTCTCAGAAATTTGATAGTTTTTTTGCAATACATAAAGAACATTGTATTCGTCTCGATGTGATCGGAAAACTCCCACATGATTGGAACTCTACACCTAAGAAGACTCTGGAATCTATCTTATACTCTTTAGACCTTGAACCGACATACATATCAAGTGAATTAGATGTGATAGTACAAATTGACACCAATTTTGCTCAGATACTACGAGAAAGACCTGATAATTGTCCCAAAACTGAATTTGTACTACCTGGAACCAGCAGCTCACCTAAAAAAGGGCCTGCAATAATTCAAATACCAATCACTGGCATCACTGACGTGCCAGCTAACACTATCCACATAGCACCTAATGAAGATATAACGGTTTTAACACGTTTACATCCAAGCGGAACTCTCAACGTAAAACATCGCGATTCAACGATAATAAACCTGGATTGCGAAAATAGGATAAAAGCATGCTTTAATAATCTAGGCGAGTATATGGAAGTCACCGAAGCCTCAACCTTCAGTGACGCCCTTTCTCTTGCGCTAGACATCAAGAAAGGTGAATCTGATCGAATCCCCATCTCTGGCGGACAATCCATACCTTTTGAAATTGTTGATCATTATGGAATCTTTATAGTGATATTATTACAATGGTACCTTACACTACACCTGCTTTTCGGATTCAATATCCGTCATGACCCAAATACACCTTGGATTGGATACTATCGTGATACCAGCGCACGAATTTTATTCAGCGCAAGTTTGTCTTTCCCTTGTATTGTTATTTTTTGGCTTTGGGATGGCAACCCTCCTAACTATGGCTTTGTATTCTCCTTTTTCGCTTTTTTAACCTCATTCAGAGCCACTCTGTAGTGCTGTTTATTGAGCTCAAAGCCAGCATTATCTCGAAGGTATTAGCCGGTTGAGATACATCACGTTCGCCAACCCTGCCCGATGGAGAATAAGTTATCAACTGTATAGTCAGGCTATGACAAGGTTAGGAACAAACGGCTCCATTTCCCCATTCTGCGCGCCGCATTCTTGACGCCAGCACCAGCCAGCGCCCCGTTGCATCATGATTGAGGTCCAAGGACTCACTAAGAACTACGGCCCCGAGCGCGCCGTCGATAACCTCTCCTTCAGCGTAAACCCCGGCGAAGTGCTGGGCTTCCTCGGCCCCAACGGCGCGGGCAAGAGCACCACGATGAAGGTGCTGACGTGCTACCTGCCGCCCTCTGAAGGCACCATCAAGGTGGATGGGCTAGACGTGCGCACCGACAGCCTCGCCATCCGCCAGCGCATCGGCTACCTGCCCGAGAGCACGCCGCTCTACCAGGACATGGCCACGTACGACTACCTCGGCTTCGCGGCCGACGTACGCGGCGTTGCCAAGGCCGACAAGACTCGCCGCATTGCTGCCATGACCGATGTGTGTGGCCTCGGCGATGTGCTGGGCAAGCCCATCCACGCGCTCTCCAAAGGCTACAAGCAGCGCGTCGGGTTGGCGCAGGCGATGATCCACGACCCGCAGATTCTGGTGCTCGATGAGCCGACGTCGGGCCTCGACCCGAACCAGATCGTCGAGATCCGCGACCTGATCCGCAGCTTGGGCGAGGAGAAGACGGTGATTCTCTCCACGCACATCCTCTCCGAGGTACAGGCCTCGTGCGACCGCGTGCTCATCATCAACAAGGGCCGCATCGTCGCCGACGGCACGCCGGACGATCTGATGGCCTCGGCCACGGGCGGGCAACGCATCCGCTTCGGCGTACAGCAAGGCGCCGCCAACGTGGGGGATACGCTGGCGGGCTGGGGGCACGTCACCATCCAGGACCAACAGATCGACGGTGACACGGTGCTCTACACGCTCCTCTCCGATGCGCCCGACGACCTCCGCCCTGCCCTCTTCCGCTTCGCCGTGGAGCACGGCTGGACGCTGACCGAGTTGCACCGCGACCAAGTCAACCTGGAAGACGTCTTCCGCCAACTCACCACCGCCTGACGCGCCCACGCGAAAACGCGCTCACGAGAGCCGACCTGAGACTTCCCGCCCTTCGACCTGAGACCTAACCATGACCCGGATCCTAGCCCGTCGCGAGTTGCGATCCTACTTCGACAGCCCGGCAGCGTACATCGTGCTGAGCCTGTTTCTGCTGATCACAGGATGGTTCTTCGGCAACGCGCTGTTCCTGGAGAACGTGGCCTCGCTGCGCAACCTGTTCGGCTTGGTGCCCGTGATCTACCTGTTCTTCGTCCCTGCCCTCACGATGGCGACCTTCGCCGAGGAGCGCCGCTCTGGCACCATCGAGCTGCTGCTGACGATGCCCGTGCGCGACTGGGAGGTCATCCTCGGCAAGCTGCTCGCCGTCACGTCGATGCTGGCGATTGCGCTGGGGCTGACGCTGATCTTTGCGCTGACCGTCGCCAGCTTCGGCGACCTCGACTTCGGCGCGACGTTCGGCGGCTACCTGGGGCTGCTACTGCTCGGCCTTGCCTCAACAGCCATCGGCCTCTTCGCGTCGAGCGTGACGCGCAATCAGATCGTGGCGTTCATCCTGGGCTTCGCGCTGCTGTTCTTCTTCTTCATGCTCGACAAAGCCACGTTCTTCGTCCCCGGCTGGATGGCGGGCACGCTCGAATACCTCAGCACCGACTTCCACTACCAGAACCTCCTGCGCGGCGTCATCGACTCGCGAGACATCATCTACTACCTCTCGCTGACCACCTTCTTCGTCCTGCTGACGGGCTACAACCTCGCCCGCCGCGCGGATTAAGCCGACCTGCGACCTTCAGACCTTCGACCTGAGACTTACAAATGAAACGCGACTGGACCTCCCGGACGATGCTGCTGATTGTGGGCGGCATCTTGGTCGTGCTCAACCTGATTGCCGTCAACCTCTTCGTCCGCGCCGACCTGACGGATGACGGCGTGTATTCGCTCTCCGATGCGTCGATCCGCCTCGTGGAAAACCTCGACGACCCGGTGACGCTGAAGGCGTTCTTCACCGATGACTTGCCCGCGCCGTACAGCAGCAACCGCCGCTTCTTGAAGGACAAGCTGGACGACTACCGGGCGTACGGCGGCGACTTCATCCAGTACGAGTTCGTCGACCCCGTCAGCGATGAGGCAATGCAGGAAGAGGCGGCGCGCTTCCAGATTCCGCCCGTGCAGGTGCAGACCGTGGAGAACGACGAGGTGTCGGTCAAGAACGCGTACATGGGGCTGGGCATCTCGTACGGCGGCGAGCGCGAGGTCATCCCGGTTGTGCAAAACATGGAGACGCTGGAGTACGACATCACGAGTGCCATCAAGAAACTCACGCGGGACCGCCTGCCTGTGGTCGGCTTTCTGAGTGGGCACGGCGAGCCGTCGCTGGCGCAGGACTTGAGCACCGTGCAGCAGGTGCTGTCGCGGACGTACGATGTGCAGAACGTCACGGTAAACGCCACTGGCGCACTCTCCGTCTCGCCCGATGTGCTCGTCGTCATGGCACCAACGGACTCGCTGCCACAGGCTGACCTCCGCGCCATTGACGACTACATCATGGGCGGCGGACGCGTCGGCTTCTTCCTCAACCGCGTGAACGCCAACCTGCAGATGGGCCAAGCCTCGGCGTTCGGGACGGGGCTGGAACCCGTGCTGGAAAGCTACGGCATCCGCATCAACGAAGACCTCGTGGCCGACGAGCAAAGTTCGGCGGTGAGCGTGCAGAACAACCAGGGCGGCTTCCGCTTCGGGCAGCAGCGGGTAATCGATGCGCTGCACGAAGCGGAAGCCGCCTTGGTTGTTCTGTACGCTCACCGCCGAGCTCTGCTCGTCGGCCACGAGGTCTTCGTTGATGCGGATGCCGTAGCTTTCCAGCACCGGCTCCAGCCCCGTCCCAAACGCCGACGCCTGGC
>JBCCMF010000308.1:0-5582 GCA_039026435.1 Bacteroidota bacterium
CCCCACGTACGCCGCCTACGCCATCGCCACCAGCGACAGCCTGCTGCCCGCTGCCGTGTGGAACGAAGCGCTTGTCCTCGACGCGCAAACGTTCGCCACCACCGTATTCGAGAACAACGGCGACGGCACCTTCGCCGCCCGCCCGCTCCCGTCCGAAGCTCAGTTCGCCCCCGTCTTCGCCACCCTCACCCTCGACGCCGACCGCGACGGAACTGCTGATCTCCTGCTCGCAGGCAACGACAGCAGCGTGCGCGCCCAGTGGGGCCGCGAGCAAGCCGGGCAAGGCCTCTGGCTGCGCAGTCAGAACGCGCTCGACTTTGCGCCAACATCCAGCCCCGAAAGCGGCCTCTTCCTCCCCGGCGATGTGCGGGATATGCAGCTTGTGCGCACCTCAAACGGCACTGTAGTGGTAGCTGCCACCAACGACTCAGCCCTTCAAGTTTTTGGCATCCGCTAAGTTGGGAGTACTCTTCCATTTCCAATCACTGTTGAAGACGAGCAGCCCGAACTCTATCCTTCCTCCAGTAGATTTGATATCTCCCGGAGCACACTCAACCTACCCCTAGCCTCCCTTGCTTTCAGACTGTCTTCGGGACGCTCTGTCATAATACGGATGGCACGCTCTTGACGCTGCTGAATGCCCTTTCGTACGCGATTGACAATGGCCTTCACCAGACGTACTTCATCTTGTGCATCATTCAACACACGGTCATACGACTCAATTAGGGAAAGCCACTCGTTCGACTCAAAGGCACGATAGCTCTGCGACACCCACTCGCACTCAATACAAGCTACCTTCTCGAAGACATCCCACAGCTCAACTACAAACCCATGCTCGCTTTCTGTCTGCTCGACCTCACAAATGGTAGCTTGCTCCAGCACTTCTGCATTGACTAGCGCGGGATTCCTGACTCCATGCAGTACCAGAACACATACGGGTTCAGGAAATGGAGGCGGTGAGACCGTATCGTAAAGAATCACGGTCAACTTCAGGTCGCCATCCGTTAGATCAGCAGTGTGGATGCGTGCAAAGCGGTTCTCGATGAGGGTCATCAGACATTCCGCATCGTCTTGCTCACCATCCACTTGTTGAGCATCACGAGGATGATGAGGACGACGCTCCACTGCACGAGGCACGTCATCACGCTGTAGGGATCGAGCGGGTTGTACCAGGAGTCGGGCGCGTACTCGGTAGCGGCGCGCCAGAGCCACCAGCCGAGCAGCACGACGGCTTGCAGCGGCACGAGGTATTGGATCAGCACCTCCCAGCCGCGCCCGGCGTGCCAGTCGCCCTCGTTGGTCAGTTCCTCTTGACGGAATGCGCTGACGCCGTAGCGCATCACGGCGAAGGCCACGAACCCGCCCGAGATCATCAGCGCCACGCCCCACACGAAGTCCTGGTTGCCGAAGAAGTTGAGGTTGATCGCCGACGGGATGCCCAGCACAAAGCCGATGCCTGCGACGGCGCCAATGGCCGTCTGCCGCGAGAGGCCGCCGTCCACGAAGAGCCGGGTGGCGAGTTCGATCATCGAGATCAGCGAACTGAAGGCGGCGAACGAGAGGCCAAGGAAGAACAGCACCGCCAGCACGTTGCCGAACGGCATCTGCGCGAAGAGTTGTGGCATCCAGATGAACGTGAGCCCTGTAGAGGCGGGGCCGCTCTGCTGCATCACGCCCAGCACCTCCGCCGATGACATCTGCGCCCCCAGGACGGCGAACACGGTGCCGAAGATGGTAATGGCGGCTGCCAGCGAGACGAGGTTGTTGCCAAAGCCCGTGATGACGGCGTTCTGGATGACGCCGTGCCGCGCCTGCATGTACGCGCCGTAGGTCAGGATCAGGCCCCACCCGGCGCCCGTGTCCCACGCGTTCTGCGTCAGCGCTTCGAGCCAGAGCTGTGGGTTGGACAGCTGCGACCACTGCGGCGTAAACAGGAACGCGATGCCCTCGCCCGAGCCCGGCAACGTCACGGCGCGCACAAGGGCGATCACCACGATGACCAGCAGCGACGGCACCAGGATCTTGTTCGCTCGCTCGATGCTCTTGATGCCGCGCCACACTACGAGCCCGCCCGCCGTCATGGCGATGGCGTGGAAGATGACGGGCGTGCCGCCGGACTGGAAGCCATCCCACACCGCCTGCGCCGACTCCGTCGAAAGCGGCAGCGGCGCCGTCAGCATCTGGACGAAGTAGTAAATACACCAGCCCGCCACGACCGAGTAATAAAACATGATGGCCGTCGCCACGAAGCCGACGAAGGCGCCCATCCACCCGTAGCGTTCGCCCGCGATCTTCGCGAAGGTGCCCACAAGCCCCATCCGGCCTTTGCGGCCCAACGCATACTCCGCAATGATGAGCGGCAGGCTCCAGATCAGCAGGAAGATGAACCACGCGAAGAGGAACGCCCCCGCGCCATCCTCGCCGCCGTTCTGTGCCGCGATGCGCGGGAAGCGCCAGATGTTGCCCGTGCCCACGGCAATCCCGAGGACGCTGAGCAGCAAGCCGATGCGAGAGGAGAAACGTTGGTCGGAGGCGTGAGCCATAGCTTACTCGTCGGCGGTGGTGGTGGTGGGCGGCGTGTAGTCGTCGGGCACGAAGCGCAGCGTGGAGCCGCGCTGCTCATCGGGTATGGCGGCGGCGGTGGCGGGCTTGTACAGCGTGAAGTGGTCAAACTCCAGGTACGTCGGGATGAAGTCGGCGTAGTGGCGGCTGAACGGGTTGCCCGACTGCCCGCCGGGGTACACGCCGTAGCCCACGGGCGGCGTCTGCGAGAGATCGACGACCATGCGCCAGCTCGCGCTGAACGTGGTGGTACGCGCCGAGGCGGGCGAGAGCGTCTCGGAGAAGCCCGGGTATTCGTACGGCCCGCGCCACAGCGGACGGAGCGCGCCCGACTGCGTCAGGTGGCGGAAGAGGACGGTGTGGTGATCGCCCCAGCGCCAGCCAGCCGGGTCGTGGCCGTACTCGGCGTGCATCGTTTCGGCGGTCTGGTTGAGCGCCTTCGCGGCCAGCATCGGTCCGTCCTCGATGGGTACGGTAAGTTGGATGTCGAACCACTTGGCGGAGGGCTCATTGAGCAGCAGGCTCAGGAAACGGACCTGGGCGGGCTTGAAGCGATCGTCGAAGACGGGCTCATCCCACGTCATCTCTCGCATCGCATCCATCCACTCGTCCATGAGCAGCGCCACGTTCGACTCCACATCCGTCTCCCCATCCCACTCGAGCAGCATTATCCGCATCGAGTCAGCAGCGGGCGTCAGGAGGCCGAGGCGCGGCAGATCGCGCAGGAGCGGGCGCAGCAAGGCGTGTTGGATGGACCGCACATCGCCGTGGTAGGCCTTGAGGTCGTCTACGGTGTGCTGCGCCTTGCCGCGGAAGAGGCTATCGGCGCGGAGCGAGCGGAGGCCGGTGCTCCAGTCGTGGTTCTGGTAGTGCGGGTACGAGCGGTCGGCGGGCTGCTGATTGGTGGAAGTGAGGAAGCCTTGCTCGGGGTTGAGCGAGTTCGGCATCTGGTCGAGGGAGAGGCGGCCCACCCACGCGCTGGAGTCAGTGGCGCCATCGAGGAGCCCCGCGCCCGTACCACTCTGCCGGATGGGCCAGTAGCCCGTAGAGCGGATGCCGAGGTTGCCATGCACATCGGCGGCGAGGATGTTCTGCATCGGGTTGCCCCAGTCGGCCAACGCCTCGGTCATCTCGCCGTAGCTGGTGGCCGCGTTGATGCCCCAGAGCGCCCGCAGCGTGTGCGTGGACTTGTGCCCCACCCACTGGATGGCGACGGCGCCGCTGTCGTTCTTGAGCGTTGGCCCCCAGTGGCTGTAGTAGAGCGTATCCATCACCGTCTCGCTGCCGTTCACGTTGATGGGTACAGCGACCTCTTCGAGCGGCTTGTACTGCCCGTTGTGCAGGTAGCGCGTGCCGCTGTCATCCAGCGTGAGGGCGTAGTGGTCGATCTGGTCGGCGCCCGTGTTGGTCAGGCCCCAGGCGATGTGATCGTTGTAGCCCACAATGACGGTAGGCGCCCCCGGCAGCGTCACGCCGTAGACATCGCGGGTGGGCGTGACAAGGTGCACCTCGTACCAGATGGCGGGCAGCGAAAGCGACAGATGCATGTCGTCCGCCAGGATGGGCAGGCCTGTGGCGGAGCGGCTGCCGTTGACGCCCCAGTTGTTGGAGCCCTTCCCGAAGACATAGCCCTCCGCGACGGTGCCCTTGAGCGCGTGCCGCGTGTCGTGGTGGGTAGCCAGCAGGTCCCGCGCGTGCTGCCACGAAGCCGAGGCCATGTCGGCCGTAGCCGGTGCCGAGCGGCGCAGCCGGAGCGAATCGGTCACCATGCCGCCCGTCTCGGGAATGACGGGCACGTACAGATCCGCGTACTCGGGGAAGAGTTGGTTGTAGTCCTCCGCCGTCAGCGCCTGCCGCATCTCGGCGTATTCTGCATCGTCGCTGTTGTACGTCAGGTCGAAGGTCATGTACTGGAGGAGCCGGATCATCTGGAGCGGGCTATGCCGGTCGGGCGTGTAGCCCAGCAGCCGAAACTCCAGCGGCAGCTCCGAGGGGTCGAGCGCGTCGAGGTAGGCGTTGACGCCTGCGCTGTACCACTCCATGATGTCGTACTCGATGTCGCCTCGCGCTTCGATCGCCTCCAGGATGCGCGGGGCGGCCCAGTCCATGCCCGTGCGCCGCAGGAACCGATCGGTGCCTATCGAGGCTGCGCCAAACGCCTCGGCCAACCGCCCGGAGGCAACGCGCGGGATGAAGTCGAGCTGAAACAGCCGATCCTGCGCCACCACGTAGCCCATCGCCTTGATGGCGTCGGCATCGTTCTGCGCGTAGATGTGCGGCACGCCCCGCTCGTCGCGGATCACGTCAACGGGCGCCTCCAGGCCATCGATCTCCAGCGTAGTCTCCGTGTCGTGATGGGCGAGGCGCGCGGTCTTGAACACCCCATCTACCGGATCGAGCAGCGTCCCGACGGGCGGCACACTGCCGAAGCGCGCCTGGAGCGCCCACAGCAGCACGCCAGCCAGCAAGGTGCACACGATCAATTGGGTCCAGCGCTTCATGCCGTGAGCCGGTCTATGCTGCGCCACGTGCCTTCCTCTTCGTTGGGCGAAGCGGCTTCGTCGGGCACGGGTAGTAGGCCAGGCGTTTGCTCGCGTACACGACGGACGACTTCCTCCGCCACGTTGGCATAATCGACGGCACCACGAGCGCCAGGGTCTGTGTCGAACGTGGTGCTGTGATCGGGGTGCGAGACGGCCAGCGAGGCGCAGGTGCGGATGATGCCTTGCAGCACCGAGTCCTCGTACTTCGTGCGCAGGTAGTGGCGGTATTTGCGATGGCTGCGCACGCGGCCGTCTACCTTCGTCAGCAGCATCCACGGGTCGTGCAGCGACGGGTTGAGCTTCTTCTGGACGGTCTTGATCGTCTGAAACGTCTGCTCTGCGCCGTAGACGGGCTGATACTCAGGCGTGACCGGGATGATGGCATACTGGCTGGCCACCAGCGCACTCAGGCTGTAGACGGTGACGGCCGCCGCCGTGTCGAAGAGCAACACATCGTAGTCGATGGCTTGCTCCAGC
>JBCCMF010000309.1:0-5569 GCA_039026435.1 Bacteroidota bacterium
CACAGGCAGGCCCTTCACAGGCAGGCCCTTCACAGGCAGGCCCTTCACAGGCAGGCCCTTCGCTGACAGGTCCGCCATCGGCAGGCGTGCAAGGGGCATCGTCATGCATCGCGGTCCGCCGCGCCCGCGCGAGAGCTCGTGTCCTTCCAGCTTGATGGCCACACGCTCGCCGGGTGTGAAGGGGCTTGCCGCGTAATAGCCGAGGAAGCCTTCCGCCGTCATCACGCGGAAGCCGTGATCGCGCATCTGGTCGAAGGTGAGGCTGTTGCGCTCGTAGCCAATGACCACCCCTGGCGCCACCGCGAAGAAGTTGGCCCCGTCCGTCCACTGTTCGCGCTGCTGATCGAGCAGTCGCCCGCCGCCGCAGGGGATGAAGGTGAGGCTGTGACCGAGCAAGGCTTCGAGCGCGGCCTGTAGCGACACGTGGATATCGCACTGGAGGCGTGTCTTCCCATCGGGCCGCGAGAACGAAACCACGTTGCCTTGCCCTTCCGAGGCGATGATGGGCGGGTAGACGACGCACGTGTCGGGCGCGGCGAAGGTGAAGATGGTGTCGAGGTGCATGCAGGAGCGCTGCTTGGGCAGGTCTACCATCACCACATGCTCTACGGCGGTGCGCGCCAACAAGGCCTGCGCCACCTGCGTGACGCCGCCAAACGACGTGCGCTCCGAGCACCCGATCAGCACAACACGCTCGTTGACGACCAGCAGGTCGCCCCCCTCGAACGTGACGCCTTGCGGCAGCCGGATGATCCGGTCCTGATGCTCGGCGAAGCTGGGGTGATGCGAGAGCACCGTCTGCATGATGAGGTTCTCGCGGGCGCGGGCCGCCGTGGCAGGGTGGCTCAGGATGAAGTGCTGGCCTACTACGCACGACACATCGCGCGTGAACATCAGATTGGGCAGTGGCGCTGCGTTGATCTGCATCGGGGCATCGCCCGTGAGGGCGAAGCGGGCGAGTTCATCGGGGGAGAACGCCTTCAGGTTGGCCTCGAACGCCTGCAGGTTGCGGGCGGGCATGACGGCGGCGAGGTGCTCCACAAAGTGGTGGCGAGCGGCTTCGGCTTCGAAGGCTTGGTAGAGCAGGGTCCGCATCTGCAGCACACCGTCGGGGCGCCCCGTCACCTTATCGAACACGGCGCACATCAGCGCGTGCTCCCGCTGGGCGGTCTCGATATACAGAATGTCCTCGAACAGCAGCTCTTCGCGGCGAGCAGGGGCTACGTGGCCCATCTCGTCACCCGGGGTGTGCACCACGACTTGCTGGAGCCAGCCCGTCTCCGAGGTGACATCAAAGGTGACCGATGGCAAGGTGGACAGCATGGGCAGCGGCGTCGGTGAAAAGGACGCCCTGAATGCGGATGCCGTTCGTGTTGTTCGCTACCTGCTGTGCACGCTGGGTGAAACAAGTAGGCGGGGTCAGGTGCGCGCGCGCCGGAAGATGGCTCCGAAGAGGCGGAGTATGACGGCGATCACGAAGAGGACCACGAGCACCTTCACGGCGATGCCGAGGAGTGCGCCGCCTACCTTGAGGATCACGCCGAGCAACGAAAACATCACCATCAACACGATGGCGATTACGATCCAGCGGAGAATCTGCTGCACGTCCATGAGGGGCTAGAGGGGAAGGTGGAAGAAGTAGCCGACTGCTGAGGGCTGGCCTGCTGTGGTGAGGCCGCCAAGCACCAGTATTCGGCCGTTGCCCACAAAAGTTGCGGTGTGCTGACTGCGCGTGACGGGCGGCACGGCCTCGGGCAAAAATTGATAGTAGGACTCCACGGCATCGACGTAAAGCTCGCTTGGGAACGCAGGCTGGTCAGGGCTGCCGCTGTCGCCGCCGAAGAGCAGGACGACGCCGTCGGTCACGGCGGTTGCCGTGTGTTGGGTGCGGGGCAGCTGGGGTGTGGGGGCCGGGCGGTCGCGGAGGCCTTCGTCCTGCGTGTAGCTGAAGAACCAGTGCGCACCGTCTGCCGACCCATCGAGAAAGTACGTGCCCGTGACGAGGTTTCGATAGGGCAGCACGGTGGGGTCAGAGAGGGGCGCTGTAGCCTGGCCGGAGATGGGTTCGATGTCGAGCCCGATGCTGGGCGAGCGTGCCACAAGGGTGCCCTCTACCCACTCGAAGCGCCGCGCATCGTCACGCGTGGCTATGGTGCCGTCGTTGAGGTAGTCAACGTCCCCACGGCCGCCGTAGATGTCGATGAAGAGGCCGTCGTCGGGGGCGTAGAGGGTGGCCGTGTGCTCGGTGCGGCGGATGGGTTGGCCGTCGAAGGGGACGGTGGTGAACGCCTCCGTCACGGGGTCGAACACCTCCACGGATTCCAGCAGGTCGTCTTCGCCCTCAAGCGCATCACCAACTCGGCGGCTGCCGCCCAAGATGAACACGCGGCCGTCGGGGACGAGCGTGGCCGTATGCCCTATGCGAGCGGCGTTGAGCCCATCGTCCAGCGCCGTCACGCGCCCACTCAGGTCGTCTACCAGAAAAGCCGCCTGTGTGCCGCCGTCCGACTCGTTGGTGGCCCCGCCCGTGACAAGCACATCGCCGGAGAGGAGACGGGTGGCCGTGTGGCCGTAGCGCGGCTCGGGCAGTGCGAACGGTGCACTGCGGATCTCCAGGGCTGTGCGTACGGCCACCAGCGTGTCGGACGTGGTCAGCCCTTGCTCGTCAGCGGCGGTGACGATGAACGTGTTGATGCCGTCACGCAGGATGAGCGGAGCCTGCCACACGTCCTGGGTAGCTTGGTACTGCATGGCTTCGCCGTTGACCGCGACGCTTGCGATCTCGCGGAACGACGAGGCGCGCACCTCCAGGTCGGCTTGCCTGCTGCTGAAGACCGTATCGAAGGCGGGCGCCACCACCTCAATCGTGGGCGTGGTTTCATCGATGAAGGTGCGGTCGCAGGCCGTGGCGACGAGGGCGACGAGCAGGAGGGTGAGCCCTCGAAGTGCGTGCGTGGACATAGAGCGGCGGCGATTATCGGAGCACTCCAACGTGATCAAGGTGCCATCGGGTTCGCAGTTGCCAGTTCGTCATATCCCACGTGCACCAACGCCAGCCCGTGCGCAGGTGCCGCAGGTCCCGCCTGCCGACGGTCTTTGCTGGCGAGGAGGCGCTGCACGTCATCCGCCGGACGCTTGCCGTGGCCGATCTGGACCAGCGTCCCCACGATGGCGCGGACCATGCCGTGCAGAAACCGGTCGGCCTCGATGACGAAGCGCCACGTGCCCTCTAGCTCATCGGGTTGCCACGCGGCGTGGTAGACGGAGCAGATGCGGTTCTTCGTCTCGGACTGGATGCGGCAGAACGCGTCGTAGTCGTGCTGCCCCAGGAAGGCGCGGGCGGCCTCGTTCATCCGGCCAATGTCGGGGGTGGGGCGGATGAGCCAGCGGGTGTGACGCTCCAGCGGGCGCGGCAGCGTGGTAATGCCGTAGTGGTAGCGACGGCGGCGGGCATCGTACCGCGCATGGAAGTCGGCAGGCATCTCTTCGATGGCGAGTATGCCGATGTGCGGCCGGAGCAGGCCGTTGAGCGAGCGCTGCACCCGGAACAGGTCCAGCGGCGTTTCGCTGACGATGTGCGCCACCTGGCCACGGGCATGCACGCCCGCGTCGGTACGCCCCGAGCCGACGACGTTGAGCTGGTGCCGCGTCACCGTGGCCAGCGCCGTCTCGATAGCGCCTTGCACCGACGGGCGATCCGGCTGGATCTGCCAGCCATGAAACGGCAGGCCATCGTACTCGATCAGCAGGCGATAAGTCGGCATCGGGCGTGGTGGACGGGCGGCGGCTTCGGTCGTAGCTTGCGGCGTTGCTGTTCACCTCCACCGCACGCGAGCATGGCCGCCCCAACGCGCATTTATCTGACGGGTTTTATGGGCAGCGGCAAGAGCACCATCGGGGCTATCGGGGCCAACGTGCTGGGCTACGAGTTCGCCGACCTCGACACCATCATCGAGGCCGCGGCTGAGGTGTCGATCTCGGTCTATTTCCAGACGCACGGCGAGGCCGCGTTCCGCCAGCTTGAGCGCGAGCAGCTAGAAGGCACATCGGCTCGCACGCGGCACGTGATCGCGCTAGGCGGCGGCGCGCTGACATCCGACTACAACCTCCAACTCACGCGGCGACTCGGCACGGTGGTCTACCTGAAAGCATCCGTGGAGGCGCTGATGCAACGGCTGTGGCGGGGGCGCGTGCGGCGGCCGATGCTGCAAGACGAGCATGGCGTGCCACTGCCGATGGAGCCGCTCCACGAACGCATCACCACGCTCCTGGGCGCCCGCGAGCACTTCTACAGCCGCGCCCACGTCACCATCGAGACCGACGGCCTCTCCCTGGGGCAAACCGTCGATGCGTTCGTAGCTGCGATCCGCGCTAGATCATAATGGAGCCTTGTCACCGCTTCAACTTGAACGAGCGGCGGTGATGGACGGTGGGGCCGAGCGCAGCGAGGCCCGCGTAGTGCTCAGCCGTGGGATAGCCCACGTTGCGCGCCCAGCCATAGCCTGGATGCGCCGCGTCGAGGTCGGCCATGAGGGCATCGCGGACGGTCTTGGCGAGGATCGAGGCCGCCGCGATGGACTGGCTCTTGGCGTCGCCCTTGACCACGGTCTGCTGCCGCCACGGCGCGTCCGGGATGGCGCGGTTGCCGTCGATGAGCAGGGCGTCTGGCGTGATGCCGAGGTTGAGCACGGCGCGGCGCATCGCCTCCATCGATGCCCACAAAATGTTAAGGTCGTCGATCTCCTCCGGCGAGCACATCCCGACGCCCATAGCTAATGCCTCGGCCTGGATGCGTTGCACCAGGTCGAGTCTTCGCGCCTCGCTGAGCGCCTTGCTGTCCCGCACGCCTGCGATGCTGTGTCCCCACGGCAGCACCACGGCGGCAGCCACGACGGGGCCTGCTAGACAGCCGCGCCCCACCTCATCGACGCCCGCCACGTACTGCCGCCCCGCCTGCCAGTGTGCCTGCTCCAGGTCGAGCGGGGCGGTCTTGATGGTGCGCTTGGCCATCAGACCAGCAGGTCGCCGAAGCGGTCGTGGAGGAGGCGGTAGAGGCGATGCAGCGGCAGCCCCACCACGTTGTAGTAGTCGCCGTCGATGCGCGAGACGAAGCACGCGCCCAGGTCGTCTTGGATGCCGTACGCCCCCGCCTTGTCCATCGGCGAGCCCGTGGCGACGTAGGCGGCAATCTCGTCGTCGGTGAGGGCGCCGAAGGTCACATCCGTGGCTTCTACGCGGGTGGCGGCGCGCTGGGCAGCGCTGTGGACGAGTGCGATGCCCGTGTACACCGTGTGGGTCTGCCCACTGAGGCGCTGCAGCATGGCCGATGCGTCGTCAGCATCGACAGGTTTGCCCAGGATGTCGCCCTTGAGGACCACCACCGTGTCGGCGCCTAGGACGAGCGCATCGGGGTGATGCTCGGCTACGGCTACGGCCTTGTCGAGCGCGAGCGACTGGACGATATCGGCGGGGCCAGCGTCGGGGTCGAAGGTCTCGTCGAGATCGGCGGCGTGGACGGTGAAGCTGACGCCGATCTGTTCGAGCAGCCGCTTGCGGCGCGGCGACTGCG
>JBCCMF010000310.1:0-5520 GCA_039026435.1 Bacteroidota bacterium
TGCCAATCTAGCTGGTGCTGATCTAACTGAAGCCGATCTAACCGAAGCAATTCTTGTGCGTGCCAACTTGAGTGAAGCTAGACTAGATGGCGTCAGACTCGATGGCGTCAAACTCAATGAAAATCAGGTTGAGTGGCTAGGCAATTTTCAAAGTGAAGCCGAATGAGGCTCACCGGGGCAAGCCCCGGAGTATCGTATCAGGCGGAATCGCGTTTCACATCAGATTGACTCGTTCAACATAGATGCGTCCTGTTTCGAGGCAAGCCTCAATAAGTTGCAATAACATTTTATATTGCCATCCAGGTACCGCTCGACCACGACCAGCAGCTTCGCATCGACTCGTTCCAGGCGTTCGCACGCACGGCGCACTGCTCACTCACGATGCTGAAGCATGCCTAAGCGATGTGCACCAGCCGATTGGTTCACCCACAGCATCGAGGGCCGAACATGACTCAGGCCCTAAGCAATACTTGGCTTGCTATATTTAACTTACATTGAGCCGCATCAATGCTAAATAAACTTTATTCCCCTTATTCCTCGTATGCGCACCCGCTCTGGAACGTATATCGTCAGCACGACCACTGGCGAGGCGGTGCACGCGTTTGTCCCGGACCCGCTGCCGCCCACACCGCCCTTGCAGCTCGGCGCTGCGGACTATGACCTGATGGAAAAGGCCAACAGGGCATTGGGGCGACTAGATGGACTGGCCACCCTGCTGCCAGACATCAACCTCTTCCTGTACCACTATGTCCGCAAAGAGGCCGTGCTTTCGTCTCAGATTGAGGGCACCCAGTCCTCGCTCTCGGACCTGCTGCTGTATGAGCGGGATGAAGCACCGGGCGTGCCTCTAGATGACGTGCAGGACGTCTCGAACTACGTCGCGGCGGCGCAGCATGGACTGCAGCGGCTACGCAATGGGTTTCCCCTTTCGGTACGGCTCATCCGGGAGATCCATGACGTCTTGCTCAGCAATGGCAGAGGCAGCACGAAGCAACTGCCTCAGATAACCTCGTGCGCGTCACATCGTGATTGACTCGACCGGGCTGAAAGTCTACGGCGAAGGCGAGCCCATCCATCCACCGGCAGTGGGTGGAGAAAACGCGTAAGCACGGCGCCTCGAAGCGGCGCACCTGGCGCAAGCTGCATCTGGCTATTGATCCTGAGACGGGTGAGATCACGGCAACTGAGGTTACCGACAATGCAACCGACGACGCCTCTCAGGTCGAGCCGCTACTGCAAGAGACGCTGGCCGGTCCGACCGACCAAGTGCAGTACGTCTACGGCGATGGAGCCTATGACAAGTGGAAGGTCTACCGCGCGATAGAGGCCGTTGGAGCCGAGCCAGTGGTGCCGCCGCAGAAGAATGCCAAGATCAAGCGTCACGGCACCAGCAAGGGCCCTCGGTTGGCGCGCGACGAGGCGCTGCGCTACATCCGTGGTCATGGTCGGTCGAAGTGGAAGCGCCAGAGCGGGTACCATCGTCGGAGCCTGGCCGAGACGGGGGTGTGGCGCTTCAAGCGGGTGGTGGGCCGTGTGCTTCGTTCGCGTTGTATGTCTCGTCAAGAGACGGAGGCTCGAATCGGCAGCAAGGTGCTCAACGATATGCTGTCGCTGGGCCGTCCGGAGAGCTATGCGTTGTTGGTAGAGTGAGCAGGGTGAGGTGAGGGGGCAGTAGGTCTGCCTCTTGCTTCCGTGCAACAAAGCCTTCTTCGACAATGAAACTCACCGGGGCAAGCCCCGGAGTATCAAGCGGATCGGAATCGCGTTTTGCATCAGATTGACCCGCTCAACATGGATGCGCCCTATTTCGAGACAAGCCTCGGGGAATTGCGATCCCGAACGAGATTAAAACTCAGGTAACTACTCAGGTAGGGTAAGGCACGAGCAGATAGCCCGGCTCTTCTAGCGCCCGGCACAACGACTCGTACACCGGCTTGCCCTGCTTGCGCGCCGTCGAACAATACCCTCGAATCCGCGCAAACACACGCGCTCCCGCCTCGGTCCTGAAACCGCCACTCACCTTCTGCTTCACCTTCGCCATACGTAGGTCACGCTCAGCTCCACCCCATCTCGGTGGGGTGGCATTATTCGTGAATGGCACCGAGGCCACACGCGCAAACCGCCACACTGAGGCGTGATACCGAATCAGACGCTTGAGCAGGCTCCGCGCCTTGCCCCGCTTCTTGCGCCCCACACGAGCTGCCACCTGCTCGGGCATCGGGTGCGCCGATAAACCTTGACGTAGCAGGGCAAAGTAGCGCCGTTTCAACCGCCAATAGCGCCGTGGCGGCACTACACCGGCAGCACGCGCAGTTTGGTGCGCCCCCAACAGCAGATCGATCATCTGCTGAGCCCACCAATGGCCCTGCTCAGCCTGCGCCCGCGATTCGCGGATCAGATGCGCGTTGCACAATCCATGCTCGCCTTGGTGCATCCCGAAGTAGCTCGCCCAGCAGTCGTGGATCAGATACCCGCTCACCTGCGCCAGCACCGACTCGGACGACTCTAGCGCCGCTCGGCCTCGTTTTACATGCACGAGGTAGTGACTCAACTGCTTGCTCGAGAGCACGTGTAGCCACCGCAGACGCCCGGCCACGCGCAAGCCCGTCTCATCAGCGTGGGCCACGTCGGCCTCTACCAGATGTGCTTTGATGGCCGTCTCGCTGGCCAAGACCGCCTCGGCCATGCGTTGGTTGGCTGCCGCTAAGGTGGCCTCACTGACGCACTGGCCAAATAGGTCGCCGCACAACTGGCTCACCTTCGCTAGAGGCACATGGTAGTCATTGTGCAGCAGCGCCGCCAGCGCGCCCAGCCGCGCACCGTACTGCACAGGCGCCTTCACGTGAGCGGGAAAGGCGGCTTGGTTGGGTGCGCCACAGGCGGTGCATCGGCAGCGCGGGCGGCGATACTCGGTCACCTCCAGGCGCGGCACGGGTAGGTCGAAGACTTGGCGGCGCTCGGTAGAGACGATCTGCTCTGCTGCCAAGGCTGCGCCACAGCGAGTGCAGTGCTCAGGCAGGGTCTACTCGGTGTGGTCGGGTCTCTGGACCATCTTGAGCGTGTGACCCTGATGCCCGGGTTGTCCGCCCAAGCCACGGCCTTTGGCTTTAGGCAGGGCCGTGGTGGTGCGGTAGGGGTCGGCCGAGGGGGGCGTGTGGCTGTTGGAACTGTTCTGGTCGAGGCGAGCGCGCAGGTGGGCGAGTTCAGCCTCAAGAGTCTCAATGCGTTGGGCTTGCTGTTCTATCACGGCGGCTTGTTGCTGGATGAGCGTAAAGAGCGGAGCCAGTAGCCGATCTAGTTCAGGCTGCGCTTGGAGGTGTTCGACATAGGCGTCGAGGTCCTGCACAAAGTTGAGGGTAGGTATCAGGGAGTGACGACTCAGCCGTCACTCCCTACCTGAGTAGTTACCTCAATGGGATAGAGAGGGTTTCGTTGGCATAGCAGCGTGGTCACCCAGCAATACCTGTGCAACCTGGCGCCCGACCTCGCTTCCAGCGGCGATGCCCATGCCGTTCATTCCCACACCGAGCACCACACGCGGGCCGCGTTGCTCTACGAGCGGCAGCAAGCGATCCCGCTGAAAACCCATCACGCCCGACCATCGGCGTTCGACCTCTACGGGCTGCCCGGGCAGGATGAGGGCATGCAGATAGGCTTCGAGCACCTGCTGCACGGCCTCGGTTGCGCCAAACTGGTCGGTGGTTTCGGCGTCACGGAAGAGGTTGCGGCCGCCGCCGAAGAGCACGCGGTCGCCTACGTCGCGGAAGTAGAAGTAGCCCTCGTCGAAGTGGAACGCGCCGCGAAACGGCAGGCGCGGTAGCGGCTTGGTCAGCAGCACCTGCCCTCGCCCCGGCGCGACGGGCACATCGGGGAAGAGACGATGCACAAAGCCGTTGGTGCAGAACGCCACGTGGGGCGCGGAGAAGATCAGCGGTGCATCGGCGAGCGGGTTGGCGACTTGGACTGCGACGCGGTGCTCCGAGGCTTCGTACCCCGTCACGAGGCAGCCCGTGCATACCTCGGCCCCGCGCTCCTGCACATAGCGCAGCAAAGCGCGCATCATCCGCCCGGTGTCAATCAGTCCTTCCATCGGCAGACGCACGAGCGCGGCAATCTGGTCCTCCGGGAAGTCCCACGCCGCTAACTCTCCCCGCGCAAACAGCGGCGCGCCGAGAACATCAGCGGTCCAGGCGTTGAGCGCATCCATCTGCTCCAGTGCGGCAGCGTGCTTGGGGAGCACGAGTTCATAGCCGCCTTCCGGCTGGTACCCGATGCGGTCGTCGCCCAATCGCGTGCGGAGGAGCCGCAGCCCACGCTGCTTGAGCTGTAGCGCCTGCGCCGTGGCGTCCTCGCCATAATGCCGGATGTCGGCCACCACCTCGGACAAGCTGCCGAGGCAGGCAAACCCGGCGTTCTTGGTGCTCGCTCCACTCGGCAGCAGCCCGCGCTCCAGAATGCGGACCCGCGCCTGTGGCCGCGCCTCTAACAGCGCCGCCGCCGTGGAGAGCCCAGTGATGCCTGCGCCCACAATCAGGTAGTCGCTTTCGAGCAGGGACTGCTGCTCCCAGATGCTAACGTTCATGCGTGCGGTGGTGGAGCTCAGAGAGATAGCGGATGACCAGTAGATAGTAGGGCGCGAGAGGCCCCAGCGAAAGGGAGGGCTGGAACGCGCAGCCGCAGACGGGCGCTCACATATGTGGTTGGCGGCATGTATCTTCGAGGCCCCACTCCTTGCGCTGCTGCCTGATGTCTGCGTTACTCGATGCCCACCTGAACCCGTCAGCGGATCTGTTCGACGTGGCTACGCACGCGGCGGGGCCGGACGGGGCGCTGCCGCTCTCGGAGGAGATGCTGCGCGACGCGCCGAGCGGCGACCTGTTCGGGCTGTCGCAGAACGTGGGCATGGGCTGGGCGCCGCTGCAGGCGCTGCGCAAGCCGTTCCTCATCCTGAGCACCGTAGGCGGCATCCGGGGCATGGACGGCAAGCCGATTGCGCTGGGCTACCACACGGGGCACTGGGAGATCGGGCTGCTGGTGCGCGAGGCCGCCGAGACCATCCGCAAGACGGGCGCGCTGCCCTTCGCGGCCTTCTGCTCGGACCCGTGTGATGGCCGCATCCAGGGCACACGCGGCATGATGGACAGCCTGCCCTACCGCAACGACGCGGCCATCGTCTTCCGCCGACTCATCCGCACGCTGCCCACCGCGCGCGGCGTCATGGGCGTGGCCACCTGCGACAAGGGCCTGCCTGCCGTGCTGATGGCGCTGGCAGGCGCCACGAACCTCCCCGGCATCTTGGTCCCTGGCGGTGTGACGCTACCGCCCACCGAGGGCGAAGACGCGGGTAAGTCGCAGAGCCTGTCGGCGCGGTTTGCGCAGGGCGAGGTGACGCTGGAGTACGCGCAGGAGATGGCGTGCAAGACGTGCGCCACGCCGGGCGGCGGCTGTCAGTTCTTGGGCACGGCGGCCACCATGCAGGTCGCAGCCGAGGCGCTGGGGCTGACGGTGACGCACGCCGCA
>JBCCMF010000311.1:0-5494 GCA_039026435.1 Bacteroidota bacterium
AAAACCGCCGTCGGCTTCGTCTGATTGGACGTTCATTTTGTGGCGACAAAACGAACCAAAAACGCTGTCGATCTCGCAAACGCACAGCGGATGCCCATCCCGCAAACCCGCACCTAGCGAGCCCGGTAGTTGGCGATATATCGAAGCATAGTGTTATTGCTCGCTAGCTGAACGCGGCCCATCCACTCTATCCAGCGCGCTCCTGGCCGCGACATCGACGTTGGCGGCTCGCAAGGCTCGTTTGAGAATGCTGTCATTCTACAACGGGAGCAGAGTTGCTCATGTCATGCGGTATGATCTGGGATGTCTGCGTTTCGGACACGCATCGCGTAGGCGAGGGCGTATATTGCGGCATCTTCTCCAAGGCTGTCCTCGTTCTGTAGCGTGCTCTCTTCCTAACGGATATGCCTCGTACTGCCCTGCTCCTCGGCGCCACTGGACTAGTGGGCCAGCACCTCCTCGATGTCCTCCTGACATCCGACGACTACGCGGCCGTCACGACGCTGGGCAGGCGTGAGACGGAGCAGACGCACGATAAACTGACCCATCACGTCATCGACTTCGACCAGCCGCCGAAGAATGCGGCGCTGTATGCGGCGCAGGATGTGTTCTGTTGCTTGGGTACGACGATCAAGCGAGCGGGCTCGCAGGAGGCGTTCCGCAAGGTTGATTTCACGTATCCCGTGCGGATCGGGCAGCGTGCGCGGGCCGCAGGCGCCAAGCACTATCTGCTGGTCTCCGCCCTCGGCGCCGATCCGTCGTCGTCCGTGTTCTACAACCGCGTCAAGGGCGAGGTGGAGCGCGCCGTGCAGCAGCTGGGCTACGCCCGCGTCTCGCTCTTTCGCCCCTCGCTGCTGACGGGCGACCGCGCCGAGTACCGCCGGGGCGAGCGCATCGGTGCCGTCGTGTTCAAGGTGGCCACGCCGCTACTCGTCGGTCCGCTCCGGTCGCTGCGCCCCACACCCGCCGATGCCGTAGCCGAGGCCATGCATTACGTGGCGCTGCAGGACGGCAAAGGACCCGCCATCTACGATCCACAGGCGATCAAGGAAGCCGCCGCGCTGGCGGCGTGAGTGCCGTTACTTGAGCAGCGTCACCGTGTTGGTAGCCATGAAGGTTTGTCCGGCGGCGCGGTAGAGGTAGAGTCCGCTCGGCAGGTCGCTGGCGTCGAACGTGAACGCGTGCGCCGTACCCGCCGAGAGGATGCCGTCGTGCAGCGTCCGCACGCGCTGGCCCAGCAAGTTGAACACCTCCACCGTCACCGGCTGTGCTTCGGCCACAGTCAGCCGGAACGTGGTGCTGGGGTTGAACGGGTTGGGGTAGGCCGACTCCAGCCGGAAGCCCTCGGGCAGGTCGAGCTGAGGTTGTAGCTCGTTGGCCACGTTGATGCCACCCGTCGTGGAGACAAACTTGGAGAGCAGCTTGATGTACGCCGCCTGGTAGTAGATGGCAGGCTCGGTGATCTCCCAGGGCGCTTCGGTCCAGTGGTTGATGTCGGTGTACATCTTTTGGTAGGGCTGATTCTGGAGGCGGCTGACGTTGCCCGTGTACTGGCGGTTGGGGCCGCCCACGAGGAAGCCCGGAGCGGGACCGCTTGGCGAGTTGAGCGCGTGGTCCCACTCGGTGCCGTCGGCGTACCAGTCGTGCCACATCTCATTGACCGCGTTCTCGGCGCCGTACTCGTACATGTTGCTCAGGTAGACCAGCGAGAGCGGGTTGACGCCGTGGAAGTAGTTGAGCATCCCGAGGGCGCGGGCGCGGTGCAGCTCTTCGTCGTCGCTCAGGCCGAAGTCGACGAGGTCGTAGACGGTGTTGCCCATCGCGGCGCGCACGTAGTTGCTGCCCCAGTGGTACTGGTTCTCGCGCATGTAGGCGCGGTAGAGGTCCTGGCTGTCCCGGAACTGGTAGATATCGACGGATTGGCCCTCGCTCTGCTTCTTGTCGCGAATCTCCGATTGGATGGCGGCGTCGCCGCTGGCCATCTGCGTGTAGTAGAGGAGCGCATCGCCTTGGAAGGGCACGTAGACGCTCCACATGTCATCGGTGTAGGGACGGCTGTTGCGGAAGTTGTCCTTGAAGTAGTCGTGGTAGGCCTCGTCGCCTGTGGCCTCGTACAGGTAGAGCGCGGTGACGACAGCGCTACGGATTTGATCGGTCTCGCTGCGGTCGGCGTCGCCCGCTTTGATGAAGTTGTTGTCGCACTCATTGTTGCCATTGCTGCGCATAGGGTTGGCGAAGAACCAGTCCCACGCCTCGGCGGCGCGGGCGGTGAGATCGTCGGCCTCGCTGGCCAGCTCGGGGAAGTCGCGGTAGACGACCGCTGCGTGCGCAAACATGCCCGCTGCCGCAATGGTAGCCGATGAACACTTGGGCCCGTAGTAGCGCGTGTTGTTCGCTTGGCTGAGCGTATGGCTGCTGGGACCGTGCTCGTTGTTGCCCATCTTGATGAAGACGCCGCCGTCGTCGTCCTGCATCTTCTTGATCCAGTCGGTCTCCCACTTGATCTCGTCGATGATATCGGGCAGGCCGTTGCCGCTTTCGGGGATGTTGAAGTCGTCGGTGAAGACCTCGGGGCGCTGCTGGAACGCGGTGAGCAGCATGTGCACCACGGGCTCGGCGAAGGTAACGTACTTGTTGGTATCACCCGCGTCGCGCCAGCCGCCCGTTACGTCGCGCCGCCGGTTGCGGTCGGTCTGGGGCGAGCCGCTGGGGTCGAAGTAGATGGCCTCGGCGTCCTGGTTGGCGCCCACGAAGTCGGCGTCGTCGCTCCAGCGCTCGTCGGCGAAGGGCGGCTCCTTGGGCGTGTTGGCGCGCTGGTAGTAGAACGTGCGGATGGCGGCCTCAAAGACGCCCCGGTACACGTCCTCGCGGATCTCGAAGCGGTACGAGCGCACGTCGTTGGCCGGGTCGTAGAGGTAGTAGCTGCCCGGCGTGGTCACCTCCGAAAAGTCCACCCACCAGCCGCGGTCGCCCGAGCTGGACTGCGTGGCGTGGACGCGCCGGCTGCTGTTCCAACGCCCGGGCTCGCCCGAGAAGACCACCGCGCCCGTGTACCAGTCACGCACCTCGATGGCATCGCCCGCCTCCGCGTCGTACTCGTCGGCGGCGTTGAAGCCACGTTCGGGGCTCACCAGCACGGCCACCTTGGGATCGCCCGGGCGGTAGCCAAACTGATCGACCATCATGTACTGATTCGTCGGCGCGGTGCGTTGCGCGACGGCGGGGACAGGAGCCAGGCTTGCTGCCAGCAGCACGGCGGACAGGCTCAAAACGGCGAAAAACGGACGCATAGGGCGTAGTTGGTAAAATTGTATACAGTATGTAATTTGAAGAACGGCGTCAGCGCGTTGGAATGCAAGCCACGCCGTCAGCCCTCCTCATGACTTCATGGTTCCTTCTAGCATGCGCTCGGTCGTTCTCGTTCTCGCTTTTCTGCTGGCTTCATCCACCGCCGTGGTCGCTTCGCCCGAGGTGACGGGCACACTCGCCGTGTGGCACCGCGTCACGCTCACGTTCGACGGTCCCGAAACCGCTGAAGACGCCGCCGTCAACCCCTTCAGCGACTACCGCCTCACCGTCACGTTCACCAACGAAGGCCGCCGCTACGTCGTGCCTGGCTTCTTCGCCGCCGATGGCGACGCGGGCGAGACGAGCGTCGCCTCGGGCACCAAGTGGCGCGTACACTTCGCCCCCGATGCGCCGGGCACCTGGACGTACACGGCTTCCTTCCGCCAAGGCCCTGACCTCGCCCTCAGCCTCGATCCGTTCGAAGGGACACCCACGGCCTTCGATGGCGAGACGGGCACGATGGAGATCATGCCGTCCGACAAGACGGGGCGCGATTTTCGGGCGAAGGGTCGGCTGATGTACACAGGCGAGCGCTACCTGCGCCACGCGGCCACGCAGGAGGCGTTCATCAAGGGCGGACCGGGCAGCCCGGAAGACCTCCTCGGTTACCACGACTTCGACGGCACCTTCGACAACGGCGGCGGCGACCAGCCGCTCGAAGACGGCCTCCACCGCTACGCACCGCACCTCGACGATTGGAACGAAGGCGACCCCACGTGGCAAGGGGGCAGGGGCAAAGCGCTCATCGGCGGGCTGAACTACATCGCGGAGAAGGGGATGAACACCATCTACTTCCTCCTCATGAATTGGAAGGGCGACGGCGACAACGTGTGGCCCTGGACCGCGCCGGATGAGCAGGACCGCTTCGACGTGAGCAAGCTCGACCAGTGGGAGATCGCGTTCAGCCACATGGACTCACTGGGCATCGCCACGAACATGCTGTTTCAGGAGACCGAGAACGACACGCTCTTCGACGGCGGCCGACTGGGTCGGCTGCGCAAGCTCTACTTCCGCGAGATGGTGGCGCGCTTCGGGCACCACTTGGCCGTGACGTGGAACCTGGGCGAGGAGAACAACAACACGACGGCGCAGCACCGCGCCTTCACCGCGTACATCAAAGCGCTCGACCCGTACCAGCATCCCGTCGTCATCCACAACCACGTCCACCTGATCCATGAGACGCTCAACCCGCTGCTCGGCTGGACACCCTTCAACGGCGTCTCCTTCCAGGTCGCCAACCCCGCCGACGTGCACTTCCGCGTGATGCAGTACCTCGACGCCTCACGGGCCGCAGGGCACCAGTGGGTCGTCAACGTGGACGAGATCGGGCACTACAGCCTCGGCCTCACGCCCGACGGCCCCGACAGCAACGCCGACCAGCTGCGCCGCGATGTGCTCTGGGGCACACTCATGGCCGGGGGCGCGGGCGTCGAGTGGTACTTCGGCTACTTCTACCCCAACGCCGACCTCAACATGGAAGACTGGCGCAGCCGCGACCAGGGGTGGACGATGACGAAGGTCGCGCTCGATTTCTTCCGCGAGCACCTGCCCTACGACCGCATGCACCACAACGACGGTCTCACCTTCGCCGCGGGCGACTACATCCTGGCCGACATCGGCAACGTCTATGCGATCTATCTGCCGAACGGCGGATCGCCCGAGCTGGAGATGAAGGATTTCAAGGCGCCGTTCCGCGTGCGGTGGTTCAACCCGCGCACGGGCGGACCCTTGCAAGACGGCAGCATGGCCTCGGTAATGGGCGGCAGCTCGCTCGTCCCTCTCGGCGACCCACCCAGCGACCCCAGCGAGGACTGGGTGGTGCTGGTGACACGGGAATAGGGGTTCGCGGCTGGGATGTCGGACGGCCTGCGGCCTTTCGGGGCGCAGTGGCTTCACGGTGTGTATCGTTGGTGCCCTCGGGCCAGACGATCTAAGTCTTCCGAGGTCCATCCCTTGGCAGCCACGGCCTCATCGGCCGCTTCTGTAGCACGCTGAGCCAAGTAGCGAGTGATCAGGCGACGGATCTCCAGCCAGTCGTCATCCGAGAGGTTGGTGCGCTGGAATAGCGCTAGCAGATCTAGCTGTGGTTTAGTCAGTCGTTCTTGCAGGATGTCAGCCATGATACATGCTTCTGGAGTGGGCGGGG
>JBCCMF010000312.1:0-5424 GCA_039026435.1 Bacteroidota bacterium
GAGCCGATCGCGTTTGAGCTGGCCACGCTGGACGAGCACATGGCTACCGCGCTGGCCAATCGCGCCGAGCTGGACCAAGCCGAGGCAGGCGTCGCGGCCCGGGGTGCCTTGGTCAACGTGGCCAAGTCTGACCTGTACCCGAAGCTCTTCCTCGCAGGGCGGTACCAGACGCGGTACGCTGCGGGGCGCGCCAAGCCCCTCAACCCGTACGTGGGCGACCCGTACCGGGGCATCCGCTTCGAGGCCGGGCTTGGGCTGCGGCAGCAGCTCAACTTTGGGCAGACGCGCGCCCGCATCCAGCAAGCCCAGGCCGAGTACGCCGAGGTCGCGTTTCAGCAGGAAGCGGCCCATCAGCTCATCCAGTTCGAGCTGGAAGACGCCTACCGCAATGTGCGCATCGCCAAGGCTGCGCTGGAATCGGCAGAGCAGTCGTTTCGGTTGGGAAAAGAGTGGCTGGGGTTTGAGACCGTCAACTTCGATCTCGACATCGGCGACACGGAGAATCTTGTCAACGCCGTTCGGCAGAGCCTCACCTTGGAGGCGGCGTACTACGAGGCCATCCGGCAGCACAACCTGTCGATTTTGAAACTTTGGCGCGCCGAGGGCACGTTACGACAACGCCTCGACGGCGGCACGCTTGTTGACTAATTGGCATGTAGCGCCACGAAACGGTCGCTTTACGGCACTATGCCTCCCCATAAACATCCCTCGATAGACGGATCATGTACACCAAACTACACACCCTGTTTGCCGCACTCGTCATGCTGCTCGTGCTGGCACCCGCCGCGGCGATAGCGCAAGGCACCACGGCCGAACTCCGTTCGATGCTCGAACAGCGCGATACCGAGATCAAGGCCGTCCTCAACGGCAACGAGACCCTCGACGACGCGCAGCGCACGCAACTCAAAGCGCTCATCAACGATGACATCGACTTCGACGCGATGGGCGAGGCCGCACTCGGCAGGCAGTGGAAACGGCTCTCGGCCGATCAGCAGACGCAGTTTCTCGGCGTCTTCAGCGAGATCATCCGCACGCAGTCGCTCAGCAACCTCGACCCCTACCGCGCGGCCGTCACCTACGGCGACATCAGCATCGACAGCGGAGCGGCGGTGGTAGAAACGACGACGACGTATAAGAAGGTGGAGACCCCGGTCGTTTATCACATGGCCTTTACGAATGACGCGTGGCGCGTGACCGACATTGTGCTTGACGACATCAGCACCGTTGCCAGCTACGCGCGATCCTTCCAAAGCCTGATCCGCAAGCGGGGCTTCGATGCGCTGATGACGCGGCTCAATGAAAAGCTGGCCGAGGTGCAAGCCGAGGTAGCGGGCTAGGCGTTTGGGTGTAACGCCTTAAAAACCGCTCACGGCTTCTTCAAAGAACCTGACTTTTTTCATAGCGTTCACCCGCGCTTGTATGCACGCTCTCCTCCACTGACCGAAGCCCCATGGCCACGCCCGTCGAAGGTTACGTATTCCACACGTACGGCGCCGTCCACCACGTTCGCTACGCGGTCACTTCGGTCCTCACGCTACGCCGCCACGATCCTGATCGCCCGGTGGCCCTCTACTGCCCAGACAGCCACCGCGACGAGTTGGTGCACTACGGGCTCGACACGCTCTTCGATGTCATCCGCGAGCTGCCACCGGAGCATGCCTCTATCGTAGGGTTCAAGCTGAACCTGCATCGGTTCATGCCTTTCGATCGGTGCCTGTACGTAGATGCCGATATGGTGTGGTGCCGCAACCCCGACCCGCTCTGGCAGCAGCTGACGGCCTTCCCGTTTACAGCCACGGGGCTGGACAAGGCCGATGTGTTCTTTGGCGGCCCCAAAGGGCTGGGCATTGTGTGGGATTACGTCATGGACCGCCGCCGTCGCACCATCAAGCACTTCGAACTGACTCACCTGCCACGCGTGCAGGCGGGCGTGATCTACGCGCAGGATGAGGCGCTCACCAAGACGGTGTGTGATACCGCGTCGTACTTCCTGGCGCGCCGCCACGAGACCCACTTTCGCAGCCGCCTCAGCGAGGGCCGCTCTGAGGAGTCGTGCGAGTGGAGCATGGCGATGGCGATGAGCCGCCTCAGCTTGCCCGTCTTCGACTGGTTTCAGGGCTACAACAGCGCGCAGCTTGACTTCGTGGATGGCCTCACCGACTGGGACCCCGACTTTGAGCAGGTGACGTGCCGCTACTACTGTGACCGCTTTGTGCACTCCTTGCGCGGCCTGCCCAACGCTACCCTTCGCGACACGCTGATCGGCCTCTTCTCGCGCCTCCCTGGCCGTGGTGACTACCTCAACGTGACGCCCTACGCCCTGCACTTCAGCTGGCTGCACCACAAAGAGCCCTTCCGCGCCTTCTCTGCCCGCACGTGGGAACGTGTGACAGGAGGCGTGACAGCGACTGCGGCTACCCCTACCCTCGCTGTCAGTGGGGACGGGATGGCCACGCCTTCGCTGCCCAGCCCAAGCTAGCTACCGGGGCGGCTCGTCAGCTGCGCGTCATCAGGTGCCAGATCCATTCTCTGTTGGGCGAGAGCACGCCGCCGAGCACGCCGCATGCCAGCACCACAAGCGGCGGGTAACTAACGACGGCGGCAAGGAAGACCGCTGCCGAGGGGCGGACCACGGCGCTATAGTCGGCCAGGGTGCGAAGAAACGCATACGCCGACGCCAGCACCCACAAGCCCATCAGCAAGCCCACAACCTTGGGCGTGGTAGGCACGCCGCCGCTTGCCAGCAGCATCGCGGCCAACATCCCAACAGCCGTAGGCATCCAGCACGGCCATAAGATGAGGTAGAGGGCTGCCGTGGTCGGGAACGGGCGATCCGTTCGCGCTGCACTGCTCAACAGAAGGCTCCAGAGCAGCAATGCGCTGAGCGTAAACCCGCTGGCCACGCACAGCGCGCCAACCGGGTCGGTGAGCATGAAGGTGCTGACTGCGCTGAGTCCCGACGGGAGCTGATCCACGCCGATCCAGAAGCGAAGCCCCCCTTCCAGATAGGTGAGAAAGGCATGCACGGTGAGGCCGTTGGCAGCCGCAACCAGCACCGCAAAGAAGACGACAAGCGGTGTTGACAAGTCGCGCGACCGGGCCACGGCCTCCTGGTAGAAGCTGTGGGCGTAGAAGTAGCGCTGTACGGTCTGCTGCAGCGTGGTCGATTGCGCGTAACCAATGCCGAGTGCAAAAACGAGCATCCACCCGCTGAGGACCGTCCACGGAGAAGCCTGAGACATAGATACGCTGGCCGTGTCAGCGTCTACAGAGGATGGCGGGCGTCGATCTGCATGGTGCGCTATGATGCTGGCGATGGGACGTGGGCTGCCGGAGGGCGCGTAGAGCCCGTACCTGTGATCGGTGCGTTGCCCGGCGACCGCCAGCGAGTCCGCATCGCGCCAGCGGTAGAGGAAGGTAAGTGCCAGCGATGGCTTCACGGTGAGCGTGTCCAGAACGGTGCGCATGCGGTGGGCTTGCCAGGCTTCCGTGTGCGGCATCGTCTGGGCATCGGGGGCTGCGCCGTCGTGCAGGCGCCAGTTCAACCGTCCCAACCCTACCTCCGTCTCTGGATGGAGGCGCTGCCAGCGGTCGATCAAGCGGGGTGGACTGTGCGCGTCGAGCGCATCGAGCAGTACAACGTCTACGGCGCCGTGACACACATCGTCATCGATGAAGGCGGTGAGGTAGTAGGTGCGGCCGCGGCCGTTGGTCCACTGCCTGACGGTTTCGGTCAGGGCCTCGAAGTAGGCGCAGGCCTCGGGGGCGGTGGTGTCGCTGTGCCGCGCCAGGCCAATGTACGGCACGGCCTGCGAGGCGCTGGCGGCAAACGCCATCCGCAGCACGGCCTCCCGGGCGTGACCCAGCGTATCCAGCAGCTGCGCCGCACTGAGCCGATCGATGTTGACCTCCTGAAACAGCGTGAGTCCAAGGCTGTCGGCGCGCTGCCACACGAGCGAGTCGGTTACGGCCGTCGTGCGTACGGCCGTCACGCCCAGGTCGGCCATCTGCGCGAAGTCGGCGAAGAGGGCGGCGGTATCGGCAGGCGGATGCCACTCTACGCCGAGGATAGCCTGTGCACGGGCTGGGCGCACCTCCCCCACGAAGAGGAGGAGGAGCAGCAGCGTCCACAGACGGTACATGAAGAGCGGGCGAGAGGTGTTGAGCGACGCATCCACGCCCCACGCCGCGCCGAAGATCCGCACCAGGTCATTACATCGCACAGATTGACATGTGACCGGCCACCGCGTTTCTTGCGGCGTCATCTCTGCCTCCCACCATGCATAACCTGCTTGCGGTACTCGGTCTATTCGCCTGTGTCCTGACGCCCGTCTCGGCGCAGGACATCCGGCTTGACCAGATAGCGCTGGGGCTCCGCGGCGGGTACGAGTTTGATGACGTATCGGAGTTTTCCGTGGGCGGTGAGGCGCGGGTCTACTTGAAGGACCAGCCGTACTTCATCAACCCCGCCGTAGATGTGTACTTGATGAGTGGGCAGACGACCCTCTGGCAAGCGGATCTCAACGCGCTCTACCTGTTCCAAAACGATGTGGGCATCTTGCCCTACATGGGGGGCGGCCTGGGGTACACGCGTATCGCCCTCGACGACAGGAGCCGATCCGAGACCGGTATCAACCTGGTGCTGGGCATATTCATTGAGGTCACGTACGTTCGGCTCTTCGTACAAGGGCGCTCTACGCTGAGTAACTTCGACACCATTTCGGCACAGGCTGGCATGTCTTTTCCGTTCTTCCGACGTTGACGTTGTCCCGCTTCGGGTGCTACCCAGACCGTACGTGCCGCGTCACAATGCTGAGTCCCCCTTGCCTTTCTGAAAGACGGGTCCGTTTTTGATGCCCTGTTCAGCTATCCGATATCGCCGATGAGCCTTCTCAAACGCCTCGCACGGGCAGGCAACGCCGTAGCAGGCGCTGCTGCCGACAAGGTGCGAACCACAGCCGAGCACTTGATCGATGAAGCATCGGGGCTTGCCGAAGATGCCTTCGACAAGGTCCGAGGCAACGAGCCCGATCCTGCTGCAGCACAACCCGAGGATCAGACCAAGGCCACACCGCCTCCTAAGCCAGCGCAGCAGGCTCCAGAGGCGGCCATGCCCCCGCCGCCCGCCACGGCGGAGAAGGCCAAGCCTGCTACTGACGAACCGCTGCCCGAAAAGACCGTCGGGCGGCCGCGTCCCCGAAGCGATGCATAAGCGACTCTTCCCCCTCGTTGCGCTGTGCTTGTGCACTGCCGCTCCGCTCCACGCGCAGGACCGCTACTACCCCGAAACGACGTGGGCCGAGCGCACCCCGGCCGACGCAGGCATGGATGCGGCGCAACTCGACGCAGCGGTGGCGTTCGCCATCGAGCAAGAGACGCAGCAGCCGCGCGACCTGGATCTGACCATCGCCCTCAGCTTTGCCC
>JBCCMF010000313.1:0-5416 GCA_039026435.1 Bacteroidota bacterium
GTTGGTGCCCGCAGTGCCTTTTTCGTAGCGGATGTCGGTGTATTCGCCAACCGTCTCCCAGGAAAACGGACCTTCAACAGTGGGGCGGTGGGTAAAGTGGTGTTTTTTAGCCATGTAATCTGCGCGGGGTCGGTCGTGTTGGATGCTGCGCCGATGTAGGCGGATGCCGCGCCGCCGTTCCCCTACGGCTGGTAATATCCCGGGAAGAGATGTTGGGGGTTGGGGCGCGCTTCGCGCTGTTCGGGGTTCGGATGTTGAGCTAACGCTCCTGGGAGGTTACGCTCAGCACCTCACGTATGAGTGCTTGCGGTTGCTCAATATGCACCATGTGTCCCGCCTTAGCGATCACGCGCAGGTCGAAGGCATCGTTGGCGGCTTTCATCGCTTGCGCAATGTGGATGAACTTAGCGTCGCGCGCGCCCAGGATGAGCGTCGTTGGCATAGCCACGTCCGCGAGGCGAGGCGACAGCGAGGGTTGGCTGCCCGTGCCCATGAAGCGCAGCGACTTGGCCAGCTCGTGCGGATCGTTGGCGCGCTTGCGGCGAGCTTGGTCGGCTGCTACGTCATCCGGCAGCGAGTCGAACACGGGCAGCGTGTACCACTGGTCGAGGAACGCGTCGAAGTCGGCTGCTATCGCCTCTGCGCGCTCGGCATCGACGGCGCGACGGGCTGCGCGCTCGGCTTCTGTCTTCAGGCCTGGCGAGGCCGAGATCAGCACCAGCCGCCGGATACGCTCGGGGTGGTGCACGGCGATGTATAGCGCCAGCCGTCCACCCATCGAGTAGCCGACGAGGTTCACCGAATCCCAGCCCTTGGCATCCAGCGTTGCCAGCAGCTGCGCCGTCGCGCCCGCCATCGTGTACGCCGCATCGGGCAAGCCGATGTTCGCGCCGTGCCCCGGCAGGTCTATGGCAAGGTGTTCGCCCGGCAGCGTGGCCGTCACGTCCGACCAATCCGCGCCGGAGCCCATGAAGCCGTGCAGCCAGACGGTTGGCGCGGGCTTAGCGGATGTGCCCATCGCCCAGGCCGATCCATTTGTACGTCGTCAGCGCCTCTAGCCCCATCGGCCCACGTGCGTGCAGCTTCTGCGTGCTGACGGCCACCTCGGCGCCCAGCCCGAACTCGCCGCCGTCGGTGAAGCGCGTGCTGGCGTTGACGTAGACCGCCGCCGAGTTGACCTCGTTGATGAATCGCGTGGCGTGCGCCTCCGTCTGCGTGAGGATGCTGTCGGAGTGCTCGGTGCTGTGCGCCTGGATGTGCGCGATGGCCGCATCGATGCCATTTACCACGTCGATGCCGAGCGTCAGGCCCAGCCATTCTTGGTCGAAGTCGCCTTCGACAGCAGGTTTGACATCGAAGCCACCCAGGTGCGCGGCGGCTGCGTCGGTCACGCGCAGTTCGACGCCGCTCTGCGCCAGCCGCTCGGCCACCTTCGGCAGCAGGTCGGCGGCGACGGCTTCGTGGACGAGCAGCGTGTCGAGCGCGTTGCACACGCTGGGACGCTGCACCTTGGCGTTCTCGATGATGTCGACGGCGCGGTCGAGATCGGCGGTGGCATCAGCGAAAATGTGGCAGATGCCGATGCCGCCAGTGATGACGGGGATGGTGCTCTGCTCCTTGCAGCGCTGGTGCAGGCCTGCGCCGCCACGCGGGATGATCATGTCCACGTACCGATCCATCCGCAGCAGCTCGCCCACGAGCGCCCGGTCGGGGTTGTCGATGTACTGGATGGCGGCGTTGGGCACCTCGGCCGCCGTCAGCCCTTCTTGGATCGCCTTGATGAGCGCGAGGTTGCTCTTTAGCGTCTCGCTCCCGCCGCGCAGGATGGCCGCGTTGCCCGTCTTCAGGCTGAGCGCGGCAATGTCTACCGTGACGTTGGGGCGGGCCTCGTAGATCACACCCAACACGCCGATGGGCGTCCGCCGCCGGATCAGCGTCATGCCGTTGTACATGGTGCGGCGCTCGAGCTCTTCGCCGACGGGGTCCTGCAAGTCGGCCACCTTGCGCGTGTCGTCGGCGAGGGCCTGTACGCGGGGCGCGGTGAGGAGTAGTCGATCGAGCAAGGCGCTGGGCAGCCCGCGCTCGCGGCCTTGCTCCACGTCGATGGCGTTGGCCCAGAGCACGGCGCCTGCATGCGCCTCGATGGCGTCGGCGATGGCGTGGAGGGCGGCGTTCTTGTCCTCGCTGGAGAGGGCACCCAGTGTACGGCTGGCCTGCTTGGCGGCGCGGCCCATCGCATCGAGTGACATTGTGGTCGTGGTCATGATCTATCGCAATGGGTTGGAGGGTCAGAGGAGGATGAGGTCGTTGCGGTGGACGACGACGGGGCCGTAGGCATAGCCCAGCCGCTCGGCAATCGCCGCCGACTGGCAGCCCGCGATGCGCTCCACATCGGCCCGGTCGTAGCGGACGATGCCGCGCGCGTGCTCGTGCCCCTCGGCATCCACAATCGAAACCGTATCGCCCCGCGTGAACGCACCATCGACCGACAAGACGCCGGCCGGGAGCAAACTTCGCCCAAGATCAACGAGCGCGTGTACGGCGCCGTCATCCACCACAAGCGTGCCCGAGGGCGTCGGCCCCGCCAGGATCCAGCGCTTGCGGTTGCCCAGCGGCGTCTCGACGGCCGGAAACCGCGTCCCGATGGCCTCACCGTCGGCCAGGCGCAGTATGACGTTCGGCGCACGTCCGGCTGCGATCACCACATCGACTCCGGCGCGGCGCGCCACGTCGGCGGCTTGCAGCTTGGTGGCCATGCCGCCCGTGCCCAGCGCGGTGCCGCTGCCGCCCGCGAGGGCCCGCAACGTATCGTCGATGGCATGGACCTCCGGGATGAGTTCGGCATCGAGGTTCGTGCGCGGGTCGGCGGTGAAGAGGCCGGGCTGATCGGTGAGCAGCAGCAGCGTATCGGCCTCGGCGAGGATGGCAGCGAGCGCCGAGAGGTTGTCGTTGTCGCCCACCTTGATCTCGGCCGTGGCGACGGCGTCGTTCTCGTTGATGACGGGCACGATGCCGTTTTTGAGCAGCGCCTGCAGCGTGTCGCGTGCGTTGAGGAAGCGGCGGCGGTTCTCCACGTCGGCGCGCGTGAGCAGCACCTGCCCCACGTGCAGGCCGTACAGGTCGAAGAGCTGCTCCCACACCCGCATCAGCCGCGTCTGCCCCACGGCGGCCAGCATCTGCTTCTCGGCGACACTCACCGCCTCGGTTGTCCACCCCAAGCGCTCGCGTCCGGCCGCGATGGCGCCCGAGCTACACACCACGACCTCCACACCGCGCCGAGCCAACGTAGCACACTGCCGCACCACCTCCACGAGGTGCGCTCGGTCCAGCGCAGGCGTCCCGCCCGTCAGCACGCTAGTGCCCAGCTTGACGACAAGACGCCGCTTTCGGTTGGTAGATTCGCTCATGCTCAATGCGGTTGGCAGCGGGGTTGTACGTCCAGATGTGCGCAAACGGAAATTAGAAAATTTCCTACACGGTGTTGTACGCGCACGCCGTACCCTCGGGGCTTTACAGAAGGTAACGCGCGTTACAAGTCTGCCACACACGACCTCCTGGATTTCTTCGGTGAAACCGCTTTTATTGACCGTTGGCAGAACAAACGCCGGGGCGTGGGCTATACGCGCCGCCGCTTCTCTCTCGCTCCATACATCACACACCTACGCTCTGGACGCTCCATGTCCCTTACGTCCTACCTACCTGAGACGCTCCGCACGGTCGATTTCAACGCCTTCATCGACGAATACAAGGCCAAGCTGCGCAACCTGTTCGATGTGCGCGCCAACCTGAACCAGCTCAGCCTGAAGCGCGGCCTCCCGCCGTTCGTCATGCGCGAGATCCAGTCGAAAGCGCCGCTCTCGGTGTTCATCCCCGAGCAGTATGGCGGGCGCGGCGGCCACGTACACGAGTGCCTGTCGATGCTGGAGGCGTCGTCGTACGAGTCGCTGCCGCTGTCGCTCACGATGGGCATCAACGGCGCGCTGTTTCTGCAGCCCGTGGGCAAGTACGGCACCGAGACGATGAAGGAGCGCGTGCTGGGCAGCTTCGTCAACGACAAGCGCATGGGCGGGCTGATGATTACCGAGCCCGACTACGGCTCCGACGCCCTCAGCATGCAGACGCACCATACCACGGGCGCCGACGGTAGCTACCACCTGAAGGGCATGAAGCACTGGGCAGGTCTCACAGGCTGGGCCGACTACTGGCTCCTCACCGCCCGCCGCCGCGACGCCCACGGCAACCTCAGCCGCGACATCGACTTCTTCGTCTCGGACAACAACCTGCCCGGCCAGCAGATCCAGGTGGAGGAGTACTACGAGAACCTCGGCCTCTACATGATCCCGTACGGCCGCAACCGCGTGGACGTGAAGCTGCCCGCCGACCAGAAGCTGCAGCCCAAGTCGACGGGCATCAAGATGATGCTCGACATCCTGCACCGCAGCCGCCTCCAGTTCCCCGGCATGGGCATGGGCTTCCTGCGCCGCATGCTAGACGAAGCCGTGGATCACTGCCGCGAACGCATGGTAGGCGGCACGTCGCTGCTGACCTATGACCAGGTGAAGGAGCGCCTCGCCCGCCTGCAGGCCTGGTACACCACTTGCTCGGCGATGTGCGCGTTCACTACCGAGACGGCGGGTGTGGAGCACGACCTCGCCAAGAACAACGTCTCGGCCAACGCCATCAAGACGGTCGTCACCGACATGATGCAGGACGCCAGCCAGTCGCTGCTGCAGCTGACGGGCGCCAAGGGCTACCGCGTCAACCACATCGCGGGCCGCTCCACCGTGGACAGCCGGCCGTTCCAGATCTTCGAGGGTGCCAACGACATTCTCTACCAGCAGATCTCAGAAGCCGTCCTCAAGTCGATGCGTCGTATGAAAGAGGCGAACATCTACGAGTACCTCAAGACGTACAACCTCACCGAGCGGGCCGCCGACTACTTCAAGGAGACGCTCAACTTCAACGTGGACACCAAGATGCCGCAGCGCAAGCTGGTGGAACTCGGCGAAGTGCTGGGCCGGGTCATCTCGATGGACTTCACCATCCGCCTGGGCGAGCGCGGCTTCCACGCTGACCTCATCAACAACGCCCTGGCCGTGATGAAGCAAGACGTGGAGAGCATGGTCACGCGCTTCAACACGAGCCGCCTCGCCGCCTTCGTAGACGACTACGCCGAAGACAGCGGCTGGCTCTCGTACGTACCAGCGAAGTAACGTGATCGAATTCATGATCAGAACGGCAACTGGTGAAGAGTTTGACCTTCCCGTCGACTCTGATTGTGGCGCTTACAAGCCGCTAGCCTACAATGCTGTCGTCCTTGACGGTCGAGACTACTGTTGCCTTGAGATAGAAGGATGCGAAGTCTCTTTCTCCCTTGAGTTCAGTGGCATCCAAGTGAGCTTCGAGACGAGTTCAA
>JBCCMF010000314.1:0-5415 GCA_039026435.1 Bacteroidota bacterium
ATTACCTGCGCGATGTGGGCACGGTGGAGCAGGTCACGACGCGGTTGGTGCCTGCTGGTAACCTCGCGCAGGCGGTGGAGGCGATAGTGGATGTCTTCTTCGAGGATCACACGCGTTAGCCTCGAAATGGGGGAGGCCACGGGTGACAGCGCCGCGAAAAGGTCGTATCGTTGGGCCGCCCATCGTCCCACTGCCGGTGCCTGTGGAGTCCATCGCCGAGATCATAGAGACCAACACGCGCGCGTTCACCGCCGAGGTGTACCGCACCGCTACCCCGCCCGACTTCGGGTGCTGGGTGACCGTCCCGCATCCCAACGGCACAACGCTGTTGGGCCTGGTGAGCCACGTCGAGATTGGCAGCCTGGAGCCCAACCGCCGCGCCGTGGCGATGGGCCGCACCACCGACGAGCTACAGCGCGAGATGCCGCACGTGCTCGAACTGCTGCGCACCAGCTTCCGCGCGCAGGTGCTCGCGTATCGGCCTGCCGGGGGGCGCCTCCGCCAAACGCTACCGCCGCAACCTGCGCCCGTCCACGGCTTCGTCTCGATAGCCGAGCACGACGTCATCCAGCAGATCGGCGCGCCGTTCGACTTCCTCCGCACCCTCGTCCGCAACCCCGACCCTGTCGTGCCTGTCGATGACCTCGTGGTGGCCGTCCTCTCGCAGCTCATGGCCGCCCAGCCGCACGCACCACATGCCGACGCGCTGCTCGTAGCCGCAGGCCGTAGCCTGAGCCGGTTGATGAACGACGACCACGAGCGCCTGCAATCCATCCTGCGCCGTGTACAGCGGTAGCGCCTCGTCAGAAGATGAAGCCAACGCGGAATGGGATGGCTACGCCCACGGCGCTGTCGCCCAGGACGAGCGCCGGGTTGATTTCGTAGAAGAGCGTCGTGTCGGTCAGCGGGCGCACCCAGCCCAGGCCCAGGTGGATGGTGGGGCCAGAGATGGAGTCGTCGTTGGTGTTGGTCACGATGAAGCCGCCCACGCCTGTGATGAGGTACGGTGCCCGCTCGTTGGTGAACGGCAGCGTGACGATGGCCATCGCTTGTGGCTGGAGCGCGTAGGCCGCATCGTCACGGCCGTCGAGCACGAAGCCCGAGAAGCCGAGCTCCCCCGCGAACGAGAGGTCGGCGTTGATGGGGTACGACGCCCGCCCTACGAAGCCAAGGCCGAGGCCTTCCTGGCCGCTGAGGACGATGTTGAAGCCGATACCGTAGCGGAGCGGCGTGACTTGGGTTTGGGCCTGCGCTGAGGCAGTCCACCCCATCAGGCACACCAGAGCGAGTAAGAGCCTATCCGAAAACCTGCTGCGCGCCCCGAGCTTGAGCGAGCAGATCGTGAGCAAGGCGCTCGAAGCAGCCGCAGCGGTGGCTACGGCGATGCAGAGGAACGCCGCGCACGGTTTGCGCAGCCAAGCGGAGGCCGGATGGGGTTTTCGGATAGGCTCTAGGACAGCACGCATCGGGAATCCGAAGAAAAGGAAACGGTCCAGCAGGGGGCCTGGGGTGCTCCAGTATAATAACAGAAGCCGTGCTGAGAAAGCAGCACACCCGCCCAGGTCGGTGGAGGGGCATGAAAAAGGAGGGGATCCCAGAGAGATTTCCATTGCCCATGCACCACGCCTACCCTCTGGGGCCGCCGAAGCGTATATTTGCCCGCCCTCGCTTTCTGCCCAAAGCACAAGGACACCGCTGCTATGTTTGCCACCCCGACTGTCGAGACCCAACTCGGCTCTGAGACCTACGACCCTTCGGCCTTCGATGCGCCCGACTATTACGCGCTGGATGACCTGCTCACTGATGAGCAGAAGTACATGCGCGACACCGTGCGTGGGTTCATCAACCGTGAGGTGCTGCCCATCATTGAGGAGCACGCGCAAACCATGACGTTTCCGCGTCACCTGGTGAAGGAGTTCGCACGCCTCGGCATGCTGGGCTCCAGCATCCCCACGGAATACGGCGGCGGCGGGCACGACGCGTTCGTCTACGGCCTGCTCATGCAAGAGGTGGAGCGCGCCGACTCGGGCCTGCGCTCGTTCTGCTCCGTCCAAAGCTCCCTCGTTATGTACCCGATCTGGCGGTACGGCAGCGAGGCGCAGAAGCGCTACTGGCTGCCGCGCCTAGCCTCGGGCGATGCGCTCGGCTGCTTTGCGCTCACCGAGCCCCGGCACGGCTCCAACCCGTCGGGCATGGAGACGCGCGCTGTCCGCGACGGCAACGACCTCATCATCAGCGGCCACAAGCGCTGGAGCACCAACGCCTCGGAAGGGGACGTCTGTGTCGTTTGGGCGCGCGACGACGACGGCGATGTACGTGGCTACCTCGTAGAGCTGGACCGCCCGGGCGTCTCGGCGCCCCGCATCATGGACAAGTGGTCGCTCCGTGCGGCGATTACGTCGGAGGTGATCTTCGACGAGGTGCGCATTCCGGCCTCCAACCAGTTGCCCGGTGCCAAGGGGCTGCGCGGCCCGCTGTCCTGCCTGACGCAAGCACGCTACGGCATCGCGTGGGGCGTCGTGGGTGCAGCGATGGGCTGCTACGATGCCGCGTTGCAACACGCCAAGAACCGCGAGCAGTTCGGGCGTCCCATCGGCGGCTTCCAACTCATCCAGGAGCGCCTGGCCGAGATGGTGACCGAAATCACGAAGGCGCAGCTCCTCGTGGCCCGGCTAGCTCAGCTCAAGGATGCGGGCACGATGCGTCCGCAGCAGGTGTCGATGGCCAAGCGCGCCAACTGCGAGATGGCACTCAAGGTGGCCCGCATCGCACGGCAGATTCTGGGCGGCAACGGCGTGCTCGGCATGTACCCCGTCATGCGGCACATGATGAACCTGGAGTCAGTCGTCACCTACGAGGGCACGCACGAGGTCCACACGCTTGTCATCGGGCAGGACGTGACCGGGCTCAACGCCTTCAAGTGAACCGTAGCGTTCTCAACACGTGAATGAGAGACGCGCTATTCGGCGATGTGAGACGCAAAGCCTTCGGTAGTGAATGTGCTCCACTCTCCCTCGTCCGTGCTGAAGACAAGATAACCCTCCAACTCAGCCGCACTACGAAGCATATTTTTGCAGTCATCCAGACCTTCGACCATGCACGTCGTGGCGTAAGCGTCGGCATCCATAGCGAAAGGAGCCAATATCGTGGCACTTAATAGCCTGTTGTTTGCCGGATATCCCGTTTGAGGGTCGATGGTGTGGGCATACCGTATCCCGGTCTCCTCGTCCACCCAGAAATTTCGGTAGTTACCGGACGTGGCAAGGCCTGCGTCGTTCAGTTCCAGTACAAATTGGAAGCGATCACTCGGATCGATCTGATCTAGCGGCTTATCCACGCCGATCCGCCAGGCTTTTCCTCGGTCATTGGTGCCTCTGGCCCGTACCTCGCCTCCCACTTCCACCATGTAATTCACAACCCCTTTCTGTTCGAGGTGTCCTGCAATGACGTCCACGGTGAATCCCTGGGCGATGGCATTGAAGTCAATCGAGTATCCCTTCGGAATGGATACCCGCTGGCCATCTAAGCTGATGGCCGTATAGCCAGTTCTTGCTTTTACTCGCTGGACTGCATCCGGCTCTACTACACGGGGACTGTTGTCTGAGCCAAACCCCCACAGATTTACCAGCGGACCAATGGTCGGGTCGAAATTGCCCGAAGTCTCTTCCGCAATCTCCATTGCGCGTTGGAGCACAGTCATAAAAAGTGAATCGACCTGGACCAACGTATCTCCGCGGTTGACCTGAGAGATTAAAGAGGTAGGCACATAGGTGCTCATAGACTGGTCGATTTGCTCAAAGATGGATTTAAATTCGTCTTCAAAAATTTGGTCATCCAACGTCAAATACTTGATTTGATACGTGGAGCCTTGAGCAACACCTGAATGCTCTACCAAGACAGCTTCTGAGGCGTCCTCACAGGAGAACATGGGGAGTATTAAGGGGATAAGTATAAATATAGACAGATGCTTCATGAGGGAGACAATTCTAATAGCAATCCATGCGTACTTGATTCCGATTTATAAAGAAGCTCAACGGTTTACCAATTGTTGTCTCGCAAATGGTCGTAAGGACTTCGGTAACGCCCTGCTGCATGGCTATCGATCCACAAATCATCACAACACCGTCCTTTTCAAGTAGGCCTGCTATTGCTTTGGCGTCGCGTTCAATCAAGTGCTGAACATATTTCTTGTTTTCATGCTGTCTAGAGAGGGCTGTGTGAAGCGCGTTCAGTTTCCCCGCTCCCATCCATGCGTCCAGATGCGCTCTGTATAGGTCGAGAGACTGCTCGTATTTGCCGCCCCAGTACAAGGCGATATCGGCCCCAAAAGTGTTATTCTCAATCATCCCCAGAAACGGACCTATTCCTGTCCCCGTGGCAATCATAACCACCTGCTTCGCTTTCCGGGGAAAATGAAATTCGGGGTTCCTTTTCAGATAGGCTTTGATCGTTTGGTCGTGCTCCGAAGCACCCAAATAGCTCGAGCATATCCCTTGCTCCACCGATTTGATGCTCAAAACAAATGAGTTTCTATCTAAAGCACCGATGGAATAAAAACGTGCTCGCTTTTCACCCGGTGGCGTCACAGCCAGAAGATCGCCGGATTGGAATTCAGTACGCTCCTCGTTTTCTAGAAACAGTAGGAACGTATTATCGATACTGGCTTCAGGGCCAGTATTTCTAACCACATTGAGCGTCAGTTCCCCATCATACTCGTTCGTAATGAGCTCATCCGATAACGTGATTGGAATACCCGCCAGAAGTCCCCACTTGTTTGCCCAATCGGCAAGGGACTCGAACGACTGGTTATTAACGGTATGGACAGGGAGAAACGCTGCTGACGTTGGATGGGTGCTCAGCACGTGGTTTACGTCGTACGCATACTTGCAAAAATCGGGGTAGGAGGTCGATCCAAACCCAAGTACTGAATACGTGAACTCTCGATTGCTCTCGGCATCCTCCACGAAGAGATCTATAAACTTTTTAGCGTTTGATGGAGGCTCACCGACACCGTACGTAGAGGTGAAAACAATGAGGTGTTTGATGCTGGCGTAATGCCCATAGTTATTGAGCTCCTCAAGAAATACCTTCTTCCCGGCGGTTACTAACGCTTGCTGAAAGGCCTTCGCGAACCGGGCCGTAGAGCCGTTCTCCGACCCCATAAGGATAATGTACTCGCAATCCTCTTTCGCATATTCGTTCTTGACGACGGCTTTCCTTCGCTGCAAAGTGAGCGCAAAGCCAGAGTAGATGAACAAAGGGATGGATAAACTCGCAAGGCCTAAGATGAGGGCCCATATCCAGTTTCCTTGACCAGTATGGAGCGCAAGACTCAGCGAGGACACCACTACCGTCCAAGGGTAGTTCTGCTCGCTCTCAATCTGCCCAGTAAACTGATTGACGAGGACTTCTTTC
>JBCCMF010000315.1:0-5398 GCA_039026435.1 Bacteroidota bacterium
GCCAGTCGGGCTTGCGCCTGCTGGTCGAATCCGGGCATGATGACGAGCGATTCTGGGTTGAAATTGCCCGTTTTATGCGCAGCTCGCCGTTTGGATCAGCAACGTAATAGACAGTCACATCGGAAGACCCAAAGCGCGCAGCGCGTCCCAAGACCGAACAGCGAGCGGAGCGAGCACCCCCTCACAGCATCAGGTTGAGCGGATCTTCGAGGTAGCGCTGTACCGTGCCGAGGAATTGCGCGCCCACGGCGCCGTCCACGATGCGATGGTCGCACGAGAGCGTGATCTTCATGCGCTTGCCGGGTACGATCTCGCCATCGTCCACCACGGGCGTGTCGCGGATGGCGCCGATGGCCAGGATGCACGCGTTCGGCGGGTTGATGATGGCCGTGAACTCCTCGATGCCAAACATGCCGAGGTTGCTCGTGGTGAACGTGGAGCCCTCGTAGTCGCTCGGCTGGAGGCGCTTGTCGCGGGCTTTACCCGCCAGCTCACGCGTCTCCTTGGCGATGGTCGCCAGACCCTTCTGGTCGGCGTTGCGCACCACGGGGGTCACCAGCCCTTCATCGACTGCGACCGCGATGGCGACGTTGACGTTGCTGTAAGTGCGGATTTCGGACTCCGCCTCCATGTACGACGCGTTGACGATCGGGTGCTGGCGCAGGGCCAGGGCGCACGCCTTGGTGATCAGGTCGTTGAACGATACTTTCGGCCCGTCCTGCTTCGCCGAGAGCTCGTTGAGCTGCTTGCGCAGCGCAAACGCGGCCTCCATCTTGACATCGACCGTCAGGTAGAAGTGCGGCGCGGCGAACTTGCTGGCGCCCAGGCGGCGGGTAATCGTTTTGCGCATCTGCGAGAGTGGCGTCGCCTCGTACACCGCCGTGTCGCCCACGCTGACGGGCTGCGGCTTCGGACGCGCTGGCGCCGGGGCGGCGGGTGCCTCAACGGGGGCAGGTGCGGCCGGCACAATAGCCGCTTGCTCTTCGGCGAAGGCCAAGATGTCGCGCTTGACGATGCGGCCGTCGGTGCCCGTGCCCGAGACCGCGCTCAGGTCGATGCCGTCGGTCTTCGCCATCTTGCGCGCCAGCGGCGACGCTTTGATGCGGCCAGCATCGGCAGCCTCTGCCGGAGGTGCGGGAGCTGCTGCGCCATCGCCTGACATGGCGGGAGCCGCCGGAGCCGAGGCTGCCGGGGCTTCGGGCTCGGCTGTGCTGCCGTCGCCGCCTCCATCGCCACCGCCAAGCACGGCCGAGATGTCTTCGCCCGCTTTTCCGAGGACCGCGATCAGCCCGCCGAGCGGCACCGAGGCGCCTTCCTCAACGGCTTTCTTCAGTAGCACGCCGTCGTCGTACACCTCCAAATCCATCGTCGCCTTGTCGGTCTCGACCTGGGCAATCACATCGCCCGCCGACACGCTTTCGCCCTCTTCCACCAGCCACGCGACGAGGACCCCTTCCTCCATCGTGTCGCTCATCTTGGGCATTTCTACTCGTATAGCCATATTCGGTATTCGGTTTTCGGTATTTGGTTTTCGGGTCAGCGAGGGTTGAGCGTCGTGCTCCAGGGGCTCCCCCGAAACACGAACACCAAACACCGAACCGCTAGATATACATCACTGCCTTGCAGGCCTCCAGGGCGCGGTCTGCGCTGGGCATGTAGTAGGCGATGAGGTTTTTGGCGTAGGGCGCGGGCGTGTCGCGAGCCGTCACCCGGGCGATGGGGGCGTCGAGGTAGTCGAACGCCTTCTCCTGCACCTGATACGTGATCTCCGAGGCGATGCTCGCAAACGGGTTGCTCTCGTCGATGACCACGAGGCGGTTCGTCTTCTTGACCGAGTCCACCACCGTGTCGATGTCGAACGGGCGGATGGTGCGCGGGTCGATGACGTCGGCGCTGTAGCCCATGCTTTCGAGGCGGTCGGCGGTTTCGAGGGCGATCCAGTAGCTCTTGCTGTGCCCCACGATGGTCACGTCCTCGCCCTCACGCGCCACGCGCGCCTTGCCGATGGGCAGCAGATACTCCTCTGCCTCCGACACCTCGCCCTTCATGCCGAACATCAGCTCGCTTTCGAGGAAGAGCACGGGGTCGTCGTCGCGGATGGCGCTCTTGAGCAGGCCCTTCGCGTCGTCGGGGTTGGAGGGTGCGATGACCTTCAGGCCGGGGATCGTCGCATAGATCGACTCCACCGAGGTGTTGTGCGTCGCCGCCAGCTGTCCGGCTGCGCCGTTGCCGCCGCGGAAGACGATCGGGAATTTGAACTGGCCGCCGCTCATGTAGCGGATCTTGGCCGCGTTGTTGATGATCTGGTCGAAGGCCACGAACGAGAAGTTCCACGTCATGAACTCGACGATAGGCCGCAGCCCGTTCATCGCCGCGCCGATGCCGAGGCCCACGAAGCCGTTCTCCGAGATCGGCGTGTCGATGATGCGCTTGGCGCCGAAGTGATCGAGCATGCCCTCGCTCACCTTGTACGCGCCGTTGTACTCCGCCACTTCCTCGCCCATCAGGAAGATGGACTCGTCGCGCTCCATCTCTTCCCACATCGCCTCACGAAGGGCCTCACGAAATTGCAATTCTGCCATAGTATCGGTTCTCGATTTTAGGAGCTCGGGGTTCGGTCAGGTCTCGGCTCCCCGAAACCCGAACATCTAACCCCAAACACCGAATCTTGCTTTCAAAGGTTGATCGTCCGAGAGCGGCCTGATGCATGCCCTCGGAGCCGCTGCCGCTTACGCCAGGAAGGGATAGTCCTTCTGCGTGTAGATGTCCTCGTAGATCGTCGACTCGTCGGGGAACGGGCTGTTCTCAGCGAACTCGACCGACGCCATGACCTCGGCCTTGACCTCGTCGTCGATGACGTCCAGCGCGTCGTTGTCCGAGAGGTCGTGCTCCAGGATGTAGGCTTTCAGGCGGATGATCGGGTCGATCTCTTTTTTCGAGTCCAGCTCTTCCTTGGTGCGGTACTTCTGCGGGTCCGACATCGAGTGGCCGCGGTAGCGGTACGTGCGGATCTCCAGCAGCGAGGGCTCGCCGTTGCGCGCCTTCTCGATGTAGTCTTTCATCGCGGCGTACACGTCGAACACGTCCATGCCGTTCACGACGGCGGCGTGCAAGCCGTAGGGCACGCCCTGCTTGTAGAGGTCGGGGTCGGCGGCGGCGCGCTCTACCGAGGTGCCCATCGCATAGCCGTTGTTCTCGATGCAGAAGATCACAGGCAAGTCGTAGAGGCCTGCCAGGTTCGCAGCTTCGTGGTACGCGCCCTGGTGCATGGCCCCATCGCCGAAGAAGCAGATGGCAACCGTGTCTTCGTCCTTGTACTTGTTGGCGAAGGCGAGGCCCGTAGCTAGTGGGATGTGCGCGCCCACAATGCCGTGGCCGCCCATCATCTTCAGCTCTTTGCTGAAGTAGTGCATCGAGCCGCCCTTGCCGCGCGAGCTGCCGTCGATCTTGCCGAAGAGCTCGGCCATGCACTCGTTGGCCGTCATGCCCAGCGCCAGGCCGTGGCCGTGGTCGCGGTAGGCCGTGATCAGGCTGTCTTCGCCGATGCGCATGGCGTAGGCCGTGCCTGTAGAGACCGCCTCCTGGCCGATGTAGAGGTGCAGGAAGCCCGCAATTTTTTGCTTGCCGTACATCTGCGCTGCGCGTTCTTCGAAACGGCGCTGGAGCAGCATGTTGCGGTACATCTCAAGCACGTGCTCGTCCGTGAGGCCCAGGGCCTTGTGGTCGTGCTGGGCCGCCTCATAGTGCGGCACCTGCACGGAGATGGTGTATCCGCTGGCTTTCCCGTTGCGCGACGCGGCGCCATTGGCGGCGGTCTTCCCATTGCGCGACGCGGTGCCATTGGCGGCCGTCTTCCCATTGCGCGACGCGGCACTCTTGGCCGCTGTCTTCGGCGTATCACTAGCCATAGTTGCGTTGATCAGGTTCGAGAGGTCTAGAAGAGTCGAGGAGAGTGGCACCCGTGGCGTCACGGGTCCGTCAAAGTCTGTGATGTATAAGAACAGGCGGTGCGGGGTTTCAGGGTGCGCCGTAAAATCACGGATTTCAAGCGCGCTACACCATATATTTTGCCCCCTGCAGCGCACCGTTGTAAAGAGAGGGAAGCCTTACATTGGCACTGTGCAGTTACCTAAAATACACAATTCGAGGACGTTTGCTCGGCTGCCACGCACTCATTTTCGCTCACAGCGTAGAATCAGTCAAGATTTGACACGCTCTACCAGTGCCCTCGTAACGCCTATTGCCCATGCGACACGTATCAGACCATGCCCACCCGGCCGGTTCTTCGAATGAAGCAGCCGACTTCGATGTGCAGGCACTTCGCCGAGGCGACGCGAAAGCGTTTGAGGCGCTCGTGCGGTCTGAGACGCCGCGGCTCTTCCGAATGATCGTTCGGATGATTCGCGACGAGGACGACGCCAAGAGTGTGCTTCAAGAGACGTTTTTGCAAGCCTATCAGCGGATCGACACCTTCAGGGGCGACTCGAAGGTGACGACATGGCTCTACGCCATCGGGCTCAACCAAGCCCGTGCCTACCTGCGTAAAGCGAAGCGGTACGCCACGCTCGAAGAGCAAGACCTGGAGCGCCTGCAGCCCAACTTCAGAAAGGGCCGCTACGATCCGCAGCCGGTGGCATGGGACCCCGGTAAAATCACTGAACTCAACGAGCGCCAACGCCTCGTCCACGCCGCCATTGACCAACTTCCGCCCGATTACAAGCAGGTCGTGCTGCTGCGCGACATCGAGGGCCTCTCTACCGACGAGGCCGCCCAGATCGTCGGCGTCAGCCCTGGCGCGCTACGGGTGCGCCTCCACCGGGCGCGCCAAGCGCTCCGCACCCTGCTCGAACGGCACATGCGCTGACGTATGGCGCGGCTTTCGCCTGTTGTAAACCCTACGCGATGCCCCTTTTGATACGATGATGACAAACTATCTCAGGCGCCTGATGGGCCGAAAAGTCTCGTGCGAGGAAGTCAATGCCTTCATCGTCGAGTACGTGGACCAGCAGCTCGATCCCGAACTCACAGCCGCTTTTGACCGGCACATTGCCAAGTGTGCGTGCTGCACGAAATTCCTCCAGCAATACCGCACCACCCTCGCGCTGGTCGCTGAAACCGCCGAGGACCCAGCTATGCCCGACGAGTTGGTGGATGAAACCCTCGCGTTCTTGCGTCAACATATCGCTGCTTCGGGCGACGGTGCTCCTGCCTGACTCGCTGGCCGGAAACGTCGCCCCGAAACTCGCGTAGTGACACCCGCACTTACCCTGCCCGCGATGCTGCGTGTGTCGCGGGCTTTGTTGTACCGCCCGCCCATTACCACTCCTGAGGAATGTTTGTGCGTCTCAAGATGTCATCCCGAGCGGAGGCCGCAGGCCAGAGCCGAGGGATCTCCCAC
>JBCCMF010000316.1:0-5396 GCA_039026435.1 Bacteroidota bacterium
CGATGTGGGCGTCGGTGGGAGCGTCGCCATTCTCGAAGAGGCCTTTGACGCTGGCCTCGAAGCCCTGGGCAAACTCGCCGATGTGCGCGTAGGCCGCCATGACCTCGGTGCGCGAGACCAGCTTCTTCGACAACATGAAGCAGGGCTCGCGCACCGAGGTCATGGCGGCCTACGCGCACATCGGCGAGTTTGCCCAGGGCTTCGAGGCCAGCGTCAAAGGCCTCTTCGAGAATGGCGACGCTCCCACCGACGCCCACATCGTCGTCGACATCTTCGCGGACTTGATCGACATGCCCAAAGGCGAGCGCCCGATCCGAACCATTGCCGGGCTCGATTTCGGCTTCCAAGCCCTCAACGACGCCAGCGAGCCCATCCGCAAAGCCGGGCTGGAGGCGATGGGCATTGCCGCGTGGGATGGGCCGTGACTGCAACCTCCGTACAGAAAGCATGTTGAAAAAGAGCCTCAGTGCGTAACGTATCGCTACCCATGAAACGAGACTTCAACGTTGTTATCGAGCAAGACCGAGCGGGCTACTACGTGGCCTCAGTGCCGAACATACCAGGTTGCCATACCCAGGCCCGATCGCTTGACACACTGCTAGAGCGCATTCGAGAAGCTATTGAGCTGTGCCTGGAAGTCGAGGAAGAAGATCGGGAAGTCCTAGATTTCATCGGCGTGCAGAAGGTCAGTGTGGCAGCATGAGCAAGCTCCCGGCCCTGACAGGTGTAAAACTCATCAAGGCGTTGGGCAAGGCAGGGTTCAGTGTAGTGCGTGTCAAGGGAAGTCATCACTTCCTCCGACATACCGACGGTCGGACGACAGTGGTGCCTGTCCATGCAGGCGAGAGCTTGGGTCCGGGTCTGATGTCAAAGATTCTACGCGACTGCGAGGTGACGCGCGACGACCTGCGGTTGCTCCTGTAAGGTGTGAAGCCGGGCTGGAGGCGATGGGCATCGGTGCGTGGGATGGGCCGTGAGGCTAACATCATACCCCCTCTGAGAGATAGCGGTGTGCTTCGCGCTCTCGGCTTCGCTCGGGACGACAAGAGGAAGCAGCGAACCCCGAACTAGGCGTGCTCGATCTCCAGCATGAGACCATCGGCGTCCCGGACGAAGAGGCGGAATTCGACCTGGTGGTAGGGGTACTTCTTCTCGTCGAGGCGCGAGCGGAAGGCGTGCCAGGCGCGCTCGGGGAAGCGGAAGCCGAGGTGATGCATGGCGCCGTGGCCAGGGATGCTGCTGTGCACGTACTCGGGCATCTCGATCAGTTCGAGCACGGTACGGCCATTGGCGTCGGTGAGGAGGGCGCGCTGACGGCCCTCGCGGATGGGGTCGGCTTCGACGACGGCCACGGTCAGCCCCAGCAGCTCCTCGTAGAAGGCGAGGGCAGGCTGCAAGGCTTGCGTGACGATGGCCGCGTGGTCGAGCGCGACGCAGCAGGTCGTGTCGTTCATGGCTGAACCATCAGGTGACTGAGACAAACGGTGGGGTACGGTGGAAGCGGTCGGCGTCGATGCCAAGGCGCTTCAGTTTTTTGTAGAGGCCCTGGCGCGTCAGGCCCAGGTGCGTGGCTGTGGACGAGATCTGTCCGTCGTGCTCGGCAAGCGCGCCCTCGATGAGCGCTTTCTCCGTCTCGGCGAGGGCTTCGCCGAGGTGCATGTGCCCCGCCTGCTCGGTGAACGTGCGCGCAAACGGCGTGTGCTGCCGGATGGGCGGCGACAGGTGCGGCAGGTCGATGAGCGCCACGGGCTCGCTGCCCAGGTAGACCAGCACGCGTTCGATCTCGTTGCGCAGCTGCCGGATGTTGCCCGGCCAGTCATACCGTGCCAGCGCCAGCAGGGCGCGGTCGGTGATGGCAGCGAAGGGTTTGCGGCCAGCCTGGAGCGTACGCAGGTAGTGGTAGACGAACAATGCGACGTCCTGGCTCCGACCGCTCAGCGATGGCAAGGCGATCTGGAAGGCACCAAGGGTGTCGGCAAACGGCGTGATGCCAGACGGGCTGGTCGCGGTAACTACCATCGGACGTCGTGCAGCAGCTTCGGCAAGTGCAGGCTTCGCCGATGAGGGAAGGGCTTCTAGGCCGAAGAGCAATAGCGGAGTGTCAAGCGGCTGCTCTAACGCGAGGCGTGCGGCCTTGGAATCGAGACGCGCATCGCAAATCTGATGCTCGGCGTCGGGCCACCAGCGTTGCGCCAGCCGACGCGCCCAGAACTGCTTGCCGGAGCCGGACGGCCCGGTGAGTAAGAGCGGTGCCGTGGTCGAGACGGTGAGCCAGCGTGCAATGCTCTCGGGAGGCAGCACGACGTGCTCGGAGGCGGGCACGTAGCGCTCCAGCCACGCGTCGCGCAGTGCGCTCTGCATCGTGCTTGACGCCTCGTCATACGGCGCTGCCAGCGCGGCCCGACTGAGGCGACGGTAGCCTTCGGCGAACCCCGCGCTCAGCCACATGCGGTCAATGGCGAACGGCAGGTCGCGTAGGTAAGCCTCTGCCCGGTGGAAGCGCGTCAGCGCCCATACGGTCTCGTCACGCCGGAGTGCGGCCCAGCCGTTCCACAGCGCCAGACGACCTTTCGACAAGGCCGACGAAGCGCGTTGCTCCAACGAGCGAAGCATCTGCTCGGCTTTGTCCGGCGCGTTGTGTTCGAACACGTGTACGCGCGCTATCAGAGCAGCAACGGCGACGGCTTGGTCATCGGTAGCCGTGGAGAGCTGCGGCAACAGCGGCTCCAGCATGGCCTGCGCATCGCGGCCACGACCGTTCACCAGCAGCGCGTTGGCGAGGGCTATGGTTGCAGAGAGACCCATCGCTCACATGAAGCCGAGTTCGAGCCGCGCCGCTTCGGACATCATGTCCATCGTGTACGGCGGCTCAAAGGTGAGCTCAAGGCGCACGCCCGTCACCTCATCCACCGACTCGGCGGCTTCGCGCACCATCTGCGGAAGCTCTGCCGCCGAGGGGCAGTTGGGCGTCGTCAGCGTCATGCGGATGAAGACGCTGTCGTCGGGGTAGGCCACGAGGTCGTAGATCAGCCCCAGCTCGTAGATGTCCACGGGAATCTCGGGGTCGTAGACGGTTTTGAGCGCGTCTACAACCTGCTGCTCCAGAGGCGTGTAGAAGGATTCGGTGTAGGTCGGTTCCATCGGAGGAATCAGTTGGTGAGGGCGAGGGCGTAGCGCTTCATCTGCTTGATCATGGCGTGCAAGCCGTTCTTGCGCGTGGACGACAGGTGCTCGTTCATGCCGATGTCATCGAGGAAGTCGAGCTCGGCGCTGACGATGGCGTCGGCGGGCTGTTGGTCGAGCACGCGGATCATGAGCGCCACCAAGCCGCGCGTGATGAGCGCATCGCTGTCGGCCTTGTAGTGCACGGTGCCATCGGCGCTGTCCTCGGCGCGCATCCACACCTGCGACTGGCAGCCGCGGATGCGGTAGTCCTCGGTCTTGTACTCGTCTTCGATCTCGGGCAGGTCGCGCCCTTGCTCGATCAGGTGTTCGTAGCGCCCAAACCAGTCATCGAAGAGCGCAAACTCCTCCACGATCTCGGCCGAGCGTTCGGCGATGGTGCTTGTGATTGTCATCAGCCCAGCATCTGCTTGACGCGTCCCAGACCGTCGACGAGCGCGTCGATGTCGGAGGCGGTGTTGTAGAAGGCCATCGAGGCGCGGATGGTGCCCGGCAGTCCGTAGCGCTGCATGATGGGCTGCGTGCAGTGGTGGCCCGTCCGCACGGCGATGCCGAGGCGGTCCAGGATCGTCCCCGCGTCATAGGGGTGGATGCCGTCGAGCACAAACGACAGCACGCTGGTCTTGTCGCGCGCGGTGCCGATGATCCGCAGCCCGTCGATGCTTTCGAGCCGCTCGGTGCCATACTGCAGCAGGTAGTGCTCCTGCGCAGCGATGGTCTCGTGGCCCACCTCGTTGATGTAATCGGCCGCGGTGCCCAGCCCGATGCCGCCCGCGATGTGCGGCGTCCCGGCCTCGAACTTATGGGGCAGCTCGTTGAACGTCGTCTTCTCAAACGTCACCACATCGATCATGTCGCCGCCGCCTTGGTAGGGCGGCATCGCGTCCAGCAGCTCCTGCTTCCCGTACAGGATGCCGATGCCCGTGGGGCCGAACATCTTGTGCCCCGAGAAGCAGTAGAAGTCCACGTCCAGCGCTTGCACATCGATCTTGAGGTGCGGGATGGCCTGCGCGCCGTCGAGCAAGACGGGTACGCCCATGCTGTGCGCGTCGGCGATGATGCGCTCCACGGGGTTGATGGTGCCCAGCGTGTTCGAAATGTGGTTGACGGCGACGATCTTCGTGCGCTCGTTGAGCAGGCGCTGGAAGGCGTCGTAATCGAGTTCGCCCTCATCGGTGATGGGGATGACGCGGAGGGTCGCGCCGGTGGCGTCGCACAGCATCTGCCACGGGACAATGTTGGCGTGGTGCTCCAGGTACGAGATGATGACCTCGTCGCCCGCCTTCACGTTGTCGCGCCCGTACGATGAGGCCACGAGGTTGATCGCGTCGGTGGTGCCCTTGGTGTAGATCACCTCCTGCACCGACGCGGCGTTGATGAACGTCTGAATGGTGCGGCGTGCGCCTTCGTAGGCGTCGGTGGCCTGCTGGCTGAGGTAGTGGACGCCGCGATGCACGTTGCTGTGCTCCAGCGCGTAGTAGTGTTGCACGCGGTCGGCCACCACCTGGGGTTTGAGGCCCGAGGCGGCGTTGTCGAGGTAGACGAGCGGGTGGCCGTAGACCTCCTGATGCAGCGCCGGGAAATCGGCGCGCACCGCTTTGAGATCCGGGGCGGCTAGGGTCGGCATCATGGGTTCGTCAGGGTAGGTCATTGAGTTCATATCGGAAGCCGGGCATCACCTCGCCGCCGTCGAGGGCGTCGTCGAAGGTGAGCGGCTGGGGCTCTTCACCGGCGCGGTAGGCGATGGCCGTGCGCTGTTTCGGCGCGATCAGCCACGCCAGGCGGCAGCCGTTGGCCATCCACTCGGCCATCTTGCGCTTCGTATCGGCGAGGCTATCCGAGGGCGAGAGCACTTCGACGACCACATCGGGGCAGACGGGCGCGAACGTCTCGCGCTGGCCCTCGGGTACTGTGGCCCAGCGCTCGTGGCTGATCCACGCCGCGTCGGGCGCACGCATGGCACCGTTGGCCAGTTGGAATCCTGCCGACGAGTCGAAGACGTAACCGGCGTTGTGCTTCTCATTCCACCGCAGCAGACCGTAGAGTACGCGGGCGTTGCGGAAGCCAGTCCACGTTCCAGAAGGGGCCATGAGGATCAGGTGACCGTCGGCGTCGCGCTCGATGCGCAGCGTGTCGTTCGCCGAGCAGAAGCGGACGAACTGCTCATCGGTGAAGGGGCCGAGCTCGTTGATGTTTACGGTGAGGGTCATGGC
>JBCCMF010000317.1:0-5394 GCA_039026435.1 Bacteroidota bacterium
CCAGACTATCGGCTATGTCCTCAGCGACCCCGATGTTGGCGACTACTTCAGCGTAGATGTGGGCACTGACCCCGTCTATGGCACCCCTGTCTTCCAGACGGTCAGCGGACGCTCGTCGGTACCGCACGAGGAGGGCACACAGCAGCGCGACAACCCCGAGATCGAGATCAACCCGCCCGTCATCTACGACGCCGACCCCGATGAGGCGGCTAACTTCCAGGTCACGGTCATCAACAACAGCGAGAGCGCTGAGCGCCGTGTCTACACCCTTGCCGTACCCGGCGAGACGAACACGCGCAACCTGAGCATCACCACCACAGGTGACCTGTTGGGCGGCGAGCGCCTGGAGTCGTTCACGCTGGAGCCCGGCGAAGCACGCACCATCAACCTCGACGTGTTCGCCTCGCCGTCGGCATACAGCTACGAGGACGTGGGCCTCGTGCTGTACTCCGCCGAGGAGTTCGAGCTGTGGCTGAAGGACCCGCGCGGGGACTTTGGGGCGTCGGACATGGCCTTCTTCAGCGTCTACTTCACGGCGCCGTGCAGCGAGATGACGCTCAGCGGCCTCAATCAAGGCTGGACGTACGGCAACGGCACCACGCCGCTGTCCTTCGCCGTTGGTAACTACGACCTCGATCCCAACTTGGTGCGTGACAGTGATCTGGCCAACATGCGCATCGGCGCGGAATACAAGCGCTCAGGCACGGGCGACTGGATCCCCATCACGAGCATGACAGGGGACGTCCTCGAAGCCAACGGTATGTCGTCGATCGTCGTCAACTGGACGCCGCCGCAAGACGGCACGTATGAGGTGCGTGGCTTCTCCAGCTGCCAGACAAGCACGGGCATTGAGCTTGTCAAGGGCGCCTCAATCTACGGCACCGTTGACACCGGCGTCCCGACCGCCTTTGGCACGCCTGAGCCCGCTGACGGCTCGCTCGGCCTGGGCGACGTCGCCTCGGTGACGTTCCAAGAAGACCTCAACTGCTCCACCATCAGCACCGCCACGGGCACCGCCAACGTACAGATCGGCGTGCTCGATGATAGCGGCACGGTCACCTCCACGCTCACCGACGTGACGGCCACCTGCGACGACCGCACACTCACTGTTGCGCCCAAGAATGGTTGGGGCGACACGCATGACGGCAACCGCTACGAGGTGCGCATCCTGTCCAATGAGATTATCGTGCCTGCCGACGAACTCGGCAACGAGATCCAGAGCGATATCGCGTGGCAGTTCGTCGTGCAGCGCTCCGGCTTTGCCTGGAACCCCGTGAACCTCGTGGCGGCCACCACCGTCGGCACCGAGCGCACGCTCACCGCTGACCTCGTCAACGGCCGTGCCGAAGATCTGGCCTTCACGGTAAACGGTCCGCTTAGTCTGGCCCTGCTCGACGGCAACGGCGACCCCACGGCCACAACGGTGGACCTGGAAGCCGACTACACCAGCGGCACCATCCCGAGCGGCGGCCAGTGGCCCGTTAGCTTCACCGTGCCGGGTACGCTCGGCGAAGGCATCTGGAGCGGTCAGGTCGATGCCGAGGGCACCGTCTACGGGCAGTCCATCGGCAGCGTGCCGCTGTTCGCCCGCGTGCAGGTCGGTTGTGCGCCTGGCTGGAACGCCAACGACCTCGACGCCTCGGACTTCGCCTACTCGATGTCCGTCACGGGCCAGCTTGCCATCGACGGCGCGGTCTCTGACGACACCGCTGACTTCGTCGCGGCCTTTGTGGGCAATGAGCTGCGCGGCCTAGCCAACGTGACCGACGGCAATGGCACGGTCTACCTGACGGTCTACAGCAACAGCATCCAGGGCGAGCTGGTGACGTTCCAGGCCTACGACGCCTCGGCCTGCACCAGCTATCCCAGCGCCGAGCAGACGCTCATGTTTGGCAGTGGCGACGTGGTGGGCAACACCGCGCAGCCGCAGGCGATCAACGCCACGTTCACTGCGCCGCAGCAACAGATCGCCCTGAACGCAGGCTGGACGTGGTTCTCGCTCAACCGCACGCCCGGCAGCACCGCCGTCGCCGACGTGCTGGCCAGCATCAGCGCCACGCCCAACGATGTAGTCAAGAGCCAGACGCAGTTTGCCGTCTATGACGCCACCAATGGCTGGGTCGGCTCGCTCACGGACATCACCGTGGGGCAGGCCTACCAGATCCAGCTCGCCTCGGCGAGTACGCTTACGCTCGTGGGCAACACCGTCGATGTAACCTCCACGCCAATCACCGTCGCGAGTAACTGGAACTGGCTCGGCTTCCTGCCGCAGGCCGCACAGGACGTAGCCACGGCCCTCGCCAGCCTGAGCCCCAGCGACGGCGATCTGATCAAGAGCCAGTACCAGTTCGCGCAGTACGACGCGGCCAGCGGCCAGTGGGTAGGCTCGCTCACGCAGCTCGATCCGGGCCTGGGCTATCAGCTCTACAGCGCCGCGGGGGGCACGATTGTCTACAGCGCCTCCTCCGCTTCGTCGGCCGTAGCCTCCGCTACGACGGCAACGGCACAGCAGGCGTCTAAGCGTATCGCGGCCGCCGATGACCTCGACCAAGGACGCACCCTGGAGCAGGCTCGTCTCGCCGAGGACATCGATCGCAGGGCTACGCCCAACGGAGAGGCGCAGGTGTTCGACAAGTCGGCTGCCGAGCCGATAGAAGGCACCACGGATGAGGGCACGCAGTGGCCGCCCGCGGCCTTCGGGCACACGATGACGCTCGTGGCCGCCCTGCCGCAGGACCTCGCCATCACCCCTGACCTCCGCCTCTGGGCTATCGACGAGGCGGGCAGCATCCGTGGCGAGGCCGTGCCGCTCTTTGTCCCAGAAGAGCAAGCACACTACGCCTTCGCCATGCTCTACAGCGACGCGGCCACAGACGAGACGCTGCAGTTGCACCTCGCCGCGCACCCCGATCACGACGCCCAGGCTACGGCCACGGTGGCGTTCCACGCGGGCGCACGGCAGGGGACCCTCGCCGATCCGGTGCAGCTGCTCGCCCCACAAGCCGCCATCGACCTGCCGCAGGACTATGCGCTGGAGGCCAACTACCCCAACCCGTTTAACCCCACCACCTCCATACGCTACGCGCTGCCGCAGACGAGCGAAGTGCGCCTGGTAGTCTACGACGTCATCGGCCGCGAGGTCGCCCGTCTGGTAGAGGGTGAGCAGGAAGCGGGCTGGCACACGATCTCGTTCGACGGGCGCGGGCTCGCCTCGGGCATGTACGTCTACCGCCTAGAAGCGGGCGACTTCAAGCAGGTGCAGCGCATGACGCTGCTCAAGTAGGAAAGACGCCATGACGACGACATCGATCTCCCTGTCGATACATGATGACCACACCATGCACCAGCACACCATGCACCAGCACACCATGCACCAGCCATCCGGGCGGCCTGCTGCGCATCGGTCCAGCCAGCAGGCGCCCGGCGCCTTCGCCGACCGCGTGCACCAGACCATAGAGGCGCGCTTGGCCGATGAAGCCTTCGGCGTGCATGCGCTGGCGGCGGCGGTGTCGCTGAGCCGGGTGCAGCTTCACCGCCGCGTGCGGCAGGCGTGCGGCGTGTCGCCCGGCGCGCTCATCCGCGAGCGTCGGCTAGACCGAGCGGCCCGGCTGCTTCGCGCCGGTCAGGCCAACGTGACCGAGGTCGTCTACGCCGTGGGGTGGAACAACCTGTCGCATTTCGCCAAGCTCTTCCGCCGACACTACGGCATGCTCCCCTCGGCCTACGCCAGACAGTGACGCACGCGTCCCCGGTGCCTTCATGGTGCTGGGGACGCCTGGGTAATGGGACGTGCTACAGCGCTGGGCAACCCTCGGGCGGGCTCGCCCAATCTCCGGTTCCGACTCCGGCGGGCTCGGCGGTACTCAAGCTGGTCGAGGGCACTCGGTCACCACCGCCTCACCCGCGCGGCGCCTGATGCCGCAGCAGTTCTTTGATCTCCAGGAGCGCCGACGTCTGCGCTTCCGCCTCCACGCGCAGGCGATGGATGCAGTAGAGGAGATAGAGGACCGGGGCGAGGTACAAGACGCCGATCAACAGCATAAACACCGTGGAGAAGATGGGTACGATTTCCATACGGTCAGTCATAATTTGCTTTTGCAGAATGTCAGACAATACACCACAGCTCACCCAATAACAAGCCCCGGCTCCACACGGGTACCTCGGGCGTAGAGGAGGCGCGGCGAAAGCGAGCGAACGGGTAACAGCGCGGCCGCCGCCGCTTCCCAGGCAGGATGGCATCTACGGGCCGATGCCAAACGCAATCCCATCGCCTTTCATCATCCTATCGGGCCAAGCAGCGTATATTTGCGGCTTCCTTTTCTGCCCGACCGCTTCCGCTCATGGCTCAGATTACGCTTACCCTCCCCGACGGCTCGCAACGCACACACGATGCGGGCATCACTGGCTTCGACGTCGCGCGTGGCATCTCCGAAGGCTTGGCCCGCAACGCCCTGGCTATCCGCGTGGGCGGCGAGGTACGCGACCTGCACCGCCCCATCGAAACGGACGCCGAGATTGCGATTCTGACGTGGAACGATGCCGACGGCAAGGCGGCGTTCTGGCACTCGTCGGCGCACCTGATGGCGGAGGCGTTAGAGGCGCTGTATCCGGGCGTCAAGTTTGGCATCGGCCCGGCTATCGAGAACGGCTTCTACTACGATGTAGACTTGGGCGGCAAAACGCTCTCGCCAGACGACCTTCCCGCCATTGAGCAGAAGATGAAGGAGCTGGCGCGGCAGAACAACCGCTTCGAGCGCCGCGAGGTGTCCAAGGCCGAGGCCATCGCCTACTTCCAGGAGAAGGGCGACGAGTACAAGCTGGAACTGCTCGATGGGCTGGACGACGGCTCCATCACGTTCTACACGCAGGGCGGCTTCACCGATCTCTGCCGAGGCCCGCACATCCCCGCCACCAAGCCGATCAAGGCCGTCAAGCTCACCAACCTAGCTGGCGCGTACTGGCGGGGCGACCAGAGCCGGGCGCAGCTCACGCGCATCTACGGCATCACCTTCCCGAAGCAGAAGGAGTTGACCGCGTACCTGGAGCAGATCGAGCTCGCCAAGCAGCGCGACCACCGCAAGCTGGGGCGCGAGTTGGAGCTGTTCACCTTCAGCCAAGCCGTCGGCCCCGGCCTGCCGATGTGGCTGCCGAAGGGCGCTACGCTCTACACCACGCTCTGCGACTTCCTCAAGGCCGAGCAGACCAAGCGCGGCTACCAGCAAGTCATCACACCGCACATCGGGCGGCTGGATTTGTATAGGACGAGCGGCCACTACCCGTACTACAGCGACAGCCAGTTTCCGGCGATGATCGAGGACGAGGAGGCCGGGGAAGGCTACCTCCTTAAGCCGATGAACTGCCCGCACCACGTTGAGATCTACGCCTCTCGGCCAC
>JBCCMF010000318.1:0-5360 GCA_039026435.1 Bacteroidota bacterium
GCAGCGCGAGCTCCGGTCCCCACAGGTCGACGAGGATCGCGTGCATATCCAGCCAATACGCCTTCTCCTGCACGAGCGCGTGTTCGCCTGCGGCCGTGATGCGATAGTACTTGCGCTTGCGCCCTTTCTCCGAACGCCGCCAGGACGATGCAATCAGCCCTTCGCCTTCCAGTCGATGCAGCACGGGATAGAGCGTGCCATCGCCCCAGGCCAGCTTGCCCCCCGAGTGGCGGTGCAGGTGTTGGATGATTTCATAGCCGTAGCTTTCGCCACGCGTCAGGATCGAGAGCATGAGCGGGCGCACAGCCGCGCCAACGAGCGCTTTAGGAAACACGCGGATACTTCATGAAGCGGGTATGATGTGCATACCTCGTATTGCGAGGTATAGGAGTACCCTCGTACCACGAGGTATGTTGCCACTCTCCGCAAAAAAATGTGTTGCCTCGTAGCCTGCCTCATGGATAAGCCCCCCGCCGCCCCTGTTTCCGTCGAGGATTTCCTGCGTGTCGAACGCTGCACGGGCACGACCCGTGCCGCCCGGCTCACCCCCAACGCGCGCCAACCCGCCTACATCCTCGACATCGACTTCGGCGCCCGTGGCACCAAGACCAGCTCGGCCCAGCTGACGGCCAACTGCCAGCCTGCAGCCCTCGTGGGGAAGCAGATCGTGGCCGTGATGAACGTCCCTACCAAGCGCATGGCTGGGGTGAAGTCAGAGGTGCTGGTCCTCGGCGTCGTAAGCCCCGAACACGGTGTAGTGCTGCTCGAACCTGCGTTCGCGGTCGAAGGCGGCATCCGTATCGCTTGACCCGTAATGCGTGCCGCGTCACACGCGCATCGCCCGCAGGTAGAAGGCGGTCACGTGCTCCACGCGGTCGGCCATCATGGCTTCCCACCCGTCCTCGTCGAGGCCTGCGAGGGCTCGCACAAACCCTTCGGCGATGCTTGGAAACAGGCTGAGCGAAAGCATATCGGTGGAGAACTCGGCAGGCGTCGTCGGGCGGATCTCGCCACGTTCAATGGCTGCGGCTAGCTTAGCTTCGATCTCCTCACGACAGCCGGGGATGAGCGCCGCCGCCTGATGCGCACGTTCAGGCTGCTGGTGCAGCTCAGTCATGATGTAGCCTGCTAGGTAGGGGTAGTCCTTGATCATCTCCATGTTGGAAGCCACCAGTCCCCGTACGGTGTCCTCAAACGGCCCTTCCACGTTCAGCGAGGCGCGGAAACGGGCGTACGACTCCTCCAGCGCACGCTTGAAGACGGCATCGGCGAGGCGGTCCTTGCTGCGGAAGTAATAGTGCACGCTCGACTTCGTGGTCCCCGCCTCATTCGCGATCTGCTGCATACGCGCCCCCGATGTGCCGTGCCGCAGGAAGACGCGATGGGCAGCGTTCAGGATGTGTACTTCGGCCTCGTCGTACGTGCTCGTGCTGGCGTCGAAGAGGGTGGCTACGGGCGCTTCCATGAGGTGATCGGCTAAGGGGTTGATTTGGGTGAAGTTGCACACCCTTTACGGACATACTGCAGGGTTGTTCTCAAAATTTGACCAAATGGTCAAACCAAATGATTTACAGGATTAGAACAATCGTCTTGCCCTATTATACATATACTTTGACTACTTAGTCAAACCAAATAAACAGATATGATGGCCGCTCGGTACTACAGGTTGCTTTTGCTACTCGCGATGCTGCTCACCTTCCTCGCTTTTGCGAGTGTGGTGTACGCAGATCCGGTCAAAACTGGGCTTGACGCGGTGGGCTCCGATGCTCGCACGACAGCTCCGTTGACGTGGCTCTCGGACACGGACGGCGTGCTACCCGATGTGACCACCCGCCATCCGATACGGTGACCTGCCAAGCCCACGATAGGCATCATCTCCACTTTCCTTTTCATCATCTAACGCACAGAAAACATGACGTCGTTCTCTCCCTATCCACTCTACCGTCGCGTGCTTCTCGTCGCCTCCTTTGTCCTCGCCACGGGCGTCTTCTCGGGGCTCGCGTACGCGCAGGACGCCACGATCACCGTGTCCGTCGCCGGCGTCTCGTCCGACAAGGGCGAGATCAAGTGCAGCCTCTTCGACCAAGCCGACGCCTATCCCGACAAGTACGACAACGCCTTGCTCATCGACACCCAGACCGCTGACCCCGACGGAACGACCTGCCGCTTCGAAGGGCTCGCGGCCGGGACCTATGCCCTCGCGGTCTTCCACGACAAGAACACCAACGGCAAGCTCGACACCAACTTCGTGGGTGCGCCCAAGGAAGACTGGGCGGCCTCCAACGACGCGCGGCCGTCGCTGCGCAAGCCTCGGTTTAGCGAAGCCGCCTTCACGATAGCCGATGGCCAGACGCTCGCCCTCGACCTGGAGGTACGCTAACGCACATCCTTCTTTTTCCTTTTCACCTCTCTCCTTTTGTGTTCTATGTCTGACTCCATCCCCGCCACCGCCGCTGACCTTCAGCTATCCCCGAACGCCTTTGAGCTGCTTGACGGCCTCGCCGGTGACAACTCCCGCACGTGGTACGACGCCCATGGCGACGATTTCAAGGCCGACGTGCGCACCCCATTCGCACGCATCCTGGAAGCCTCCACAGCCGCCCTGGCCTCCACCGCCATCCCGCTCAAGGGCAGCACTAAGACCATGTTTCGCCAGCACCGCGACACCCGGTTCAGCGCCGATAAGCGGCCGTACTCCGAATACGTGGCGGGCGTGATGACGCCCTCCGGCTCCAGGCGCGAAGACGAGGGCGTGCTCTATCTGCGCCTCGATGCCAGCGGCGGGTTCGTCTCGGCGGGCTTCAAGCTGCGCAAGGCTAGCGAGATGACGCCCATGCGCCAGCGGATGATCGAGGAGCCCGAATCGTTCCGGCATGTGCTCAGTGACCTACACGAGGTCGGCCTTGACCTGTCGCGAGACGGCGCGCTCTCTGGTATGCCGCGTGGCTTCTCGCACTACCGCGACCATGAGTTTTCGGATTACCTTCGGCTCCCGAGCCTACTCGCCACACGAACCCTCGCGCCCGCCCACTGGACCGAACGGGACATCGTAGACACAGTGGTTCAGCATGCCCATGCCTGCGAGAAACTGCTCCGCTTTGGGCAAGGCTAAGCATCACCCTTTACAAGCTCGGCTGCCCCTCTCGAACAACCCCGCACTGATATGGACGATTTAGAACGCGTCACGGTAACCTCACCGGATGAGTTGCGGCAATGGCTCAGCGCACACCACGCGCAGCCCGAATCGGTGTGGCTGGTGACCTTCAAGAAGCACCAGCGCGGGCGTTACGTCTCCCGGGAAGATGTCCTTGACGAGTTGCTCTGCTTCGGCTGGATTGACGGCATTCGGCGCAAGCTCGACGCCGACCGCACGATGCAGCTTATCTCCCCGCGGCAGGTACAGCACTGGGCTAAGAGCTACAAGGACCGTGCGGCTCGACTCATCGACGAGGGCCGGATGGCGCCCCCTGGCTTCGCTTCCATCGAAGCCTCGAAGGCGAGCGGGCTATGGAATTTCTTGGACGACGTGGATGCGCTCATCAAACCCGATGACCTGAAGGAGGCGCTGGCGGCGTACCCCGAGGCTTTCGCCCACTTCGACGCCTTCCCGCCGTCGAGTCAACGGTTTGTACTGCGCTGGATCAAGCTGGCCAAAAAGCCCGCCACGCGGCAGCGACGCATCGACCGGATTGCGGAGCTGGCCTCGCGCAACCAGCGACTGCCGGGCAGCTGAGGCTCCGGCCGTCGTCTTGGTCGAGGCGGCGGCCGTTACATCCTCTCAACCCCAATGCGACATGCCTGTATCATCAACTTGACCAAATGGTCAAACTATATGATTTACAGGATCGAGACATTCAGCGGCACCCTCTGTACGTATACTTTGACCACTTAGTCAAACTACTTAAACAAGCATGATCATTACACGGCATCACAGGTGGCTTCTGCTGCTCAGTCTCTTATCCACGCTCCTTGCCCTCCCGAGCGTGGCACAGGCGCAGCCTGTAGGGTCCGGCGGCCCGCTTGACCTCGACGCACGCGTGACGACTGAGCTGACGCGGCTGGTCGGCACCGACGGGGCGCTGCCCGAAGCGTCCTACGGCGTCTGGGAGCAGGATACCGAAGCCACCGATGGCCCCACCGTCGCCTTTGCCGACCCGGTGCTGCTCGGCGATGCGGCCGAGGGGCTCATCACGCGGCCCTCCACGCTGGCGAACGATCTGCCAAAGCTCTTCGCCCTGCTTGGCGCACCTGTTCAGCATGTGGCGCTTGTCGTCCATCCGAAGACGGCCGCGTTACCAGGGATGGCTGCCCGACTCGACCTGCTGGCGACGGGCAGCGGCATTGAGCGCATCAGCATGTGGGCGGCGACGTCGGGCGAGGATCTGATCACCGACGTGGTGGAGCGCAAAGACGGCTTCGATGTGCTCTACTTGGACGCCGGACTCGGCTTACCGGATGCCGATCTCGCCAAGCTGGCGGACATCGCGATGGCACGCAAGGTAGCTGTGTTCACCGCCGAAGCACAGCGCGTCGCCGATGGTTTCCTCGCCTCCGCAACGCCTGACTTCCTGGATGGCTTGGCGCGGCGCGTGGCGCTCTGCCTGCATGATGCCGCCACCTGCCCCTCCTCCGCCTCGCTACCTGCGGCAACGCCACCGCCCGCCCTCACCGTCAACGCCGCCACCGCTGCTGAACTCGGCCTCACGCTGCCGTGGGCGACGCAGTTGGAGGCCATCCTGGTCGGCAGTGCCCCAGACGCAGACAATCCCATAACGCTGGATGAGGCGATGCGGCGCGCAGCCGACCAGAACCTCGCCATCGAAGCCGAGCGCTATGCCCTAGACCAGGTGGATGCGCAGCTTCGGGCGGCAGAGAGCGTGCTCTATCCGCAGCTCGGCGCTTCGACCACGGCGCGGATCATCAACGAGGACCTGGCGAATGCGGCCCTCGGCGGGGCGAGCCCAGAGCGACTCTGGACGCTCGACGGCACGCTGGAGCAGCTGCTGTTCTCAAACGGCGCGTTCGGCGGCATCAGCATCCAGAAGAAGGTGGCGGCGCTCCAGACGCTGTTCTTCGAGGAAGCCAAGCTGGGCGTGGCCGAGGAGGCGGGCAAGGCGTTTCTGGGCGTGCTGCGCGCGCAGACGGGCGTGGCGATTGCCCGCGAGCGCATCCAGCGGCTCACCGCCAACCTCGACGCCGCGCAGCTTCGCCTCGACTACGGCACCACCAGCCCCGCCGACGTCGCCCGCCTCCGCGCCGAGACCGCCAGTGCACGGCAAGACTTGGCCCGCGCCCTCGGCGGCACCGAAGCTACGCGGATCGCCCTGAACCAGACGCTCAACGCACCGCTCGACGCATCC
>JBCCMF010000319.1:0-5360 GCA_039026435.1 Bacteroidota bacterium
GAGGCCGCGCTTGATACCCTGCAACTGATCGCCCGTGCCGGGGACGGTGAGCAGCAGGGTCACATCCACGAGGTGCTGAATCTCGACATCGGCCTGACCCACACCCACGGTCTCGATCAGGATGCGGTCGTACCCGGCGGCGTCGAGCAGGTGGCGTACGGCGTACGTCGTGGCACTCAGCCCGCCGAGCAGGCCGCGGTTGGGCGACGGGCGGACAAAGGCGTTGGGGTGTACGCTGAGCACAGGCATGCGCGTCTTGTCGCCCAGGATGCTGCCGCCGGAGGTCGGGCTGCTCGGGTCTACGGCGATGACGCCCACGCGGTAGTTGGCGCCGAGGTAGTGTTTGCCGAGGGCTTCGATCAGCGTGCTCTTGCCCGCGCCGGGAATGCCCGTGACGCCGATGCGCTGGGCGCGGCCCGTGTGCGCTGCGGTCTGTCGCAAGACCTCGCGCGCCACCGCAGCGTGGTCAGGATGGACGCTCTCGACTAGCGTGATCGCTTGGCTCAACGCGCGCCTGTCGCCGCCGATCAACTGCTCCGCGAGCGTCTTGGCGGCGGGCACGGCGGAGAGCTGCACAGATGTACGTCGCGGATTCAGCGCCATCGGTTCATGCGTGCTGCGCGTCGAGGTAGAGCGCTAGGATGTCCAGCGCGGCCTGGGCGATGATCGTACCGGGGCCGAAGATGGCCGCTACGCCCGCCTCAAACAGGTCGCCGTAGTCTTCGGGCGGGATCACCCCGCCCGTTACGACCTGGATGTCGGGCCGGCCTTGGTCGGCGAGCAACCCGATCAACTCGGGCACGAGCGTCCGGTGCGCTCCTGCGAGACTAGAGACGCCGACGAGGTGGACGTCGTTGTCGAGCGCTTGCTGGGCTACCTCGTCCGGCGTCTGGAACAGCGGGCTCACGTCCACATCGAAGCCCAGGTCGGCGAACGCGGTGGCGACAACATGGGCGCCCCGGTCGTGCCCGTCTTGGCCCATCTTTGCCATCAGCAATCGTGGGCGTCGGCCAAACGCGGTCTCGAAGGCACGCGTCTTGGCGCGGGCAGCGGCGAACAAGGTGTCATCGGTCATGGCTTCGCGGTATACGCCCTCCACGGCTTGGTACGGCGGCGTGTAGCGCCCAAATACGTTTTCGAGCGCCATCGAGATCTCGCCCAAGGTAGCATGCGCACGCGCTGCCTCGACCGACGCTTCGAGCAAATTCCCATCGCCGCCGTCCGCGATAGCCGCAATGCGTTCTAGCGTTGCTTGAACATAGCCGTCGTCGCGCTCCGCCTTCAGCGCCGCCAGCCGTTCTAGCTGCTGCTGCCGCACGGCGCGGTTGTCCACGCGTAGGAGGTCGAGCGGCGCCTCGGCATCCGGCGCGTACCGGTTGACGCCCACGATGACATCGTCGCCCTGGTCGATGCGCGCCTGCCGACGCGTAGCCGCCTCTTCGATGCGCTGCTTCGGAATCCCCGCGTTGAGCGCCGCCGTCATGCCGCCCAGCGTTTCGATCTCTTGGAGGTGCGTCCACGCGGCATCGATCAACTCCTCCGTGCGCGCCTCTAGCGCTGCTGCGCCGCCGAGCGGGTCGATCAGCTTCGTCAGGTCGGTTTCGTCTTGCAGGATGAGCTGCGTGTTGCGAGCGATCCGCGCCGAGAACGGGGTGGGGAGGGCCAAGGCCTCGTCCAGCGCGTTGGTGTGGAGCGACTGTGTGCCGCCCAGCACCGCCGCCATCGCCTCGATCGTCGTGCGTCCGACGTTGATGTAGGGCGCCTGCGCCGTCAGGCTCCACCCCGAGGTCTGGCAGTGCGTGCGCAGCATCATCGACTTCGGGTTCTTCGGCGCGAACGGCTTGAGGAGCCGCGCCCACAGCACACGCCCGGCGCGCATCTTGGCCACCTCCGTCAGCAGGTCCATCCCGATGCCCCAGAAGAACGACAGACGCGGCGCAAAGTCGTCGATGCCCAACCCGGCATCTAGCCCGGCGCGCACGTATTCGAGCCCATCGGCCAGCGTGTAGGCCAGCTCTAGGTCGGCTGGGGCGCCTGCCTCATGCATATGGTAGCCGCTGATGGAGATGGTGTTGAAACGCGGCATGTGCTGGGCAGCGTACCCGATGATGTCGCCCACAATCCGCATCGACGGCGCGGGCGGGTAGATGTACGTGTTGCGCACCATGAACTCCTTCAGGATGTCGTTCTGGATGGTGCCCGCCAGCTGATCCGCACTCACGCCCTGACGCTCCGCCGCCACGATGTAGAACGCCAGGATAGGCAGCACGGCGCCGTTCATCGTCATCGACACCGAGGTGGTGCCGAGCGGGATGCCGTCGAAGAGCCGCTGCATATCCTCGACCGAGTCGATGGCCACGCCTGCCATCCCCACATCGCCCTGCACGCGCGGGTGGTCGCTGTCGTAGCCGCGATGCGTGGCGAGGTCGAACGCCACCGAGAGGCCGCGCTGCCCCGCCGCCAAGTTCTGCTTGTAAAACCGATTCGACGCCTCGGCGGTCGAAAAGCCCGCGTACTGACGTATGGTCCACGGGCGGCCGACGTACATCGTGCCGTACGGACCGCGCAGAAACGGCGCAAGCCCCGACGCGCCCGGCAGGTGCGGATGCTCCGACAGCGCGTTGCCTGCCGCGGGCTGGTACGAGATCGAGGCGAAGTCAGGCGTGCTCATACCATGCCGAGGGAGAGGTGGAGGTCGTGGATGAGTTCGAGGCGGTCCATCCCTGCGTGGAGGCAGTCATCGACGTGGAGTTGGAGCGTGCTGTCGAGGGCGGTTGGGTGTTGCACGACGTAGCGGAGCAGCCCTGGCCGACGCGCTTCCAGCGTCTGGAGCGTCTCTGAAACACCGTTGCTGTTTGGGTCGCCCAGCACACATGCCACGCGGAGTCGCTTGCTGCGTTCGTATGCCGATGGCGATGCTACGAGCTGCACCTTCAGCCCGGCCATCCGAAAGAAGTCCGTGGCCAGCTGCCGCGCTTGGGCCGTGCGCTTCGGGTCGAGGTCTACCAGTAGGACAGGCGGTAGGCTGCGCTGCTGACAGGCTTTCCGGCCACGTTCGCGGAGGTGCTCAAACGCCATGCTCACGCGCTCCAAGGTGTGCCAGGTCGTGCCGGATTCCAGCAATGCCGGGAGGTCATTGGGGGCGACGAGACTGGCCGGGTCTGCCGTGCTTTCGTCGAGGAAGCGGGTTGTGCCCACCAGCGTGCGCTCGCCCATAGCCAGCGCCTCTACGATGCGCTGATGTTGACTTCGGATGTGCGCCAAGCCATCGGCTGAGGACCACGCCGCATCGAAGCCGCCTGCCGCCTCGATAGCCTGAAACTGCGCCCACGCTTGGACGGCGATCTGCTCGGCGGCTGTGCTGATCCACCACGCGTCCTGCGCATCCGGCCGTGTGCCGAAGTGGCTCTCCGAGCGCAAGAGGTGGCCGAGGCCGAGCGCCCATCGCGTCGCCTCATCGTCGCCAGCGCGGTAGGGACGCACGCTCAGGACGTCTGCGCCCGCGAGGGCGGCGGCTACGCCTTGCAGGCTGGCGCGGATGAGGTTGTTGTGGACGTCCTGCGTCGTCTGGTAGCGGTAGCTCGTGACGGCGTGCAACTCGAGATCGGCATCGAGCCCCCAAGCCGCTGCAAACTGGCGGAAAACACGCCGTGTGGCGGTGAGCCGGGCCACGTCGAGCATTGGCTCAAGCGTCAGGGCAACACGCAGCGTATAGGTGTCTAGAGCACGCCCATGATCATTCCGCTGCTGAGCATAGCGGTTGGCGAGCGCGAGGTGCCACGCCAGCCCGGTGACGGCATCGGCGCCCGCTTCGGTAAACACCGCGCCATCAAGCAGCACACGCGGCGTGGGGGGCGCCGGGCGCGCATCGGGCCGAACGACGGGCATCCACAGCGCGGCTGGCACGTCTGGCTGATGTGGTGCGTACACACGAAGCCTGTCGCCGATGGCGTTGGTCAGCGCATGATCCACCTCGCCATCGGCCGACCAAAGCGCGACGGTATCGGCCCCGAGGTCTAGCGCCCGCTTGGCTGCTGCGCGATAGTGCTCGGGCAGCCCGGCCAGCGTATGCGACAGGGTGAACGCCGTAACCGCTTCCGAAGGTGGGCGCCGTGCGGCCTCGTCCGCTCCAAAGACGATGCTCGGCAACGTCAGCCCAGCCGACGGACGCCACTGCAACACCTCGTCCACCGCGCGACCGCGCAACGTACGCTTCACGCCAGCCAGCCAATCGGCATGGGTGGGCGGGGCGAAGTGCGATCCCAGGTCGAGAGCGCCGAGGGTATCGGTGGCGGTGTCAGCCATGCGAAGCGGGTCGGGGTGTGCGCGTGGGGTCGGCGGGCAGCGACTGCAACGCCCGGAAGCGCCGGACGACGTCGAAGACCGCGATGCCAAACGCAACCGATACGTTCATGGATTGCTTCATGCCGTACTGTGGAATTTCCAGGGAGAGGCGGCACCGCGCCAGCACGTCATCGGCCACGCCCGTCACCTCGTTGCCCAGCACCAGCGCGAGCGGGTAGTGGTCATCGGCCAAGGCCTCGGCGAACGTCGGCGTGTCTGTGATTTCTAGCGCCGCCAGCGTGAACCCCTCGGCTTCTATCGCGTCCATCGCGTCGTGGATGTCGGGGTGGTACGTCCAGGGCACGGACGCCTCGGCACCCAACGCCGTTTTCAAGACGCCTTTATGCCGTGGGGTTGGCGCATAGCCACAGATATGGATATGTTCGATCCAGGCGGCGTCGGCGGTTCGAAAAACGGAGCCGACGTTGTGCACGCTCCGAATGTTGTCTACTATGACCACCACCGGGTGCCGGGCACGTGCCGCCAACCCGTCGGGGGCGAGCCGGGGGATCTCCTCATGGGCGAGCTTTCGCATACACATCACCTGTTGAGCATCATCTGTCACAGACCGAGACGCGTCGTCATGAAATCGCTCCGCCCTACCCGCCATCCCGCCATTCTGATCCTGCTGCTGGTCGCATCGGCCACGCTGTTCTCCAGCTGCAGCACCCTCCAGCAGATCGCTGTCCTCAAAGACGTCAAGTTCAGCTTGCGGTCGGTGCAAGACATGCGGCTGGCGGGCATCAACGTGCAAGAGATGCGCAGCTTTAGCGACGTCCGCCCGCTCGACCTCGTGCGCCTGACCGCCGCCGTGACGCGCCGCGAGCTGCCGATGGGCTTCCAAGTGAACGTCGGTGCTGAGAACCCCGCCGATAACCCGGTGATCGCCACGCTGGTCGGCCTCGACTGGACGCTGTTCCTCGACGAGCAGGAGACCATCGGCGGGGCGCTCAACGACCAGTACAGCCTGCAGCCCGGCGTAGAGACAGGCATCCCGCTTAGCATCAACCTGGATC
>JBCCMF010000320.1:0-5352 GCA_039026435.1 Bacteroidota bacterium
AACGACGGCGGTGTCGTAGTCCGTATACGAGGTGTAGCGCCCGCGGAACCACAGCACAGCGTGACGTCCTTGGCCGCCACGTGGCACAAACGGCCGGAGGTTATCCGCTGTGGCATCGGGCGTGAGTGCGGTCCACACCCAGGTTTTGCCGTCATCGTCTGTGTGGCCCCGGTAGATCTGGTAGTGATCGGTCGTGGCGCCCGTAGCGGGATCGACATCAGAAGAAGTGTAGACGGTGCGCGTGTCGTCGGGGTCGAGGGCGATGCCTCCGGCGTAGTGGTTCTCGCCGTCGTACAGGTGCGTCCCAGCGTGGGCGATCTCTCGCTCCTGCCATGTGCCGCGCTCGGCATCCCAGCGGGCGTAGTGGTAGCGCAGATCGTTCCCGACGGTGCTGTCGCGCGCCGTCACGTACACGGCTACAGGCGTGCCGCTGGCGTCGTATTCGAGGTCCCACACCCAGGCCCGGCCTTTATCGCTGGCGCTGTAGATGAGCGTGCCCGCATCCACGGGCATCGGAGGGGCGTCGTTGCCTGGAAGCGCCTGGATGTGCTGCCCGTCGCTGCGATGGAGGTTTCCGTCCTGGTAGTACACGTGATAGATGTTCGTCGCCGCATCGCGCGGGTGTGCTTGCGTGAACAGCAGGTCGATCCGCCCATTCCCGTCGGAGGCGTACTTGACGTAGGGCCGCGTAGAGCGCCCGCCGGATGTGATGAAGTGCTGTTCGGTACTCCATGTGCGGCCGTCGTCATCCGAGGTCATGAAAGCCGGGTCGAAGTTGGTGCCTCGGAAGAAGTTGTAGACGCGCCCCCCTTCGGCGGCGAGTTGAACGAGGTTGCTGTACGTGATGCGCGCTGCCAGCGGCGCTGTAGGCTCCTCCTCCGACCATCGGATGGCATCCGCGGCGGTGCCTTCCGCAAAGCGCCAGTACCAGATGGGCTCGGTGTGGTGGAGCGCATAGGTCGCCAGCAGGCGAGCGCTGCCCAGGTAGAGGAAGGCGGGGTTGTTGTGGTCGTCTTTCTCTTGCTTCGTGCCCAGCCTGTACGTTCGTGCGCTCCCGCCCTCAAGCGGATGCACCGCGACGCTGGCATAGCCCGCTGTGTCAACGAACCCGACGTAGAGGTTCTCCCCAGCGAAGACGGCACGCTCATCGTTGAACCATGTCCAGGCGCCATTGTCAGCGAGTACCTGTGGGGTAGGCACGGCAGGCGCCGCCTGCTCACAGCCTGTCATGCCGATGGCGATCATACTGGCGAGGAGGACGCAGACCAACACGCGCATGGCGGCAAGAGGGCTAGGGCGAATACGAGCGGACGGCGTCAAGGTAGCTACTCCGCTGATGAACCGCTCACGTAGGGCGCACCTGGGTGATTCCGCTGCATCCTGCACGCCCCTGTGCCGTAGGTTCTCGCGCAGACGACACCGCCTGCTGCAACCTATCTCTCCCCACGCACTCCGTCGCCCTTGTGAAAAACGCCGTACTCGTCCTGTGCACCTGCTTGGCCATCACTGCGGTAAGCTGTGCCCAGCCCTCATTGGATGAAGGCTTCACCGTGCAGACCGCCGATGCCGTGCTCACCGTCCAGGCGCCGCAGCCCCGCGAAGCGTTTGGTTACCTCGAACGCACCCTGGCCGACATGGACTTCTTCCGAGCAAACAACTATGCCGTCAGCCTTCCCGAGCATCCCATGTTTGACGGCACAGGCAGCGAGTCCGGGGACTTCGACGTGTTTGCCCAAGAGGTATACAACGCCTCCACCTTCCAGGCCGCCCTCGCGGCGATGCGCGCCCAGCGGCAGCCGCTGGAAACCGCGCTGGCGCGCATCAACCAGTGGCACGCGCACGACGGTTTCGCCAAGCTCGACTCGGTGACGGTCACGCTCACCCTGTACGGACCGGGCGGCTCGTTCAACCCCGACACGGGCGACATCATCCTGTGGACCGACGCCGACGCCCGGTTCAAGGGCGGTGGTGGCCTCCACACCACCATCCACGAGATGGTGCACCTCGCCGTTGAGCACGGCCTGGCGCAGTCGTTCCAACTCCAACACTGGGAGCGCGAGCGCCTCGTGGACCTGATTGCCCAGCGCGAGTTTGCCGACCTCTTGCCCGACTATCGCCTGCAAAACGGGGACTCTGCGCCGATGGATCGCTTCGTGGCCAGCGCGCCGCTTGCCAGCACGCGTGAGGCTGTGGCGGCATACGTGCAGAGCAATCGCCAGCCCTGATCAGGCTTTACGTAGCGACGGCCGGGAGGCAGAGCACCTACGGCGCTTCGGGCTCGGTGGTGTGGTCGGCAAAGTGGGGCAGCCTGATCGTGGTCCGATGCGCGTGGGCCTTGGTGCCGTCCATGCGCTGGCCACGCGTGTAGGTCTTCTGCCACTCACGCATCGTGCGGTCGTCGCGTGCGATGAAGTCTCTTCGGCTCTGCCGCCACTCGGCAAACTGCTGCTTCAGCTCGGGGTCGGTGTCGATGGAGCGGATCTCGGGTTCTGCCGACTCAAGCAGCGGAATCGAGAACGGCTGGATGAAGCAGATGGGTTCGCCCTTGGCGAAATGCACGGGGATGTGAGGCCGCTGAATCTTCCAGTTCATGGTGAACGTGAAGGGCAGCCAGTCGGTCTCGATCAGGCCTTCCAGCGGGGCCACGTTGTATTTGGGCGCGTTGGGCACGCCGCGTGCATGCAGGGCCACACCCGACGACGTGCGAAAGAGATACGGGATATTAAACGTAATGACACCGCTACCGAAGTGACTATGTATGCTGGTACCGTACACGCTGGCGTCAGCCGTGTCCGCAAAGGTAAGCGTGACCCCGGCATCGCCAATCTGCTCCCCATCCCACACGGCTGAAAACGCCGCCGGGCACTCAATGACCCATCCCGCGCTGTTGGCAATGGTGAGGGGCAGGCAGCGGTAGGCAAAGCTGCCATGCGTCTCGTTCATCCATTGGCGTTTCTTCGATGCAGGCCGCAGGGTCCAACCGGGTAACGTACCAACACGATAGGCTATCAGGTCCATGACGAAAGGCCCGGGGCGATGGATGTATAGGGGGAGCCATCATAACCCACAATAGGCCGTGTGCGCAAGCACCAATGAGGACGTTCTGCTCAATTGCTGGCGATGGGCGCTAGGGCATCAGCCGCACCCCGGCGATGAACCACCGGCCGGGCAGCGGAGCATCGAAGACCTCGGTGTAAGCGGTGTCGAGCAGGTTGCGCACATCGAGCGAGAGCGAGAGGCGGCGGGTGCCCCACGCCAATCCGTACTGGAGGCGGGCGCCCACCACGCCGTACGCCTCGCCGTCGAGTGGTTCCTTCCAGATCCCATGCAGGCCCAGCCGGACTGCGCCCACCTGCACGCTGCCCTGCCCTTGCACGATGTGGCGGGCATTGGTCAGCGCGTACTTGTACTCCGCCACCTGCTCGGCATCGTTGAGGGTGGCGTCGAGCAGCGTGTAGCTCAGGCGCAGGGCGAGGTTTGTGGTGTTGCTAATCGCGGAGCGTAGGGTGCCGTCGAGTTCGAGGCCGCGCGTGTCCACCTCGAACAGGTTGCGAGCCAGGAAGACCGTGTCGGCGTCGGTGACTTTGACGTAGTCGATGAGGTTGTCGGTGATGCGGCGGAAGGCAGTGGCGTGCAGGGCGAGGCCGGCGGCGGGGTAGACGTCGAGGCCGGCTTCGTAGCTCCACGCCTGCTCGGCTTCGAGGTCGGGGTTGCCTAGGCTGCGGCCGCGTGGGCTGGCGAGCGTCGTGTTGAAGTAGCGCTCTACGTAGTTCGGCGCCCGCACGGCGCGGCCCACGCCTGCACGGAAGCCCAGCGCGCCCGCGGTGTAGCCTGCGTTGAGCTGCGGCGTGGCCTCCCAGCCAAAGCCCGGGTCGTAGTCGAGCCGTCCGCTGCCGCGCACCATCCACCGCGCTGCAGGCTGCCACGTTGCGCTGACAAAGCCACCGCCCGAGGCGTCGTCGTGCTGTCCCAGGTTGTTACTGTCGATGCTGCGCAGGGCGACGTCGGCGCCTGCCGTGAGACGCACGGCAGAAGTGACCGCTCGTGTCAGGTGCCCGTCGAGGGCGAAGCGGCGGCTGGTGTGCTCGTTGGCGGGCGTGACGGGGTTGTAGACGTAGCGATCGTCGTGCTGTTTGGCCGTGCCGTTGAGCGTCCATTCGCTGCCGCCCGGGGTCTGGCCTATGGCACGGAGATGCGCCCAGTACGTGGCCGTGGCTTCGCGGGCCGTGTCGCTGGCGAAGGGCGTGTAGAAGTGGTACGCGCCGAAGTCGCGGTCGTCCAGCCCGGCGCGGGCGAACAGCGTAGCGGCATCCAGCCGATGCGCGACCGCCACCGTGTGCGCCTGCCGCGTAAAATCGGTGCGGAGGTCGCCCATCGACCCACGAACGGCCGCGCCCTCGCTATTGAGGATCGGCTGGCCGTCGCTGCCTTGCCACGCCGTGGCGGCGCTGACGGTGGTACGCGGCGTGTGGTGGCGCAGGCTGCCCTCGGCGTCGTACAGCGTGTGCTCGCCGAGTTGCGCGTGGGCGGTCAGCTCCGTGCCCGAGCGTTCGGCGTCCAGATGGCGTAGGCCAGTGAAGGTGAACACCTGAATCACGCCGCCGAGCGCATCCGGCCCGTACAGCGCCGTCGCTGGGCCGCGCAGCACCTCGACGCGGGCGACCTCGGTCAGCGGAATGGGGAAATCCGACAAGAAGTGCCCCGTCATCGGATCGTTGAGCCGCACGCCGTCGAGCAGCAGCAGCACGCCGTTGAACGTGGAGCCGCGCATGGTGAGGTCGCTCTGCACGCCAAAGCCGCCTCGGCTCTGCACCTCCATGCCGCCCACCGAGCGCAGCAGTTCGTCGAACGACGCCACGGGCAGCGCCGCGATGTCTGCCGCCGTCAGCACCGTCACGCGCTGCGCCGACGTGCGTGCCGCCTCAGCCGTTCGCGAGGCCGTCACGACGATGCTGTCGGGCAGAACATGGGTCGGCGTTTGAGCATGGAGCGCACCGGGCGAGACGAGCAGGACGATCAGCAGCAGCGCAGCAAACGTAGAGCGCATGGCGATTGGGCGGTGGTGGTGGAAGCGCCGCAAGGTACAGCGAACGGCCGGACACCTCAGTTGAATCGGCGGTGAAAGCGGTGCGGGTTTGTCGGCAGATGCCCATATTGCAGGTGCTGATTTTTGACCGTCACCCTCCCCCTTCTTACCTGGGCCACCCATGGACAACCTCCAACTCATACCCGGCCTCATCGGCAGTCTGCTTACGTGTATCCCCTTCAGCATCATGGCGTGGCTGTCGTACATCTTCGCCATCGAGATCTGGATCTCAGACGTCACGCGGGGCGAGCAGGAGATCCCCGAGG
>JBCCMF010000321.1:0-5295 GCA_039026435.1 Bacteroidota bacterium
CGAACGGCAGGCCGCGGATGCCCACGGGCGAGAGGCGCAAGATGCTCTCGGTGGGGTAGTGGTCTATGATGAGCTTGATCGTGAGCGCGTTGTAGGTGTTGAGCCAGAACGCAAGGCGGTCGGCGTCGTCCAGGTTGCTCGGATCGGTCTGGGCGAGTCGGCGCAGGTAGGGAGTGAGCACATCGCCGTCTTTGATGGCGCCGTAGTCTACGAGTCCGACGTCATCGACGTAGGTCATCATGATGTCGTTGAACAGGCCGTGGTCAAAGGAGTCGGGCGCTACGATGGGACCATCGGCGCGCACGATATCGACGCTGGAGTTGGTGCAACCGCTGGCCAAGGCCGCGATAGCGAGTATGGGTAGGGCGTAACGCATGGTATATGAAGAGGCATGTCATCGAGGATGCAAGGGCGCTAACCGCTGCCTGGTGCGATACAGTGCGTGGCGCAATGTTGCCACGTTAGAGCCCGCGCCCAGCAGACAGATAACGCCCGCGACAAGATAGGTCAGAGCGGCTAAGAGTAGCCTACGTCTGGCACCCTATTCGCCATCGGCGAAGCGCGCTTGGTCGTTGAGCGACCACTTGTAATCCATGTGCTTGACGTCGAAAGCACCCGCTTCCAGTTGGGCGCGGATGTCGCCGTCGTAGTACGGCGCCAAGAACTGCTGCAACGTCTCATCGCTGCCGCCGAAGTCTTCCTCGAACCACTTGAAGATCTTCGAGATGCGGATGACGCCCTCTTCGGGCTCTACGCGGTTGCGCTCGGGGTTGGCGAGGAAGGTGCGGGCTTGGTCGTCGAGTTGCTCGTCGAGGCGGTCGCCCACGTAGGCCTCGCGGCGCAGCGGCGGGCAGCTCAGCGCGGCGCACACCAGCGCGAAGTGGATCCGCGGCTCGTCGAAGCGCTCGCGGATGATGCCGTGCTCCACGTGATCGAGCGTCACGACCTCGCCCCCTATCTCGCCCACATCGACCTTGAACGGCGTGTTGACCTTGGGAATGATAAACGGCAGGCCACGGATGCCCACGGGCGAGAGGCGCAGGATGCTCTTGGTCGGGTAGTGATCTATGATGAGCTTGATGGTAAGGGCGTTGTAGGCGTTGAGCCAGAACGCGAGGCGGTCGGCGTCGTCCAGGTTGCTGGGATCGGCCTGGGCGAGGCGGCGCAGGTAGGGCGCCAGTGCATCGCTGGCCTGCAGCGCGGCATAATCGACTAGCCCCGCATCGTCCACATGTGCCTGCAAGATGGCATCGAACGCGGTGTGATCGAACGTGGTGGGCTGCGCCACAGGCCCATCGGCGCGCACGATGCTGACGCGGGAGCTGGTGCAGCCACTCGCGAAGAGCAACGCCAGCGCAACGAACGAGAAACGAAGCATAAAGAACCTCTGCTAGACCAGTGTACGACTAACGATAGCCGTTTATGTTTGGTTGTGTACGCCCCCCACAAAGGCACGCTACTGCTGCCTATGATCTCGGCACGATCGCCATTCTTACCCGCCCCCCACGCACCGCTGCAGCTTAGCATCGTCATCCCGGCGTACAACGAAGCCGAGCGCATCGGCAGTTTGGTACGCTACCTGCGCGCGCGCGGTGGCGACGCCCTGGCCGATCTCATCGTAGTAGACGGCCACAGTACGGACGGCACCGCCGACCTCGCACGGCGAGCAGGCGCCACAGTGATCCATGCCAAGGAGCGCGGGCGAGCCCAGCAGATGAACGCGGGCGCTGCCTACGCCTCGGGCAACGTGCTCTACTTCGTCCACGCCGACACGCGCCCACCCCAGCGCTTCGTCACCCACATCCGCGATGCCCTGGCCGACGGCATGCCGATGGGCTGCTTCCGCTTCGCGTTCGACCGCCCGCACCCGCTGCTGCGCATCAACGCCTACTTCACCCGCTTCGACCGGCTCATGTGCCGCGGCGGCGACCAGACGCTGTTCGTGACGCGCCCGCTCTTCGAGGCCACGGGTGGCTACGACCCCACGTACGTCATCATGGAAGAGTACGACTGGCTGCGCCGGGCCCGGCGGATGGCGCCGTTCGCCATCATGCCCGACGAGGCGGTCGTCTCGGCGCGCAAGTACCGCAAGCGCAGTTACCTCCGCGTCAACCTGGCCAACCTCGCCGTCTTTGGGCTGTTCTGCTGTGGCACCTGTCCCAAGCGCCTCCGCACGGTGTACAGCGCCCTGCTCGGGTCGTGAGCCCATGGGCGCTAACCAACCTTTTGGCGTGCGGTCCGTAGGGGCACGGCACGCCGTTTGAGGAACGAAACCGATCCGCTAAAGTACGGCGCTTAACTCACTTGATCATCCTACTGGGTCCTTGCCGCCCATGCCCACGCGGCGGCAACCCCGATGGCTTTATAGCAGGTAGCTTATGGCGCAAGACGAGCGCAACAACTCCAACCAGCGCAGCGGCGACGGCCCCTCTCGCTTCGGCGAACGGCGCCCGCGCTTTTCGGTGTGGATCTACCTCGTGGTGTTCATCGCCCTGTTGGTCCACTTCTTCCTCTTCCTGGGCGGCACCGACCCCAACGAAGTCGAGTACAGCACCTTCCTCGACTACACCGAGCGGGGCTTTGTCGAGAACGTGACGATCATCAACGACGCGCGCATCGAAGGCGAATACACCGAAGATGCCGTCCGCGAGGGCAGCGTGCAAATCGGCAAGCCGCCCCAGAACTGGCTGGGCAACACCGCGCCGGGCGAGACGCCGCGCCAGTTCACCACGGTCAAGCCCGACGACCATGAGCTCACCGCCTTCCTTCGGGAAAACAGCGTCCAGTTCGAGGCGAAGCGCGAGGAAAACTGGTTTGGTGGGATGCTCACGTGGGTGCTGCCGCTCATCATCATCGTCGCCCTATGGCTGTTCCTGATCCGCCGGATGAACCCGGGCTCGCAGGTGCTCAACATCGGCAAGAACAAGGCGACGCTCTACGACGCGCTGAGCAACCAGCAGATCAACTTCCGCGATGTGGCCGGGCTCGATGAGGCCAAGGAGGAAGTGCAGGAGATCGTCGAGTTTCTGAAGAACCCGAAACGCTTCACACGCCTGGGCGGCAAGCTGCCGAAGGGCGTGCTGCTCGTCGGCCCGCCGGGAACGGGCAAGACGCTGCTCGGCAAAGCCGTGGCCGGTGAAGCGGGTGTGCCGTTCTTCTCGCTCTCCGGCTCCGACTTCGTGGAGATGTTCGTCGGCGTGGGTGCGGCCCGCGTGCGCGACCTCTTCCGGCAGGCGAAGGAGAAAGCGCCGTGTATCATCTTCATCGACGAGATCGACGCCATCGGCCGCCAGCGCGGGCGTGGCATGATGATGGGCGCCAACGACGAGCGCGAGAACACGCTCAACCAGATCCTGGTGGAGATGGACGGCTTCAACACGGACAAAGGCGTCATCATCATGGCGGCCACCAACCGCCCCGACGTGTTGGACAACGCCCTCCTCCGCCCCGGCCGCTTCGACCGCCAGATCCTCATCGACAAGCCCGACCGCAACGAGCGCGCCGCCATCTTCAAGGTACACACGCGCAACCTGATCCTGGGCTCGGATGTGAACCATCAGGTCCTCGCCAGCCAGACGCCGGGCTTTGCCGGGGCTGAGATCGCCAACGTCTGTAACGAGGCCGCCATCTTGGCCGCCCGCCTCGACAAAGACGCCATCGAGATGTCGGACTTTGAGAAGTCCATCGACCGCGTCATTGCCGGGTTGGAGAAAAAGAACAAGCTGATCTCGCCTGAGGAGCGCAAGATTGTGGCCTACCACGAGGCAGGTCACGCCATCACAGGCTGGTTCTTGAAGAACACCGACCCCGTCATCAAGGTGTCGATCGTGCCGCGTGGCTTGGCCGCGCTCGGCTACGCCCAGTCGCTGCCCGAGGAGCGCTACATCAGCACGCAGGAAGCCTTCATGGACCGCATGACCATGATGATCGGCGGGCGCGTGGCGGAGGAGATCATATTCGGCCACCTCTCTACGGGCGCCCAGAACGACCTGGAGCGCATCACCAAGCTCGCCTACGCGATGGTGGTGGACTACGGCATGAGCGACAAGATCGGCCACATCAGCTTCAACCTCTCCGGCCGCGACCAGAGCAGCCCGATGTTCGACAAGCCGTACTCCGACGAGACGGCACGCATGATCGACCAGGAGGTGAAGGACATCATCAACGACGTCCACAAGCGCGCGCACAAGATGCTGGCCGACAAAGCCGAGTTGCTCGAGTCGATGGCGCAGTCACTGCTCAAGAAGGAGGTGCTCGGCCCTCGCGACTTGGTCGAGATCCTGGGCGAACGCCCGCACGGCGAGTACGTCGCCTACGGCCCGCCCGAGGGCGACGGCGCCGCCACCGCCGAAGCTACGCCGACTGTGGCGGAAGCCGAGGCAGAAGCCAAGGATTCGGAGGCCGATTAAGGCTAGATAGACCGCGTTCCAGGTGTTAGCTGTAGCGTGCCGGAGTTGCAGGCCTGCTGCCCCGAATTGTGGCCAATCTCTCGACCACTCAGGACATGTCATCCCGAGCGGAGGCCGAAGGCCAGAGTCGAGGGATCTCCCACTTGGTCGTCGTGCACTTCTTGAACGGGGGAGATCCCTCGGCTTTGCTCGGGATGACAACCCCGTGGGTCACTGCTTGGATTACAAGGTATGCCTGGCGTCCTCCGCATTGCCACGCCAGATCACTTGGCCGTCACGTCTTGGCTCTCACGTTCAGCAATGGCGAGAAGCGCGTCGTGGATGTGCTCCCGCTCATTGAGCGGATAGGCGGTCCCGTTTTCCAGCCACTTCGAGACCCGACATACGCCGAGCGTGTGAGCATAGACCCCGTGTGCGGGACCGTAGTGTGGCCCAACGGTGCAGACCTCGCACCAACAGCGCTGTACGAGTTGGAAGAGATAGAGGCCGTTGCTGGAACTGGCTGACTTGCCAGAGTATTCCGACGGAACAGGGTGTTTTTGTTTGTGACGATCTCGTTGCGTCTCACCTCGGTGTGCGGTAGACTTGCAGCACGTTTCAACCAACCGCACCCTTTCCCATGCGTTGTGCTGCTTTCTGCGCGCTGCTGCTCGCGTCGCTCCTCTACCTCCCCGACACCACCTCTGCCCAAGCCGTCGATGCGGCGGCCTTTGAGAACATGGCGTTCCGCAGCGTCGGCCCGCACCGTGGCGGGCGGTCGGCAGCGGTCTCTGGCGTGCCCGGCGACCCGTACCTCTACTACTTCGGCGCCACGGGCGGCGGCGTGTGGAAGACGACCGACGGTGGCGCGTCGTGGAGCAACATCTCGGACGGCTACTTCGGCGGC
>JBCCMF010000322.1:0-5225 GCA_039026435.1 Bacteroidota bacterium
ACGGCGACGACCATCCCGAGGTCACGACGGCGCTCTACAACTTGGCCTCTGTGCTCACCATCCAGGGGCGCTACGAGGAGTCCGAGCCGATCCTGCGCCGCGTGCTCGACCTCGACATCAAGCAGCTGGGGCCGGAGCATCCGTACGTGGCATACAGCCTCAACGGCTTGGCGCAATCGCTGTACCGACAATACAAGTATGACGAGGCGTTGCCGTACTACCAGCAGGCCTACGAATTGAACCTGAAAGTGCTAGGCGAGGCGCACGCGCAGACAGGCGCCAAGGCGCAGGACTTCGGCTTAATCCTGGCCGAGCTGGGCGAGTACGACCGCGCCTTGGAGCTCTATCAAGCCGCGCTGCGCACCTACCGCGCCATCCACGGCGAGGAGCACGCCTACATCGCCAGCGCGCTGGAGCAAATCGGTTACCTGTACATCCAGACGGAGCGCTACGCCGCCGCTGAGCCGCCCCTGCTCGATGCCCTCGCCATGCGCCGCAAGCTGATTGGCGAGGCGCACTCCGACAACGGCGTCACGCTGCGTCACCTCGGCGACCTCTACCGCGCGCAAGGCCGCACCGACGAGGCGCTGGCGCAGTATCAAGAAGCCCTCGGCATCTTCCGCAACGCCTTCCCCGATGGCCACCGCCGCACGGCCTCGGCGGCGTTCCTCGTCGGCCAGCTGCACCACGAGGGCGGCGACTGCACTACAGCTGAGCCGCTCTACCGTGAGGCGTACACGCTGCGCCAGCAGGTGCTCGGCGAGGACAACATGCAGACCCTCTCGGCTCAAAACCAGCTCGGCAAGTGCTTGACCGACCTCGCACGCTACGACGAGGCCGAGCCGTTGCTCACGGCAAGCTATGCGTCCACCCGCACGCTGGAGGGCGATGAGGCCGACGCCACGCAGGACGCCAAAGCTGCGCTCGAACGACTCTACACCGCCTGGGGCCGTCCGCTACCGACCGAGCTCGACAGCTAAGCCGAGTGGCGACACCGCATGGCTCGGCGTACTTTCCGCCACTGCTGTGCTCAACTGCCCGAATGCTATGCTGCCCCCGCTAAACGCTTTGCATTGGTCGCCGCCCGCCTCGTGGCGCCGCGTGGAAACGCTGGATGCCCACGCTGGGGGCGAGCCGCTGCGGATCGTACTGGCGGGCTACCCCGACCTCCAAGGCGAGACCATCCTAGATCGCCGCCGCTACGCGCTGGAGCACCTGGACGACTGGCGCCGTGCGCTGATGTTCGAGCCCCGCGGTCACGCCGACATGTATGGCTGCCTGCTCACGCCCGCCGTCACGCCCACCGCCGACCTCGGCGTGCTGTTCACGCACAACGAAGGGTACAGCACCATGTGCGGCCACGCCATCTTGGCCCTCACCACCGCGCTGATCCAGACCGAGTCCATCGCCGTCACCAAGCCGCTGACGACGGTGCGCTACGACACACCCGCCGGACTCGTGACGGCCTACGCCGAGGTGGAAGCCGGGCAGGTGCAGCGCGTGGTCTTCCGCAACGTGCCGTCGTTCGTCGTCAAACTGGATGCCGAGGTGGAGGTGCCAGAGCTGGGGACAGTACGCTATGACTTAGCCTTCGGCGGAGCATTCTACGCCTACGTGGATGGCACCACGCTTGGCCTCACCGGGCACCCAAGCGAAGTGGAGCGGCTGATCGACCTTGCGCAGCGCATCAAGCACGCGGTGATGAAGCAGCGGACGATCCCGCACCCCACCGATCCAGAGCTGGGCTTTCTCTACGGCACGATCTTCACCATGCCGCCGCTCACAGCGCATGCCGACAGCCGCAACGTCTGCATCTTCGCCGAGGGCGAGGTAGACCGCAGTCCCACAGGCACCGGCGTCAGCGGCCGCGCAGCCATCGAACACGCACGCGGCACCCTGGCGCTGGGCGAGACGCTGACGGTGGAGAGCATCGTGGGTAGCGTGTTCGCCGTGCGGCCTGTGGAGGCGACGACGTGCGGCCGCTTCGACGCTGTGATCCCCGAGGTAGAAGGCACCGCCCACCTCACGGGGCGCCACTCGTTCTGGATCGACCCCGCCGACCCCTTTCGCGACGGCTTCCTGCTCCGATGAATCTCCGCCTCTTCACCGCCGCCGACATCCGCCGCATCCTGCCGATGCCTGTAGCCATCGACGTGATGCGCGAGGCGTTTCTGGCGCTGCACCGCGGCGAGGTGGAGGTGCCGCCGCGTGTGGAAGTGCCCGTGGAGGCGCACGACGGCGTGGCGCTCGTCATGCCAGCAGCGTCGGCGGCGTTTGGCTACGTGACGGTCAAACTCGCCTCCGTCTTCCGCAACAACCCGACGCTCGATCTCCCCACCGTGCACGCGCTCGTGCTGGCGATGGACGCGCAGACGGGCGCGCCCGTGGCGCTCGTGGAAGGCACCTACCTCACGGCCCTGCGCACCGCTGCCGCCTCGGGCGTGGCGATGGACCTGCTCGCGCCTGCTGATGCCACTGTCGGCGCGCTCTTTGGCACGGGCGCCACGGCGCACACCCACCTCGACGCGATGCTCGCCGTCCGCCACCTGGAGACGGTCTGGGTCTTTGGCTCGTCGCGCGAGAAGGCGCAGGCGTTCGTCGAGGCGCGGCAGGACAGCGCAGCCGCCCACCTCCGCGCTGCCGACGTACCCGAGCGCTTAGCTGAAGCCGACCTTGTCTGCACAGCCACCAGCGCCCGCAGGCCCGTCTTCGCCGATGCCCACCTCAAGCCAGGGTGTCACATCATGGCCATCGGCGCCTTCCAGCCGGACACGCACGAGGTCCCGGTGGAGACGGTGGTGCGCAGCCGCGTGGTGGTCGATCAGCGCGCGGCAGCGCTGGCCGAAGCGGGCGACCTGCTCATCCCCATGCGCCAGGGCCGCATCGATGCCGCCCACATCCACGCCGAACTGGGCGAACTGCTGGCCGCGCCGCGTGCACTGCGCACCCATCCGTCCGACCTCACGCTGTACAAATCCGTCGGCCTTGCCGTGCAGGACCTCGCGATGGTCGCGGCCTTGGCCGAGCGCGCAGCCGATCAGCCGCCCATCCATGCGATAGCGCTGTAGTTAGGTGGCGATGGGTTGTATTGGACGCGAAGCCCTACGGTCAACCCTCGGGGAGTTTCCCCAATTTTCGCAACAGAAGTTATCCATAGCGACTTAAGGCCGATGGTGCTCTGGCCGACACATGGGCTACGTGCACGGGTAGACGGTGCGCGGTTTACCTGAGGGAATCCGCCTGTGCGGATGCCGTTTCCTGAAGTTACTAAGAGGTACACCATGCGGGCTCTCGTGATCGACGACTCCCGAGCCATGCGCAACATCATCACATCGATGCTCAAGGATTTGGGCTTCGAGGTGCATGAGGCGGCGCACGGTAGCGAAGGACTGAATCAGCTGGCCACCTACGGTGCATACGACATCGCGCTGGTTGACTGGAACATGCCCGTGATGAATGGGCTGGAGTTTATCCAGGCGGTGCGGGAAAACCCCGTCTACGAGGGCATGCGCATCATGATGGTGACCACCGAAACCGAGGTGGCGCAGATCATGAAGGCGCTGCAGGCTGGAGCCGATGAGTACGTGATGAAGCCGTTTACGAAGGGCACCATTGCAGAGAAGATAGAACTACTGGGCATCGTGGCAGCATAACGTTCCGCGGACCGGGCATCAGGAGGCTTCCCCAGGCGGAGGGCCTCGCAGTCGAGCGCCACATGGTCGATACTGACTTTACATACATCAAGACGATCGTCCAGGAACGGTCGGCGATCCAGCTGTCGCCGGAGAAGAAGTACCTGGTCGTGTCGCGGTTGGCGCCGCTGGTGCGGCAGGAGGGGGTGGCCGACTTGGCGGCGCTCGTCCAGCGGCTGCGGCAGCGTCCACACACGCCGCTGCACGCGCAGGTGGTGGATGCGATGACGACGAACGAGACGTCGTTCTTCCGCGATCACCACCCGTTCCAGACGTTGCGCACGCACATCATCCCCGCGTTGATAGCGCGCAACCGCCGCACGCGGCGCCTCTCGATTTGGTCGAACGCGTGCTCTAGCGGGCAAGAAGCCTACTCAACGGCGATCCTCCTGCGAGAGCACTTCCCCGAACTCAAGACGTGGACCATCCGCATCCTCGCCACGGACATCTCGCCCTCGATGCTGGAGCGGTGTGCCGAGGGGCGGTACTCGCAGCTGGAAGTGAACCGCGGCATGCCCATCCAGCTGCTGCTGAAGTACTTCGACAAGCAGGGCACGGCGTGGCAGGTCAAGCCCGAGCTGCGGCGCATGGTGGAGGTGCGCCCGCTCAACCTGATCGAGCGTTGGCCTGTGCTGCCCAAGATGGACCTCATCTTTCTGCGCAACGTGCTCATCTACTTCGACCGCCCCACCAAGGAGCGCATTCTGCAGCGGATGGAGGACGTACTGCATCCCGAGGGTGTGCTGATGCTGGGCGGGGCCGAGACTATCCTCAACATGAAGACGGCGTTTGAGCATCATCGCGAAGGCCGCACCCTGTACTACCGCCGCATGAACGGCCGCACGGCTTAAACGCATGGAAACGCTAATTGAACTCAACACCACCGACGTCGAACACGTAGTTGCCACCATCTGGGCCACGACCATCGCCCGGCCTGTGGCGGTGCATCTGCCGCCCTTGCCTGCGCCCGCCGAAGACGCGGTGAGCAGTGCCGTCACGATTGCTGGCGACTGGAATGGCGTGGTCGTCTTCCAGTGCCCGCCCGTCCTGGCACGCACGCTCACAGGCGCCATGTTTGGTCTGCCCCCGGCCAGCGTCCAACACGTGGACGTAGAAGACGCGCTGGGAGAGCTGACCAACATGATGGCGGGCAACATCAAGGCGCTGCTGCCGGGCACGAACCACCTGGGGCTGCCCGTGGTGGCGCTGGGCGGCCCGCACCGCGTCTCGGTGCCTACGAGTGCGCCGCTGCACCACCTGGGCTTCCGGTGCGAGGCTCAGGTGTTCACCCTCACCATTGTGGAACGCACCGCTTGATGCCATACCCTTAACCTTCGTCATCGCTATGTTCACCGCGCCTCATACCCCGCTTCGCATCGTTGATACGACCACTGTGCCGCGTCCCTTGGACGATTGGGGCATGGATTTTCCGCCGCTCCCTAAGACGCTGGGCGAAGTCACGCGCCTGATCGCCGAGAGCGAAGACGTGCCCGACACGCCCAAGCTGGCCCGCATCGTCCGTGCCGATCCTAT
>JBCCMF010000323.1:0-5224 GCA_039026435.1 Bacteroidota bacterium
CATTGGTGATGGGAAAGACCAGCCGATATGCTGAAAGTTGCTCTGCAGTGCGGTTTGGGAAAGGTATTGCATCCTCAGTCTGAACAGCTTACGCTCCGGTGCTTCTCTCTGCGCATCAAAACAAGGTGGTTTGCAACAGAGCCCATCAGCCTGTTTGGCGAGTACGGCAGTAATGTGCTCATTCGGGTTCAACAAAGCAGGCAGACGACACCAAGCCAGTAGCCCTCCGAAGTCGAGCGCACGCTGACAAGTCTCATGCTTGGCATGACGGTCGGGCCTGAATCTCTACTTCATGACGGCGCGCACCCGTCCGTGAGGCACAACTTTTCGCGCAGCCGCATCGTACATCGTGCACCCTGCTGAAAAATTAGCGCCTTCATGGACACGCCGCTTGCCGAACCTACCCGCACTGCGCCAACAGGCTACTTTGCGCTGACGCGGACGGCCACGTACAGCTTCTTGGCTGCGTTGCCGCTGTTCGTGTTGTACGAGGTGCTTATCCTGCTAGTCAACAACGGCAGCATGAGCCAAATCCGCGTGGGCGCCGATGTGTGGATCAAGCGTGTCCTGGCGTCGATGGGCGCAGGGGGCATGCTGGCGCTTGGGCTGGTCGTGATCGCGATTGGCGTGGCCATTGTCATCGTGGAGCGCAAGAAGCAGATTCCGCTCAAGCCCAAATACTTTGGGTGGATGATCGGCGAGAGCCTGGTCTATGGCGTGGTGCTGGCGTTCATCATATCGAGCGTCGTCGGGTGGTTGTTTTTCATGGCGCCCGCCGTCACTTCGCCGTTGCTCTTCGCATCCCAAACCGTAGACCAGCTGGAGTTGTCCAAGAAGCTGGCGTTGTCGCTTGGAGCCGGGCTCTACGAAGAGTTGGTCTTCCGCGTCATTCTGGTAGGCGGCATGTTCTGGGGGCTGAAGCGGGTGATGAAGAACCGCAGCACGACGGCCGCCTACGTGATTGCTGCTGTGGTCGGTGCGCTGATCTTCAGTTGGGTGCATTACACGGGCTCGATGGGCGATCCCTTCACGCTGTCGTCGTTCTCGTTTCGCTTCTTGTTTGGCTTGGCCCTCAACGCGCTCTACCTGGTGCGCGGCTTCGGCGTGGCCGCCTGGACGCACGCGCTCTACGACGTGCTCGTGGTAACAAACCTGCTCTGACCCTGCCGAGCAGAACTGGCTTTCGACCTCTATCGTACAACAATTGTAGCGTAAGATGTACGCGAGCCTCTGCCCCTATCCCTCGCATTAACAACGTAATCCGAACACTGAAATGACCGCTAATGGTGCACGCACGGCCTTCCTGATGGCCCTGTTCATTGGCTTCTTTGCTGTAGTCGGCCAAGCACTCGGTGGCCAGCAAGGCATGATCATCGCCTTCGTTTTCGCGGTGGCCACCAACTTCGGCAGCTACTGGTTCAGCGACAAGATTGTGCTCAAGATGTACAAGGCACAGGAAGTCACGGCGCAACAGGCGCCCGAGCTCTACCGCATGGTAGACCGCCTGCGCCAGCGCGCCGACCTGCCGATGCCCAAGGTGTACGTCACCCCATCGGACCAGCCCAACGCGTTCGCCACTGGACGCAACCCACAGAACTCGGCGGTGGCCGTGACGAGCGGCTTGGTGAAGCTGCTCAACAAGGCCGAACTGGAAGGCGTGATCGCCCACGAGCTGGCGCACATCAAGAACCGCGACATCCTCACCTCGTCGGTTGCCGCCACGCTGGCCTCCAGCATCACCATGCTGACGTACTTCGGCATGTTCTTCGGCAACCGCGACGATCGGGGCGGCGTCCTCAGCGCGCTGCTGATGATCTTCCTCGCCCCGATTGCGGCCTCGCTCATCCAGATGTCGATCTCGCGGACGCGGGAATTCGCAGCGGACCGCCTCGGCGCCGAGATCTGCGGCCAGCCTCGCGCCCTCGCCAGCGCGCTCTCGACGCTCCACAACGGCGTCAGCCAGATCCCGATGAACGCCAGCGACAGCACGGCCCACATGTTCATCGTCAACCCGTTCTCGGGAATGACCAACGCCCTGCACAAGCTGTTTGCTACGCACCCGCCGATGGAGGAGCGCATCGAGGCCCTGCTCGCGATGGAGGGTGGCCGCCGGTAGCGCCGTTGCGGCTGGCCGCCGTTGACCGTGGGCGAACCTGATCGTTGCGGGCGCGTCAACGGGCACTCGCAGATTGCTACGCCGCCCACGTGCTCACGCCGAACCCCACGCTTCGCCAACCGATGTGCCCGCCATCCGGGCGCACCAGGCTATGCGTGGGCGTGTGCCTGCTGCTGGCGAGCCTTGCCCCAGCCGTGCAGATCGCAGCGCAGCCGCTGGACCGGGTAGCCTTCAACGGGCAGGACCTGTTCCTCAACGGCGGCAACATTGCGTGGGTGCGGTTCGCGCGCGATGTGGGGCCGGGCTTCACCAACCTGCGCCAGTTTGAGGAGATCTTCTCTGAGGTACAAGCCAACGGCGGCAACACGCTCCGCTTCTGGCTGCACACCAACGGATCGGCTACGCCCGCGTGGTCGGGCAACCGGGTCGTAGGGCCAGGACGCGGGACCATCGACGACCTACGCGCCATACTCGACTTGGCCTGGGAGCACGAGGTCGGGCTGATGCTCACGCTGTGGTCGCACGACCTGCTACGGCAGCGCTACGGGCGCACGCTCACCGAGCGCAACAAGGCGTTCCTCTCTGACCCCGCCCTGCTGCAGACCTACATCGACAACGCGCTCATCCCGATGGTGGAGGCGCTGCGCGAGCACCCGGCTATCGTGGCGTGGGAGATCTTCAACGAGCCCGAGGGCATCAGCGAGGAGCACGGCTGGCCCGAGTGGGACGAGGTGCCAATGGCCGATCTCCAGCGCGCCATCAACCGGATGGCGGGCGCCATCAAACGCACCGATCCCACGGCGAAGGTGACCAACGGCGCCGCCAGCATGAGCACGACCACCGATGCCTCGGCGAGCAAAGCCAGCCATGCCCGCCCTCACGATCAGCTCTCGCCCGATGCGCGCGCGCAGCTCCGCGATCAGCTCTCGCGCAAGTACGACCACGACTTCACGGCCGCCACAGCGGAGGCGATCTACCACCAGCTCACACAGTCCGCCAACTACAACTACTACACCGACGCGCGCCTGATCGCGGCGGGCGGCGACCCCGACGGCACGCTCGACTTCTACACGGTGCACTACTACACGTGGTTCGGCACGGGCCTCTCGCCGTTCCATCACCCGTTCGACCGCTGGAATCTGGACAAGCCGATGGTGGTCGCCGAGTTCTTCTTGCCCGATGATACGTTCGGCATCCCGTGGGATGACCTCTACGCCACCCTGTACGAATCCGGCTATGCAGGCGCCTTGGGCTGGCAGTGGTTCGACGAGGACCGCGCGGGCCTGACCGAGAACTGGCCGCGCATTCTGGCCAACACGCGGTTCCTGTTCGACTGGGCACGGTGGTCCGTCGATGTCCTCCCGCCGGGGACGCGGATCAGGAGCTTCACCGCCGAGCCCGCGTCGCTAGAGATCGGCGGGCCGATGGCCTCCCGGCTCATCTGGAACGTGTCTGAGGCGGCCTCGGTGACGCTCGACGGCGTGCCCGTTGAGACGTCGGGGCACCAAGATGTGGAGCTGGCGGCTACGTACGCCTCGAGCGGGTCGTACACGATCAAGCTGCCGGAAACGCGGACGTTTGAACTCGTCGCCGTCGATGCCGATGGCTTGGCCGATACGCTGAACGTGGCCGTGGAGGTGCTAGAGCGCAGCCAGGTCAACCGCGCCTTGGGGCGCCCGGCTATGGCGTCGGCGAGCGAGCTGTGCTGCGGCCACGACCAGCCCACCTTCAGCGTCGATGGCAACCGCAACACGCGATGGAGCAGCGCCGAGGCAGACGACCAGTGGATCCAGGTCGATCTCCGCGCCACGTATGATATCGAGCGCGTTGTCCTCGACTGGGCGTCGGCGTTTGGGCGCGACTACGACCTGCAGGTCTCATACGATGGCGAGACGTGGCGAACCGTCCGTCCTGCACGCGACAGCGACGGCGGCACGGACGAGCACGTGTTCGCGCAGCCCGCCCTTGGCCGCTTCGTGCGGATGCAGGGCCTGCGGAGCAACACCCCGCAAGGCTATTCGCTCTGGGAGATGGCCGTCTTCGGTCGCCTCGCTGACGAACAACCGCCTCTGCCCACGGTGCTGAACCTCGGCGGTAACTACCCCAACCCGTTCACCGCCGCGACCACCATCCCGTACCGCCTCTCCGAACCCGCCGGCGTACGCCTGGAGGTGATCGATCTGCAGGGACGACGTGTGGCGACGCTCGTTGAGGGCATGCAGTCGGCAGGGCACCACGCCGCACGCTTCGACGCGACCAGGCTGGCGAGTGGGATCTACCTCTACCGCCTGCAAACGGGCAGCGAGGTGAACATCGGGCGGATGGTGTTACTCAGGTAGAGCAGGGCAGGCAAGACAGGATCCTCACATAGGCCAGGCTGCCAAATCACCGCAGCAGTTCGTCTCCTACCTCGTTCTCCGTCATGATGTTGTCGGCTTGGAGGTTGAGGCGGTCGCGGAGGGCTTGGAAAGCCTCCAGCGTCTGCGTCGGTAGCCTGACCATCGGCGCATTACTATCCGAATCCGATATAGACTGAGCGATTCGGATCAAGCGCTGAGTATTATATCTCTCACCGTTGTGCGCAGATCATTGTAGAGTTGAGTAGGTGCTGCAAGATCCACATGGTCAAGCATATTTCTAATCCTGAGATGCGGATGTGGATGACTTGTCGAATGATTAATTTTGCCGCGCAGTTCATCAAGTGACGCGAATATGTCCATTAGGAGTATTGGAGCAAAGTCAAAGAACCAGCGAAATAGCAGAGGACTTTTCGAATTTGAGACTTCTTTCAGTTTGAGGTAGACCTGAAGGCCATAAAAATCTGCCTCCAGCTCTTCAATATGGGACTGCGAATCAACGTGGATTACCTCGCCCGCTTCGCCAATGCTTTTAGCAAATCTCCTACCACCTTGATGCTGCAATGCATGGTGTCCCAGCTCATGAGCCAGCGCAAAAGCATACATCCCGTTGTAGAGGTAAATCCCCATTTCCGAGGCCTGATAAGAGCGGCCCACGACTGAGTCGAGAGGCCCTATTGGAAGCACAAATTCTTCGTGGCTCAGTAACCATCGTTGGATTATTTGGGTGAGGAATAGACGTACTTCGGAG
>JBCCMF010000324.1:0-5223 GCA_039026435.1 Bacteroidota bacterium
CCGAGGTGATGCGGCCAATCGCGCAAGTCGTCGGTGAGGGTGCCGTTGGCTTCGTAAGCGCGGATGTCGGCGTCGTAGACGGAGTAGAGGCGGTCGTAGTCAGCGCAATCGTCGGGAGGGTTGCCGTCTTCATCCAGCGGTCCGGGCCAGTATTCCCACGGCCCGTACACGGTCCCGGCGAAGCGGTGGGTGCCATCCTCGACCAGTCCACCCACCCAGAGATTTGCGGTGAAGATGGCGTTGACGTTGCCGTCCTTGGGCACGGTATACACGTTGTCGCTGCCGCGCCAGAAGAAGCCGCCGTTGTTGTAGAGGGCCGCCCGCACATCGCCTACGTCTAGGGTGGCGCTCGCCGAGCCAAGCCGGCAGCTTCCCACCTGCTGAGCATGGCCGAGCTGTACGCAGAACAGCAGTGCGATGATAAGTACAGCATTTTTCATCGCTGGAGGACCATGCGTCGAGTGATGGAGACGTAGCCAGCCGCCTCCAGACGGTAGAAGTACGTACCCGTGGGCAGGTCGCCCGCCTCAAACACGACATCGTAGACGCCCGCCTCCTGCATGCCATCCACAAGCGTGCGCACGCGGCGGCCGAGCACATCATAGACGTTAAGCTGAATGGGGACGGTGTTGATGACCTCGTAGCGGATGGTGGTTTGCTGGTCAAAGGGTTCGGGGTAGTTCTGGCGGAGGAGGTAGTAGCCGAGGGCGTTGGGGTCGGGCGCCTCGGGCTCTGGAGGCGGGGCGCACGAGGCACGTCCCGTAGCCATCAGGTTTTGCGCAGCCGATGTACTGATACGCGCAGCGCGGCGCAGCTCGCGCACCGAGTCGAGGCGGTCTTCGCCACGCGCCCACGGGACGACGACCGTGAATGCCAGCGTGTCGCCCGGAGCGATGTCGATGGGGCCGGTCGACATGAGCAGGCGGCGGTCACCGCCTCCCGTGCGCGTTCCTTGGGCATCGAGGTTCTCCTCGCTCCAGTAGGCGCGGGTGACCGGGTCTCCTGGGAAGGAAGCTGAAACGGGCACCGTACCGCCGTACCCGATGCCGCCCTCGGTAAGGGGTGTCCCGTCCCGCCAACGGCCCTGGAGGTACAAGTACGGGTCGGCCTGCGTGGGCGTGGGGTTGCCCGTGACCATGGCATCGCTGGTGTAGTAGAGGATATGGTTGAAGCCCGGATACGAGGAGTTGGCTTGGTCGCGCCTGGCGTGGCGGATGCCCGACGCCAGTGCATACCCAATTGCCGGGGGCGCATCGCCGTAGCCGTTGAGGCCAGCATCCTGGTCGCTCGCATTGTAGTAGAACCCCATGCCGAGCGTGGTGTCGCTTCCCACGAGGTCATCAGCGGGATTGCCCAGGTCTCCATCAGTCCACCAGCCTATATACGCCTCAGAAAGCGGCGCTTGACCTCTATGGATGAGCTGGATGTGGTAGTACGTCGCCTGGCTCACCGCTCTATGGATCCAGTCATACGGGGCGGTCATGGAGAGGTCTGGTACACACGTAGACGCAAAAGCCTGCACCTGCGCTTCGAGGCCGATGGGTGGGGTCCTTGCCCACGCTTTGGTATTGCCCACATCGTTCATGACCCACCACACCGATTGCTCGCCGTAGACATGGGGACGGTCTCCAGCGGCGAGGTCGTAGTTGCCCGCGATGCCGTCGCCGTCGACAACAGGAGCGCCGAGGTGGTGGGGCCAGTCGCGCAGGTCGTCGGTGAGCGCGCCGTTGGCTTCGTAAGCACGGATGTCGGCGTCGTAGACGGAGTAGAGGCGGTCGTAGCCGGCGCAGTCGTCGGGCGGGTTGCCGTTGTCGTCGAGCGGTCCCGGCCAGAACTCAAACGGGCTAAACGCAGTGCCTGCGAACCGGAGCGCCCCATCCGGTGCGCGTCCGCCAATCCACAAGCCCGCGGCAAAGATAGAACTAGCGGTGCCGCTCTTGGGCACCGTGTAGACGTTATTGCTGCCGCGCCAGAAGAAGCCGCCTGTGTTGTAGAGCGCGGCGCGTACGTCACCCACATCTAGCGTGTCACTGGCCGCACCGAGTTGGCAATTGCCAACTGTTTGGGCTTGCATGGCGCCAGCAAGCATTAGAGACATGAGAAGACTGGATAGGATCTTCATCGCTGGAGGACCATGCGCCGTGTGATGGAGACATAGCCCGCCGCCTCCAAGCGGTAGAAGTAGGTACCCGTGGGCAGGTCAGCTGCCTCGAAGACGACGTCGTAGACGCCCGCCTCCTGCATGCCATCGACGAGGGTGCGCACGCGGCGGCCGAGCACATCATAGACGTTAAGCTGAACGGGCACGGTGTCGATGACCTCGTAGCGGATGGTGGTCTGCTGGCTGAACGGCTCGGGGTAGTTTTGGCGCAGGAGGTAGTAGCCGAGGGCGTTGGGGTCGGGCGCCTCGGGCTCAGGGGGCAGGGCGCAGGTGTAGGCGTCGTAGGTTTTGATCAGGTCTATGGCGCTGAGCGCGAGCTGCGCACGGTTTCGGAGCAGGCGCACGGAGTCGAGGCGGTCTTGGCCTTGGGCCCAGACGATGGCGAGGGTGAAGGAGGTGGTGTCGCCAGGGGCGAAGTCGAACGGACCGCTAGACAGAAGAGAGCCGCCGCGACCAGAGGGCGTATTGCGCGATCCGTTACCGTCGGTGTTCTCCTCGCTCCAGAAACGCTGCGTGACGGGGTCACCGGGAAACTTGTACTTTGTTGGAGTCCTCCCCCCGTAGCCTGTTCCGCCATAGGTCATGGGCGTGCCATCGCGCCAAAGCCCACGCAAGTAGTTGTACAGCTCAATCGTACTGCCCGTAGGGTTTCCTTGTATAGAGCCATCGCTGTTCCATACTAAATAGCCATTGAAGGGCAGCGCTTCGTCAGGCTCATCCGTGATACCATCGATGTCGTTATCTCGTCCGTCAGACGCTACCTTGAGCTCCTCAGTCAGAAGAAATCCTATGGCGGGCGGGCGGTCCCCGTACCCCTCAACGCCGGGGTCAGACTCCGTGCCGTTGTACTGAAAACCCATGTGCAGTGTTGTGTCCACGCCGATATAGTCGTTAGACGGGTTCCCGATGCTGGCATAGTATTGCCACCCGATGTAGACCTCCTGCAGCGGCTCCTGGCCTTTGTGAATCATGGTGAACGCATAGTAGGTGGTCTGCGCCGTGAGCAGGCTCGCCTGCGGGACTTGCCGCCCCTCGAAGGCAAGACAGGCTGGCGCAAAGGCCTGCACTTGGATCTCTAGGCCGATTGGCGGTGTGAGTGACCACTCCTTCCCACCTCCGGCATCGTTCATGACCCACCACACCGATTGCTCGCCGTAGATCTCGGGACGATCACCGGCCGCGAGGTCGTAGTTGCCCGCGATGCCATCGCCGTCAACGACGGGAGCGCCGAGGTGGTGGGGCCAGTCGCGTAGATCGTCGGTGAGTGCGCCATCGGCTTCGTAAGCGCGGATGTCGGCGTCGTAGACGGAGTACATGCGGTCGTAGTCAGCGCAATCGTCGGGAGGGTTGCCATTTTCATCCAGCGGTCCGGGCCAGTATTCCCACGGCCCGTACACGGTCCCGGCGAAGCGGTGGGTGCCATCCTCGACCAGTCCACCCACCCAGAGATTTGCGGTGAAGATGGAGTTGGCGTTGCCATCCTTGGGCACCGTGTAGACGTTATCGCTGCCGCGCCAGAAGAAGCTGCCGTTGTTGTAGAGCGCCGCGCGCACGTCGCCTACGTCTAGGGTGTCGCTCGCCGAGCCGAGTCGGCAGGTGCCTGCGGTTTGGGCACGTACAGGTTGTGCAAGAACCAGCAGGAGGAACGCGAGGAGGAGCGATTTCATCAGGCGGGGGACCTTTGGGCGGTATGCTGTACGCGGAGCATACGCATCGTCGCATCGTGAGAACACGCATAAATTTGTGCATGTGTCTGCATGGCCTTCGCACCTTGTAGACCGGCGCTACAAAAGGTGGGGCGTTTCGGGATGGTTTCGTGACAACCCCAGGACAGCGCACGGCGTGGTAGGGTCGCCCCCAATGCCACGGTTCTATGCATCAATCCAACGGGTATACCATGCACGTATCAACACGAATCGGGCGGGGCGTCGTCCTCGCTTTACTCATCGTCAGCAGTCTCAGCTTGAGCGGCTGCTACTCGGCCCATGCCGTCCCGCCGGCGGACCGCGTGGTGCGCGTGACCAGCTTACCGCGGGCCGCTGCGGTCGTCACCGTGAAGCGCCAGACGTACCACTACCACGACGGTCGCTTCTACCAGCGCCAGCGCGGCGTGTACGTCAGTGTGCGCCCGCCGCTGGGCGCCGTCGTGCGCACGCTGCCGAGGCGCCGCACGGTGGTGCGCGCCAACGGGCAGCGGCGCTACGTCGTCCACGGCACGCACTACCGCGCCGAGCGCCGCCGTGGCCAGACCGTCTACGTCGTGGTTCGCTGATTCCGAGCCGATTCACACGGCGGGCATGGGGGAAGGAATGAGACTGTCGCCGAAAACGTCTATCTTCGGTCGACTGTCGCTTTCTTTATCCCCACGCCCCCATGCTGTACCGCTACGCCGCCGCCCTTCTTCTCTTTGCTCTTGTCCCGCTCGCCGCCACGGCCCAAGAGCACCGCGCCAACTACGAACTCGCCGAACGCTTCACCACGCAGCAGCTCGACAAGATGGTGGGCAGCACGCGCGTCTTCCCGCGTTGGATTGACGACGCCAACCGGTTCTGGTATGAGTATGAGACGGCCAATGGCAAAAAGTGGGTCATGGTGGACCCCGACCGCCAGCAGAAGCGCCCGCTCTTCGACGCCCAGGTCTTGGCTGCTGAGCTCGCCGAGTCGTTCAGCCGTCCGTTCAACGAGAAAGACCTCGACCTGAAAGGCTTCGACTACGACACCGACCGCGAGCGCTTCACCTTCCACGTCGATAGCATCCGCTTTACCTACAACGCCGACACGCGCCAGCTCGTGCGCGGCGACTCGCTCGAAAAAGAAGAGCGTGAGCGCTGGGCCACCTACTCTCCCGACAGCACGTGGATTGCCTTCGCCCGCAGCCACAACCTGTTCCTCATGCGCGCCGACGACCCGGACAGCACCGAGTACCAGCTCACCGACGACGGCGAGCGCTGGTACAGCTACCAGGCCAGCGATGGCGACACGACCTCGACCGAGCGCCTGCGCTCCCGTGCCAACTGGTTCGAGGACAACCAGAAGCTGTACGTGCGCCGCCAGGACCGCCG
>JBCCMF010000325.1:0-5184 GCA_039026435.1 Bacteroidota bacterium
CAGGTAGTCGGCGATGCGGCTCAGGCCCCACGCCCACGCGCCCAGCGTGGCCCAGCCCGACGCGTCGGCGGGTGGCGAGAGGGCGTGAACGCCGTTGGCGAAGCCGTCGTCAACGTCCGGGTCGATGTCGCCGCAGTAGGCCGTCGCCACCGCGTAGCCCCGCTGCACGATGTGCTCAAACGGCCAGCGCCGACCCCGCACGTTGCGCGTCGCCTCGGTGGCGCGGTGATTGACGATGCCGTAGCCGTCGTTCGCGCGCATCCACGCATCGGTGAGCAGCACCTCGGGGTCGTCGCTGATGCTGGCGTTGCCGTAGAAGTTGAGTGCCACGAACGTCGCCGCCGGATGATCTCGCCGGTTGGGGACGTACAGCAGCACGTCGATGTGCAGGCTGTCGGTGAGGTGCAGGCGGATCTGGTGCTGGCTGGCGAGGCCACCGAACGCGTCATCGCGGGAGCGGAGTACTTCGGCTGTTGGCGTCAGGCCGAGGTCGGGCGTGGTGCCGTAGAGGTGCTGCTCGAACAAGCGCAGCAGCTCGCCGCGCCGCGCGGGCCAGTCGGCGGCGGTTGGTACGCGTCGGCCGTCCTCAAACGTCAGCGGGTCGGGCAGCGTGTAGTCGGCCACGCGGCTCTCGTCGTAGTGCGTCTCTTGCGCGATGGCGACGGGCGCCAAGGCCACGAGTAGGGCAGTAAACAGCAGGCGAATGCGCATCGGCGAGACCGTCGGTTGGAGAGACCCAATATGCGGACTACCCGGTCTGCAATCCAGCAACGCCGTGTCGTATGTTGCACTATGCCCGATTTGCGACCTGCCGACCTTCGACCTGCTGACCTTAAACCGGAGCCCCGATGCGCTTCCCTCTGCTGCTCATGTGTGCCCTGATGTCCGCCGCCTGCCAGCCTGCTGCTCCCGACCGCTCCGCGCAGATCGCCGATGCCGTCGAGGCCATCGCCGCCGAGCACCCTGACGCCACGCTCGCCGTGGCCGTGCGCGACGCCTCGACAGAGACGACGTACGACCGCAACGCCGACCGTCTCTTCCATGCGGCCAGCACCATGAAAATCCCCGTGATGATCGAGGTGTATCGCCGCGTCCACGAAGGCACGATGGCGCTCCGCGACACGCTGCTCGTCAAGAACGAATTCCGCTCCATCGTTGACGGCTCGCTCTTCAGCATCGAAGACGACTCCGACGACGCCATCTACGAGCAACTCGGCCAGTACAAGACCGTCGGCGACTTGGTGTACGATGCCATCATCGTCTCGTCGAACCTCGCCACCAACCTCCTCATCGACACGCTCACCGCCGACAGCGTGCAGGCGACGATGGAAGGCCTGGGCACGACGCAGATGCAGGTGTTGCGCGGGGTGGAGGACATCAAAGCCTTCCGCCAGGGTCTGAGCAACCGCGCTACCGCCGCCGACCTCGCCATCCAACTCGAAGCGCTGCGCCAAGGCCAAGCCGTCTCGCCCGAGCACGACCGTGCCATGCTAGAGGTCTTGCTCGATCAGCGCTTCAACGACATGATCCCCGCCGGATTGCCCGAAGGCACGCCTGTGGCACACAAGACCGGCTGGATCACCAGCATCCATCACGATGCGGCGCTCGTCATGCCTGATAACACTGCACCCTACACGCTCGTTGTGCTTACTGAAGGCTTCGAAGACGATGCGGTCTCAGCGCAAGTCGGCGCAGCCATCGCTGAGGCGGTGCATGGGGTGCTGCGCTAGGCCCAAACTACAGCCCTTCACCGCCCACCGCATCTCGGTACAACGATGCCCGCTTCTCGCTTGCCTGCTCCCCATGCCGCGCGCGTTTCTGCTCGCGGACGCGTGACCATCCCGAAAGCGTTTCGCGAGCACTTGGGCATCCCCGAAGGTGGGCTTGTTGAATTTGTGCTCACGCAAGAGGGTGCCGTTGTAATGAGGCCCCGCCATCCCACTGCTCACCCCTTGCGAGGGGCGCTCAATGCTTATGCGCCGTCTTCTCCTGTCTCGCTTGAGGAAATCGACAGAGGTATCGGTGAAGCCATAGCGCATCAGTTGCGCAGAGCAGCCGAGGAGAGTTAGCCGCCGTTGCCCGAGCCGCTGCTGGAGCTTCCGCTCGTGGACGAGCTGCTGCCTGTTCCGGGGGCCCCATCGCTCTGCCCGCCGAGTATGCCGTTGAGGCGATTGACGCGGTCTTGCACCGCTTCTTGGCTGCGCCGGAGGGCATCTTCCACGGTCTGCTCCAGATCCTGGCGCAAGCGGTCGGTTTCGTTGTTGAAGAGCCGCCCGGCCTCGTCGCGGGCGCCGTTCATAATCGCCTCGATGTCGTCGCGGCCGATGCCGCCGATGGCGTCGCGGAGGCGCAGGGCCAGTTCCACAAGGCGCGGCACGGAGTTCCAGTCGATGGGCATGCCGATGAGGTCAACCGTCAGGCGGCCCACCTGTAGCTCGGCTTCGCTCAACTCGGCGCTTTCGAGTGAATTGCCCAAGGAAAGGGCCATCGTGAGCGCCGCTGGGAGGTCTTCCTCGCGTTGCATCAGCCCACGGTTGATCGAGACGGACGCTGTGGAGAGCGCCCCGCCAAACTGCAACGACGACTCGTTGACCATCGCTTTCAGATCAGCCGTCATCCCACGAACACCAACCTCTGTGCCCTGCGCGTTGCGATAGTTCATCGTCCCGCCCGACATCCGCATGTCTTGCAGCACGACCTCGTTGAAGGCGGATTCCTCGCCTGTGTCATCGGTCAGCAGCATGCCTGTCATCGACGAGCTCCCGTCGGCGTTGGCCACCACATTCAGCGTTGGGTCAATGAGGTCTACCCTGACGACGAGGACCTTGCGGAGCAGCGGGACGAGGTCTACCGCGAGGTCGATCTCTGGCGCTTCGACGACGCGCTCGCCATCGCGCTGGATCTCTACGCCGATGAGTTCGACCTCCAGTGTCGGGAAGGCGGAGAACGCATTGCCTCGCGCCGAGCGGATGGTGACGTCGCCATCGACCAGCGCATCGGCCTGCTCCTGGACCATGTCTTGGAACCCATCGGTGCCCAGATACACCTGGCCGCCAAGGGCGCCGAGGCCAAGCAGCACGATCAAGACCAACAGGATGCGGAAGAAGATTTTCATCGGAGGAGGCTGCAGAAAGACAGGGAATAACAACCACGCTACGGATGCACGCAGCCAGAGTTGCGCGCTGCACGGCTTCTTCAGCGACACGTGAATTGTGGGAAGATGCTGTGTCTGAGAGGCACCTCGGTTGGATTCCTTTCGTGTCCGGTGTAAGTTGCTCACTCGCTCTTTGCATCACCGCCGCAGGTTCGGCTGGGCCTTGGCTCCGTCGATGAAAAGGGAATCGGGCGTCCGCCAACGGACCAAACCGAACTGTACCCGCAACTGTAGGCTTCGTCGTGTGCACGGCCGCGACGCGCACTGCCACTGTGTTGATTTTGCATGGGAAGGCAGCGCGCTGAGCCGCGTCATACCGGGCGTATTCCGCCCACCGAAGCCAGTCAGGAGACCTGCCTGAGGCGTCGTGCCACATCACCTCCGGGATTAGAGGTCGGTCGCATCTTCGTTCGTGCAGGACGCGCGGCGCCATAGCGCGTCCGCTGCGGCTGGCGGTTGGGTTGCCCTGACTTCGTATGAGGTCTGGGCTTTTTTATGCGCCGCCGTCTTCTGCTTGTTGGGCTTATGGGATGGCTCCCGGCTGTGGCCTGGAGTCAGCAGGCGGATACCGTTCGGGTGGCGATGCCCGAGGTCACCGTGACCGCGCCCACGTCGCTATCGGCGTCACTGCCCTCGCGCCTCACCGTCCTCGGCCCCGACGCCTTCCGTGCCGCCGATGCCGCCTCGGCAGCGGATGTGTTGCAAGCCCGCGCTCCGCTGTTCGTGCGCCGCTACGGACCGACGGGGCTCGCCACCGTTGCGTTGCGCGGCGCGACCTCGGCGCAGACGCTGGTGCTGCTGGATGGCCATCGCCTCGCCGATCCACAGTCGGGCCAGATCGATTTGTCATTGGTGCCGTCGTTGGTGTTGGCAGGGGCTGAGGTGCTGCAGGGCGCCGCGTCGGCGCGTTACGGGTCGGGTGCCATTGGCGGCGTGGTGCGGCTGCGGACGGTGGCGCCAGCGGGCTCACTCCAAGTGCGCGGACAACTGCGCGGCGAAGCCTTCGGCGGACGCGGCGGCGGACTGCTCGCCTCGGGGAAAAGCGGGTCGGTCGGATGGCTGGTGGCGGGCGAAGCCAGCGGCACCGACGGCGACTTCGGCTACCCCAACCGCGCCTTGATCGATGCACCCACCGTGCTCCGCACAGGCGCTGACCGTACGATGACCACGCTCTACGGTCGCCTCGACATGGACAACCGCCACCGCCTCACAGTGTGGCACAGCGATACCGATCGTGGCATCCCCGGTCCGGGCAATGCGCTGCCCGTCGGCGCGCGGCAGGGCGATAGGCAGACGCGGCTGCTGTGGCACACGCAGCGCGCCACAGCCCAGCAGGTGCTCACGATCAGTGGGCAAGCGCAAGCCACGGCGCTCCGCTACCAAAACCCCGCCCGCGACACCGACGAGACCACGCGCACGCAGCAACTGACCGCCACCGCCGTGCTCGACCGCCAGCTGACGCCTTCTGTGCCACTGCAACTCGGCGCCGATCTCGGCTGGGCGCAGGTCAGCAGGCGTGATGTCCAGCAGCTCAACGCCTCGGCGTTCGCAAGTACCACGCTCGACCTCGAATCGGTCCGCCTCTTCCCCAGCCTCCGCGCCGACGCGTTCGCGGTGGAGGGCGCCACGGATCTCGCCGTGAGCCCGCAGCTGGCCGCAACGCTCCCGCTGCTCCAGGGCGTCGCACTCAAGGCGAGCGGTGGTCACGGTTTTCGCTACCCCACGCTGGGCGAGCGCTTCTGGCAGCCCGGCGGCAACCCTGACCTCGCGCCCGAGCGCGCCTGGAACGCCGACGCGGGCCTCGCCGTGCAGCACACCCTCGGCGCCTTCGCGCTTGAGGCCGAAGTCACCGGCTACGTCAGCCGCGTCACGGATCAGGTCATCTGGTTTCCCAGCTTCGTGGATGCTGGCGTGCAGCTCTGGCGCCCGGCCAACCTCAGCCGTGCCGTCCGCCGAGGCATCGAAGTCTCCGGCCGCATCCGCTACGCAGGCGATGTGCAGGCCGAGCTCGGCGGCGTCTATACGCACAC
>JBCCMF010000326.1:0-5175 GCA_039026435.1 Bacteroidota bacterium
CCGCAGCTCCAGCGCACGCTCGGGGTCGCACTTCAGGTTGACCGTGGTGGGCAGCTTCTCGATGTTGGTGAGCGCGAACAACTTGCCCATCACGCGGAACACCAAGACGTCGGGGCCAAACGGACAGTCCTCCGTGGTACCAGGCTTGGCGAGGCAGTAGGTGCGTAGCGAGTCGAAGGTCATCCGAAGCAGACAATAGGTGGAAAGAGGCGTCTCAAGGTACAAACGGCCGCTTCAGAAATGGCGTACGTCGAAGCGCGAAAACGTGCCAGCAGCCTCCGACCAGTGCGCCTGCACATGCTGCACGTGGCTCATAGACGGGCCAGTATGCAGGCGCTCCAGCAGCGCATCCAACTGCGCCTTGCCACCTTCGGCGACGAGGTAGACGCTGCCGTCGGGCTCGTTGCGCACCCACCCGGTCAGGCCCAGTCGGCGGGCTGTGGTGCGGGTAAAATGACGGAAGCCAACGCCTTGCACCCGTCCAATTACGCGGGCACTGAGGCGTTGGCTTCCGGTGTCTGCTGCAGCGCTCATCCGAGCAGATTGCGGCTCCCGGCCCAGGCGTTGAAGCCATCCACAAGCTGGCTGAAGTCGCGTAACTCAAAGAGCACGTCTTGCAGATGCCACACGTCGTAGTCTTGCCCTACGATGCGCTCGGCGTCGAAGGGGAGTACCGTCACCTTTTCGGAGAGCGCGTGTTCGATCTCGTTCTTCGACGACTGGATGCCTGCGCCAAAGAAGCGCTGCTCGCCGTTTTCTTGAATCAGCCCGAACTCGATGGTGAACCAGTGGAAGCGTTCCAAGCGCAGGCGGTCGCTGCCTTCTGCCTTGAGGGCGGCTTGGCCGAACTGCTGGTAGAAGTCGGCCACGTCGGGCTGGGTGAGCATCGGCATGTGGCCGAACATGTCGTGGAAGCAGTCCGGCGCGGGCGTATAGTCGATCTCGTGGCGGCCCCGGATGTAGTCAGTGGAGGGGAAGGTGCGGTTGGCGAGCAGCGTGAAGAAGTCGCGCTCGTGCAGCAGGCCGGGGATGCGCGCCACGCGCCAACCCGTGGCCGCTTCCAGGCGACGGCTGAGTTCGCTGAGCGGCGGCAGACGGTCGGGCGTGAGGTTGAGCACCTCGAAGCCGCGCATCGATGCGGCGCAGGCACGGCCGGGCATCATCGCCATCTGGCGGCGGTACAAGTCGCCCCACACGGCGTGGTCTTCGGCGGAGTAGTCGGGGTACGGGATGGCGTCGCCGATGGGCGCTTCGGCCTCAAGGCGCTGTGGGATGCAGCGCGGATCGACGCCTTCGGCTGCCGCAGCCTCGTAGGCGGAGACCGGTGCGTCTTCAGTCTCCAGTTCGGAGTTATTCATGGACAAAACCCTCTATGTATAAAGCAATCATCGTCGTGCTTCGGAAGCCGGGCAGAAAGGGAACGTTATCTCGCAATACGGAGCAAAAAAGGGCTTCCGAAATTTCGATTCCCCTACGGCGAGCGTCGAACGAATGATCCATTCCTGTGACGGACTTCGCCAATCCGTCATACACGAAACGTAGACAGAACGTCAGCCCTATCTACCTCGCGCCTTTGCACTTATCTCCTGGCGGGCTCACTTGTGTGACGCTGATGTCGCAGCAGACACGCCCAGCCTGGTAGGCGGCTCATATCCGTGCTAACCTTGTACGCCCCCTTGGCAGTAGCCCCTGGAGAGTTCAGCTCGTGGATCAGCCGCCGCGTGTGTCAATCCACTCGCACGATCGGTTGGGTAGCTACGAAGCGGTCGCCCTGTGCCCGGATCACGTATGGACCTGCTGGTAGCCCACGGCCTGCTACGCGGAAGCGGTGCGTGGTGCCCGAAGGCAACACGCCGTCGAATACGCGGCGTACGCGCTGACCAAGCACGTTGAAGAGGTTAATCGTCACGCCTTGTGTCACTGGCACGGCTACGTCAAACTGGACTTCGTGGCGGAACGGGTTCGGGTGGGCAGCTGAGAGCAGGTGGGTCCCGAGAAGCTCAATCGCGACCTCCACAACAGGACTGTATTCAAACGCGCCATCGTAGTCAATCTGCTTGAGGCGGAAGCGATGGGCGCCCGGTGTGAGCTCATCGGCGCGGTAGGTGTAGTGCTGCTCCTGAAGCGTGGTGCCTTTGCCGTCCACAAAGGCGATCGTTTCCCATCCGCTCTGGCCGCCAGCTTGTTGCTCCACTTCGAAGCCCGCGTTGTTGGTCTCGCTCGCGGTAGACCACCCCAACACGGTGGCACGGCCATCTGCCCGTGCCGTAAACGCGACGAGTTCAACAGGCAGCGGCGTGGCCGGCTGACCGATGGTGAAGTCGCTGAAGCTGGTCACCTGCAGCGCGCACAGCTGCGTAGGAGACACGGTATCTGGGCGCAATTCCGACGGGACGAGGCCCCACGGCTGAGAACGATCTTCGCGCTTGAGCATCACCAAAGCGCCAGGATCTGCTTCATCGCCCGTGAGTGCCATGCAGAGATCAGCGGTGAACGTAGGCGCCATGCCCTCCAAACTGACGGTCCACATGGTGGGTTGAGCGCTCTCGAAGCCTGAAGGCAACGCCTCGGCTTGAGCGCCTGCAAACCGCGTCACGATGAGGTTGATGGCGGCAGCGAGCTGAGCAAAGTCAACCACCACCCCTTGGTCAGCGAATGCGGCCGGAGGCGGATCGCCCGCTGGAATGGCTTGCTCTGCTCGCTCGCCGACTGAGAAGGTAAAGGCCTCGGCCGTGACAGGTAAAGGTTGGCCGCTTGCAGTGGTCGCCTGCACATCGGCCAACGTCAGCTGGTAGGGCCCCGGTGGCGCATCAACAGGCACGGTGGCCGCAAAGGATACCACGGCGCCATACCCGTCGATGCCAGGATGGGGTTTTGTGCGGGTGATCGCATAGGGCGCTACACCCGGCGTCTGGTCAAGAAAAGCGTCAAGGACGAGCAGCGTGGATCCGTCGTCGAGCAGCGGCCCCGTGGTGGCCTCGCCGATCAGCATACCTGCTGTGGGGTACGTCAGCGTGAAAGAGACACCGAAAAGATTGGAGACGGGCAGGTCAGCAGTACCAAGTTGGACCTCAATGGCAAAGCTGTCGCCTGGGAAGAGTAGGTTCGGTGCAGCTACGGGGCGCAGCGCTTGGGCGTAGCTGCTCACGGGCAACACAGCCACAACCACAAGAGCAACAGCGCCAAGCGTAGGCCATCTACGATAGGACATGATAAGCAGTGTGCAGTACGCAGCGCCTCGGAACGAGCGCCGGTCCCAGCTTCTCCGAAGAGACACGCTGGGACCGGCAGGTCGCTGTGTCAAGGTTGGCAGGTTGGGTTGACGAGCTGCCCCTCTCGGGGAAGCACGAAGGCGTAATGGCCGAGAAGTTATTTCAGCAAGACAAAGCGACCCGTCTGGTGCATCGTGGCGGAGGCGCCCACCGCTTCGATACGGTACACGTAGGTGCCAGAAGACAAGTTAGCGGCATCGAACAGCACCTGATGCCGCGCACGTGCATCCAGTTGGCCCAGCGCTTGGACGCTCACTTGCCGGCCCAGCAGGTCGAACACCTGAAGCTGGACGGTAGCGGCTTCTGGAAGATCGAAGCTCAGCGTCGTTGAGGGGTTGAACGGGTTGGGGTACGCACCGTGCACCACAAACTCCGTCGGTACCTCGCCCGCCGCCTCATTGGACGTCGAGATTGCTTCTTGCAGCACCACCCCGCTGCCTGCGCTGGCCACTCCACCGGATACGGTGGACACGCGCACATCACGCAGCGTGACCTCGCTCTCCATCTCGCGCAGCACCGTCAGGCGCACCAGAGCCAGCTCGCCGGTGCCTTGCACGGCCGATTCAGACCCTTTTCGGCTAAATGCGGCCTCGCCTTCTCCCGTTTGCGCATCCAGCATCACCAGCTCCAGCAGGTCGCCATTGTCCAGCCACGTGCCGGCTTCTACGGCCTCCACACGCACGGCGCTCGGGTCCACCGACAGCTTGAACGTTGTGCCCAGCAGATCGCTGTGGGCCTGCAATTGCTCCAGGCTCAGCGTCACTTCGCTCCCCACAGGCAATGCGGCGAGCATCCACGACACCGACGTGCTCCGCTTCGAGGCTGCCGGCGTGCATCCGGTGGCTTCGGCGTGTGTCTCGCTGAAGTTGACGCCAATGGCCAAAATATCGCCTTCGTCAATTTCGCCGTCCCCGTCGGTGTCCACGAAGGAATCCGCGAAGGTGGTCCAGGGTGAGAAGGCCTTGGGCGACCAGCTGAGGTCGTAGCCCGTGCGGGCCGGGCCCGTGTCGCCAAAGTTGAGGCCGAGCGCGAGCACATCGGCGACCTCCACGGTGCAGTTATTGTCCGCATCGCCGGGCCAGACGCCGCCGATGACGAACGAGCCGGCCGTGTTTTCGGCAAAGGTGATCGGGCTGCCGTCTGCATCGACGGCGGCGAGGTCGCTCAGCGTGAAGGTAGCCGCACCCGGTGTGGCCCGGTCCGCGACGGTGAACGTCATGCTGGCGGCCGTGCCAGAGCCTGTGGCGCCGCTGGCTCCCGTACGCGAGACGCCGAACGAGACGGTCCCCGCGTCGTCATCGTTCTCGGTGGTAAGCATCGTGCCGTCATTGAGGAAAGCGCCTGCAGCAAGCGAGGCGTTGTGGGTGGTCGTGGCGCTCGGGTAGGCCAAATCGGCCGATACGCCTTGTAGGTTTACCACATTGGCGACGTCCACGTTGATGGTTGCTGTGCCCAGGGGCCAGTATACAGGCGCGGCCGACGTGACCGCGATGCTGGCAGGCGGCGGGGCTCCGCTGCCGCCTGGGATGGCTGGGCGTACCCCATTGCCGATGAACGCTTGTACATTGCCTTGGAGGACTTGGAAGAAGTACACGTCCAGATCCCCATCGTTGTCCACGTCGGCGAGGGCAGGGTTGATGGCTTTGAAGTTCTGGGCCGTGCCTCCGCCAATCTGGTGGCCGACCGCGCTGCTAAAGGTGCCGTCGCCTTGACCCACCATGGTGACGAGCGGAACAGAGGTCTTGGTAGCGGAAGAGTTGCGATCTTGCACACCGGCTACATCCAGCGTGCCATCGCCATCAAAGTCAGCCAAGAGCGGCTGGTCGATGTTGAGCACGTGGTTTACGTTAGGTCCTACGTTGAACGAGGACTCCTGCGGCGTGCCCATGTCGCCCGTGCCGTC
>JBCCMF010000327.1:0-5162 GCA_039026435.1 Bacteroidota bacterium
AGTCGGTATACTCGCCCTGTGTGCAGAGGAACTGGTTCTTGGGGATTTCGGCGTCCAACGTGCCGGCCACGATGGCGTCGTCTTCGATACGGAAGTACGGGCGCGGGCCATCCCAGCCGCCAAAGGTCGTGCCGTCGAACAGTGCGCCCCACGTCTCATCGCTGGCGACGGGCTGGCTGTGGCCCTGACGGATCTGCTGGTCGAGTAGGTTGCTGAGGTCGGCGACCATTTCGGGACGCTCGAGCGCGAGGTTGGTGGTCTCGCCAGGATCATCGCCCAGGTGGTAGAGCTGGACGGTAGGGCCTCCCGGCTCAGGAGTAGGCTGCGCGGGCCGCGTGAAGCCGCCGCTACCCAATCCGCGAATCAGCTTCCACGGTCCCCGCCGGATGGCGAACACGCCGCGGCTCGAGTGCATCACGCCGTGCTCACGGACAGCCTGGTCGGGCGCATCGAAGAGCGGCGACTGGTCGTAGCTGTCCGGCGCGGCATCGTCGGGGATGGTCGCGCCTGCCGATGCGGCGAAGGTGGCGAAGAGGTCAGTGAGCATGGTGAGGCCGTCGGTGGTCGTACGTGGCCCAATCCGCCCAGGCCAGCGTATCAGGAGCGGCACGCGGTGTCCGGCTTCCCAGATATCGGCCTTCATGCCGCGCCACGGGCCATTGGCCCGGTGCTCAAACCGTTCAATCTCGCTGTCTGGCCAGTAGGCGCCGTTGTCGCTGGTGACGGCGATGAGCGTGCTCTCGGCGAGCCCGTGAGCGTCTAGGGCATCGAGCACTTGCCCGACGACGGCATCGACCTGCGCCACAAAGTCGCCGTACATCCCGGCTTGGCTAATGCCGTCGAACGCTGGCGTCGGCACCCACGGCGTATGCGGCGAAGGGAGCGGGAGGTAAAGGAAGAACGGCTGCTCGGTCGCCGAGGCCTCCTCGATGTATGCTACAGCGCGCTCGGCCAGCACAGGCGTAGTTTGGTCGATGTCAAAGTCCGCCGCTATCGGCCCTTCGCGATAGAACGGTCCCATGCAGCAGCCCACTTCGGCATCGATGTAGTCGGTCGGTGCCTGCACGGTACGTCCGTCCTCAATGTAGACGTAGAGCTCCATGTCGAGCGAGGCGGGGATACCAAAGTAGTGGTCGAAGCCCAAGTCGTTCGGGCCGACGCCGTACTCGCCTGCGTGATAATCGACCGAGTCCGCTGTGCCCAGCCCCAAGTGCCACTTGCCGATGCCCGCCGTGGCGTAGCCCGCCTCGCGCAGCACATCGGCGATGGTGGCGCGGGCGGTATCCGGCAGCATCGGGTCGTATCCCCACGTCACGCCGCGTTTGAGCCCGGTCCGCCACGCGTAGCGCCCTGTCAGCAGACCGTACCGCGTAGGCGTACACACGGCCGATGGGCTATGGGCATCGGTGAACAGTAACCCCTCCGCCGCCAGCCGATCCATGTGCGGTGTCGGGATCTTGGAATTGGGATTGTACGCACCTACATCGCCGTAGCCGAGGTCATCGGCCAAGATGACGACGATGTTGGGTTGGGTCGGTTCGGGAGACGCCGCCGCGCACCCGCTGAGGACAAAAGCGGTGAAGAGAAGCAACGAGCGCATGGACGCAGCACAGTATGAGAGAGCGGTGCGCAGAACTAAACCATCGGCACGGAGAGAAGCAACGAAAAATGAAGATCGCCAGGGCGAGCGCGTGAGAAATGATGGCTCAGATGCAATTCGAGAGGATTGGTGGGAACACCCTATGCAAAATGCAATAACGATGTAAAATTATAACTTACCATTGGGCTTTATATGCATGTGTGGCAGGCCGTCGTGGCATTGAGTTTACCTGTTGTGCTTGTGATCGGTACGACACAAGCAGGCTTCGCGCAGCAGGCCTTGAGTGATGAGGCGTATGAATCCTCAACCCTGCAGTACGAGCAGCAGCGGTACAGAAGCCACAGCTCAACCTCGCTGAAGGATGTGCTAGACACCGACGGTGCCCTCAAGCCGGGGAGCCAAGGGACGTTCACGGGGCAAGGCTACCGAATGGCGTATGCAGCCGATGGTAGTCCTCGGTTTACAGCTGCCATAGAAGGCGAGGGATGGCAATCGGGTTTTGACTACACAGGGCTGAATGGGCATGTGCGAGAGATCGCCGTGGACGGCAGTGATGTATACATCGCTGGTGAATTTGAGAACGCAGGGGGCATCACAGAGGCCGACCATATTGCCCGCTGGGACGGAACGCGTTGGCATGCACTGGGCAGTGGCCTGAACGGCAAAGTGAACGTCATCGTGCTGCACAACGGCTTGGTATACGTTGGAGGGTCGTTTACCGATGCAGGAGGCGATGCGGAAGCTGATGCACTAGCCACATGGGACGGCGGCGATTGGCGAGCCGTGCCGGGAGCAAATACCCACCTCTTCGACAGTCCTCAGAATACAAACATCAGGGCTTTGGTATTTCACGAAGGAGATTTGTACGTGGGAGGCCGCTTCTGGCGTGCTGGTGGCGATCTCAAGGCCAGTTACATTGCTCGCTGGGATGGCACACGGTGGCATGCGCTGGGAGAGGGGATTGTAACGTCAAGCTGCTGCACCACGACCGTCAGAACAGTCCTATCAGATGGTGAGAACCTGTATGCCGGCGGCGAATTCTCGGGTGTGGGCGGTGTTGACGGAGCGGATAACATAGCTCGGTGGGATGGCACGAACTGGCATGCGCTCGGTAGTGGCCTCAACGAGAGAGTGTTTTCCTTGGTGTCTTACGAAGGAGCCATTTATGCAGGCGGTTGGTTCACAGATGCCGCTGGGATCACTGAAGCTGACTACATCGCCCGGTGGAAGGATGAACAGTGGCAGCAAGTCGGGCCCACGTTGAACAGCTCGGTGCAGGACATGGTCGTGCTCAATGGTAAACTCTACGTGGGCGGTGGTTTTAGCGACGTGGGAGGAGACCCAAGCATTGACTACGTTATGCGTTGGGGCGGAGACCAGTGGGAAGGGCTCCAAGAGGGGGCCAGCGATGTCGTGCTCACCATCGCAGCGCACAACGAGGAAATCTACATTGGTGGTATCTTCGTCCATGCCAGTTCAGGCCTGCAAACGGCATATTTGGCCTGCTGGACTGAAGGGGCACAGATGTGGGAGGGTATCGATTCTGGCGTGGAAGGAAACGGACTCAACGCGGTGGTGCGGGCTATTGCAGTAAGCGGCACAGATGTATACGTAGGCGGTGATTTTGTCGATGCTGGCGGTGTAGAAGATGCCGACAATCTGGCACGGTGGGATGGCACGCAGTGGCACGCAGTCGGAGGGGGACTCAATGCGCGTGTGCTTGTGCTCTTGGCCACACCTGATGTGGGCGTCTATGTGGGTGGTGCTTTTACCAATGCCGGGGGACTTGATGCAGCTGACTATTTAGCGCGGTGGGATGGTACGCAATGGCACGCCGTAGGTCCTGGCATTGGGGATTCAGTGCATGCCTTCGCAACGCAGGGCGATGACCTCTACGTAGGGGGCTCGTTCAGAGATGCCGGGGGGCTCTCAAACGCCGACTATATCGCTCGCTGGGATGGTACAACCTGGCACGCTCTGGGAACTGGAGTTGACCGATCTGTCAGAGCATTGGCGTTCATGGGGCAAGATCTCTACGTAGGTGGTTTGTTTGCTGCAGCTGGTGGGGTAAGCGCTCAATACTTAGCGCGCTGGGATGGCGATGCATGGCACGCGGTAGACATCCCACTCACGCTTTTTGTGTGGGCATTGGCTGTCGCGGGCACCGATCTGTACATCGGGGGGCCAAACTTGATCGAAGGACGCAGGCTGTACCCTGAATCCGTCATCCGGTGGGATGGGGACACGTGGCATTACGTGGGCGAGCCGACGGTGGGATGGGTCTATGCTCTGGATGTCCACAACAATGACCTGTACATCGGCGGCTCTCTCATCGATTATGAAGAGCAAGGGACATTGAACAACATCGTGCGGTGGGATGGCAGTCAACTGCACGATGTGGGAGGAGGATTTGCTGAATTCAGCACGGTTCGGGCTCTTGCCATTCAACCAACGACAGGCTCACTTTTCATGGGCGGCGAGTTTTTCGAAACCGCTGATCGACAGGTGCAATCCACCTACTTTGCTCAGTTTGTCGATTCTGGCAACTTGCTGGACACATCGGGTCTTGCAACGCTACCTGTTGAGCATCCCTTTGGTGCGATCACGGCGGCCTACCCGATGCCTGTTCGCGACCGTGCAACATTGCAAATTAGTGTAGATGAGCCCCAGTACGTCGAGGCGATCCTCTACGACATCATGGGGCGAGAGATCGCGCGGCCTTACCAATCCTGGACCAGTCCTGGGCAGAATCAGGAAATCACTGTGGCGGCCACACCGTTGCCAAGTGGGACGTACGTGCTTCGTGTGGTTGGAGAGTCGTTTGTCGAGGATCGAAGCATCATCGTGGTGAAATAACGTGGGAGGCGGGCAGACCCCCGAAGGTGCCCGCCCGCCCGCTTTACGATCTCAAGAATAGGAGGTCTACTTCAACAGCACCATCTGCCGCACCTGCGAGAAGCTGCCTGCGTCCATGCGGTAGAGGTACGTACCGGAGGGCAGGTTGGTGGCGTCGAAGCGCACCGTGTGTCGCCCCGCAGGCCGCTGCTCATCGACGACCGTGCGTACCACCTGACCCAGCAGGTTGAACACCTGGATCCGCACGGGCGAGGCCTCGGGCAGGTCGAAGTGCAGCGTGGTGGTGGGGTTGAATGGATTGGGGTAGTTGCCGTGGAGCGCGAACGCCTGGGGCAACACGCCGTCGTCCTCCACAGATACCGCCGAGGCGCTGATCGACACGACGTAGTCCTCTACCTCGCCGACGGTCACGGGGAAGCTGGCGCGGTCGATGGGGCCCAGGCCGCCGCTCTCGCTGAGGCGGAAACGGGCGCCCGTCTCGCCTGAGGTAGCGGAGAGTGGCACGCTCACGGTGAGCGTGTGCGTACCTGTAGCGATCGATTCGTCGGTTACGATTTGCTCGTCGGCATCGTCCCAGTCGCCATCGCCGTTCCAGTCGATCCACGCATTGAGGAATCCGTTGCCCACGCCGCCCACTTGCACGGTGATGGTTTCGTCGGCGCCGCGCAGCAGCTCAGCGGGCATAGTCACGCCGTCGTCGTCGTCG
>JBCCMF010000328.1:0-5149 GCA_039026435.1 Bacteroidota bacterium
CACCATGTCGGCGCCCAGGGCGAGCGGCTGCTGCAGGTACGGCGAGGCAAACGTATTGTCCACGGCCACATCGATACCATGCGCCTTCGCCCAATCGCTCAGCACCGCGATGTCCACCACCCGCAGGAGCGGGTTCGTCGGCGTCTCGATCCAGAGCAGTTTGGTGGCCTCGGTGCGCACGGCCTCTACGTTGTCGAGGTCGGTCATATCGACGAACGAAAACCGGAGGCCGAACGGCTCATAGACCTGCCGGAAGAGGCGGAAGGTGCCGCCGTAGAGGTCGTTCGATGAGATGACGTGGTCGCCGGGGCGCAGGCCTTTCAGGATGGCGTCGATGGCTGCGACGCCGGACGAGAACGCGATGCCGTGCGTGGCGCCTTCCAGCGCCGCCAAGTTGCCCTCCAGCGCCGTCCGCGTGGGGTTGGTCACGCGGGCGTACTCGTGCCCCTGATGCACGCCCGGCGCCGACTGTACGTACGTTGACGTCTGGTAGATGGGCGGCATGATGGCGCCCGTCGAAGGATCGGGCTCCTGCCCTGCGTGTACGGCGAGCGTACCGAATCCGAGATCGGCCATGTCACAATGGTGGTTTGAGGTGATACCCAGACGATGCGGACGGCCTTCCGGCGCTACATCTTACGCCTGTAGTACGGGCAAGCCCGATCCAGGATCGACGACGAGCGCGGCTTTGCCCCGCATCAACCGTAACAGATCATCCCCAATGAACTGCTGCCGCCAGCCTGCCAGCAGCGGATGCTCGGGCCGCTTCCGGCGCAGCGCCTGCACGAATGCCTTGATGGCCGCTCGCGTGGCGACCAGGCTGGGATCGACGCCTTCGGCCAAGGCGCGCCCGCGGATGAACGTCAGCGCGAGATCGCCGCGCAGCTGGTCGGCTTCGGAGTGGGAACGGCGCGGCGGCTGGCGCGGCCACTCGGACTCGGGCAGCGCGTCGGCCTCGCCCAGGACGCGGGCCAGGGGGCGCGCGTAGCGACGGCGCAGGTTCTCGGAGAGGTAGCGGAGCTTGCGCAAGGCCCCCTCCTCGGTCACGTTGCTGTTAACGATCTTGATGAGCACGTCGTCATGCGCGATGTGGGTGCGTGGGCGGTCGCGGCGGCGCGCCTCTTCCTCGCGCCACGTAGCCAGCGCATCCAAACGGGCCAGTTGGCGGCCGCGCAGGCGCCCCATGCCTTTCACCTGCCAGAACGCATCACCGGGTTCAGCATCGTTGTACATCGCGGCGGTGTCGTAGCGCGCCCGCTCCTCATCGACCCAATCCAAGCGGCTTTTCTGTTCGGCCAGCTCAATGAGGACATGCCGCAACTCGGGCAAGTAGCGCACGTCGTCGCGGGCGTAGGCCATCTGCCGGTCGGTGAGTGGGCGCTTCAGCCAGTCGGAGCGTGTCTCGTCCTTGCTGATGCGCACATCCAGCATCGCCTTGAGCAGCCCGTTGAGCGGCATCGAGGCGCGGAAGCCCAGAAAGCCCGCCGCCTGCTGCGAGTCGAACACGTTTTTGGGGTAGGCCCCCATCGCTCGGCGCAGGATGATGAGGTCTTGCTGCGCATCGTGCAAGATCTTGACGATGCTCGGGTCTTCGATGACCTCGGCGAGCGGCGTCCAGTCGTCCACAGCGGGCGCATCCACCAGAAACGTCTCGGTGTCAGAGAGCCCCAGCTGGACCAGTCCCAGCCGCGGATAGTACGTGGCGCCACTCACAAACTCGGTGTCCACAGCTACGACGCCGCGCTGCCGGATAGCGGCGGCGAGATCGGAGAGCGCAGCGGGTGACGTAAGCATACTTCGGCACGAATGGCAGCAGAAGGGGCGGAATCAGCGGGCGCAAACTACGCTCCCCCTCCCCACATTGCAACCAAAACGTTACGCTTCTACGCAGCCTTTCACTCGGGCTCTGGAGCGTCCTCTAACTGCTTGAAGGCATAGTACGAATAGACCACCGGGATCAACGCGAGCAGTACCGTGATGCCTCCAAACACCGTCGGGAAGATGGCAGCCGGGAAGACGAATACGCCCACGGCCAGCCCGAGGCCGCCCGCCACCCAGATCGGCGCCGCCATGCGGTGCGTAGCCCGCCACACCTCGTCGTTTTGAAGCGTCCACGGCGTGCGGATGCCGATGAAGTAGTTGGGCTGCATCGTGCCGAGGTAGTTGCCGATGGCGGCCAGCAGCAGCCCCACACCGCCCAACACCAACCCGGCGACATTCGCCTCCGGGTTCAGCGTCTTGAACATGACGAAGCCGAACACGGCCGTCATAAAGAACGGCATGATGAACAGCATGGCCCGCACGGGCTTCTGATCGGCGGCGGCCTGCTTCTTAGGGTCGATCTTGACGAGGAAGAGCGTCCCAAGGTAGATCGCAACGTTGAGGATGGGGATGAACAGCAGGCCGAACGCCTTGCTGCTGTAGTCATCGGCTTCGCCAGCGGCGTTCCAGTGGGTCGGGATTTGGTCGGGCAGGATGCTCCAGAGGTAGGGGATGAAGAGGAACGGGAGCAGTAGCACAAGCCAAGTGCCCCACTCCTGGCGGGCGCGGTCACGCAGCGTCATGATCGGTTCGCGGTTGAGGTTCTTGAAGCAGCCCGAGGAGCCACTGCATGGCGTCTTCGAGCACGGTCGTGTTGAGCCGGTAGCGCAAGAACTGCCCCTCCCGCTGGCGGTCCACCAGCTCGGCCCGCAGCAGCAGGTCCAGGTGGTGCGAGATGCTCGGCTTGCTGATGTCGAACGCCTCGGCAATCTCGCCCGCCGTCAGGTCGCGTTCGCGCAGCATCTCCAGGATGGCGCGGCGCGTGGGGTCGTTGAGCGCTTTGAATACCGTGTTCATACACTTATTTAGACATTTACCTAATCATCTACGCGATCAACCCCAAGAGGTTGCGCTCCTTTTTTCGCGCCGTGCCCAACTTGACCGCATCTGCTCCGTAGGGCTGCACGACTCCTCTACTCAACTCCCCCATTGCCATGACGTTGCTCGCTTGGACGGTTGCGCTATTCAGCCTCGTGCCGCCCACCTCTACCGATTCGCTCACCGTTACCCTGGCCAACATACAAGGGAACGAGGGTAAGATCGTGGTCCAACTCTACGACAGCGCCGATTCCTTCATGAATGCCCCCATCCACACCGCCACGGCCGCCCCTGACAGTGCCACGGCGAGCGTCACGTTCAGCGACCTCGCCTACGGTACCTACGCCATCATTGTGCTGCACGACAAGAACGACAACGGCGAGATGGACATGGGCCCGGGCGGCATACCGGAGGAGGGCTATGCCTTCTCCAATGGCGCAGGTGCGATGGGTCCGCCCAACTTCAGCGCGGCCAAGTTTGCGTTCGCCTCGAACAAGCGCTCGCATGAGATCAAGATGATTTACTGGTAGACGAGGGCGCTTTGCTCCGGCACAAGGGCGGGTGCCACCGGCCCCTGCATAGAAGAACCATTTGCATCACCTCAAGAAAGGACCCATTGGGGGCGCACGGCATGCTCGCTAGGCGTCAAGCAGCGTCCGTAAGAACCTGAACCTCTCTGCGCGTCTTGAGTTGGTACTCTCACTTCTCTAATCCACACGCCCTCGCCTACGGAACGGATCGTTACGACTTCTAGTCTCAACCCACCTTCGTAACCTCCGGTACTTTTCATGGCGACCCCGCGCATCCTCTGGGCGGACGACGAGATCGATTTCCTGCGTCCGCACATCCTCTTCCTCGAACAAAAAGGCTACGCCGTCACGAGCGTAACCAACGGCGCCGATGCCGTAGACCACGTCCGCAAAGGCGCCTTCGATGTGGTGCTGCTCGATGAGCAGATGCCGGGTATGGACGGACTCGAAACGCTTAGCGAGATCAAGGCCTTCGACCCCGAGGTGGCGGTGGTGATGGTGACAAAGAGCGAAGAGGAGCACATCATGGAGGAAGCGCTCGGTCAGCAGATCACCGATTACCTGACCAAGCCCGTCAACCCCAGCCAGATCCTGCTCACGTGCAAGCGCATCGTGGACGGCTCGCGGCTGCGCAGCGAGAAGTCATCGGAGCGGTACATGCAGAACTTCGGGCGGATCACGGCCCAGCTCATGAACCGCCTCTCGCACGAAGAGTGGGTGGACCTCTACCTCAAGCTCGTCCGCCACGACATCGACCTGGAGGGCGACGAGAACGCCCGGCAGATCTTGGACGATCAGGTGAAGGAAGCCAACCGCTCGTTTGGGCGCTACATCGAAGACGAGTACCCCGACTGGATCGCGTCGGTGGACCAAGCGCCGGATGAAGAGCGGCCCGTGCTCTCGCACGAGATCTTCCCCGAGTTTGTCTTCCCGCACCTCAAGCGCAAGAAGCCGGTACTGTTCTTCCTGATCGACTGCATGCGGTACGATCAGTGGCTGGAGTTTGAGCAGCTCTTGTACCCGCTCTTCGAGATCGAGAAGGACTTCCACTACTCCATCCTGCCCACGGCCACGCCGTACTCGCGCAACGCCATCTTCAGCGGCCTGCTGCCGATGGACATCGCCAAGCGCTTCCCGCGCATCTGGAGCTCGGCAGAGGAGGACGAGCACAGCCGCAACCGCCACGAGGAGGAGATGCTAACGGACCTGCTCAAGCGGCGGCACCTCTCGGCCCGGATGCGCTACGAGAAGCTGGTGGGCTCGCACGACGGCCGCGAGTTTGCCAATAAGGTGCACGACTTCACGAGCTACGACCTCAGCGCCATCGTCGTCAACTTCGTGGATATCCTGGCGCACAGCCGCTCAGACTCGGCGGTGCTCAAGGAGATCGCGCCCGACGAGAAGGCCTACCGCGCGCTCACGCGGACGTGGTTCGAGCACTCGTGGCTCTATCAAGCCTTCCAAGACCTGGCGAAGCAGGACGTGACCATCGTCATCACCAGCGACCACGGCGCCATCCGCAGCCTGCACCCGACAAAGGTCATCGGCGACCGCAACACGTCGACGGCGCTGCGCTACAAGTTTGGCCGCAACCTGAAGTGCGATAGCAAGACCACGATCATGGTCAAGGACCCGCAATCGTACGGCTTGCCCAGCGCCAGCATCAACACCAACTACCTCATCGCGAAGGAAGACTACTACTTCGTCTACCCGACCAACTACCACCACTACGTCAACGTCTACCGCGACACGATGCAGCA
>JBCCMF010000329.1:0-5135 GCA_039026435.1 Bacteroidota bacterium
CCTGAACCAGAACGGCATCCAGGACACCGGTGAGCCTGGCATCAATGGGGTGCGCGTGCGCCTGTTCGCTTGCGACAACAGCGGCAGCGTCACGGGTAGCGCCTTGGCCTCGCAAAACACGGCCAACGGCGGCAAGTACCTCTTCACGGGCCTCGACGCAGGCAAGTACGCCGTCGTCTTCGATCTGCCCAGCGGCTTCGTCTTCACGACGCAGAACGCAGGCAACAACGAAGGGCTCGATAGCGACGTGGACAACACGGGCACCAGCGACTGCTTCGACTTGGCCGCTGGCCAGGCTGAGCGCCGCGTGGATGCCGGTGTCTTTGAGCCTGCCCCGCAGAAGATCGACCTCGAACTGACGAAGTCGGTAGACGACCCGGCGCCGCAGCTTGGCGACCAGGTGCTCTTCACGCTCGACCTGAGCAACGTGAGCGCCGTGGATGCCACGGGTGTGGAAGTCGTGGACACCGTACCGGCTGGCCTCAGCATCGTGTCGGTCAACTCGACCTCGACGGGCAGCGCCAACTTCGTCAACCAGACGCTGACGTGGACGGTAGGCGATCTCGACGCAGGCGCCTCGGCTACGCTGACGTTCTTCGCCTCCGTGGACCAGAAGGGCACGTTCAAGAACATCGCCGAAGTCACCGCTGCTGATCAGGACGACGTGGACTCCACGCCGAACAACGACGACGGTGACCAGAGCGAAGACGACGAAGACAACGCATCCGTGACGACCGGCGGCTCGACCGGCGGCGGCGGCGGCGGCGTCGAGTCCGACGGCGACATGGCCTCGGTCCTCGCCCAGCGTATGTTCGAGCGTCGCGCCGATGCGATGACGAAGCAGGCACACCGTGCCGCACCGTCGCCCATCGTTATGACGACGGACAGCCGCGCGGCTACGCTCTTCAGCGCAGGCAAAGGCGGTAGCACGTTCGACATCGCGAACCTGTTGCCCGAAACCGGCCCGCAGAACAGCCAGGCTATGGTGGTCACGCCCGACGATCTGCTCGGCGCGACCAACGCGACCAGCGTCTTCTCGGCTGACTACGTCCGCACCGACGGTCGCCGCCTCGGCGCGATCCTCGGCCTGACCAGCGCCGGTGGTTCGCTCTACGACCACACGAAGAACACCTGTGACCGCCTCGGCGGTGGCCGCCTGGACGCGGTCAAGCTGATGGCCATCGACGGGCGCCAGTACACGCTCTCGACGCTCATCCACGCCGACGGTCAGATTGACCACGCCATCTCGTTCGTAGCCTACCGCATGGGTAGCAGCTATGCTGTGGACAGCCGCTTCGCGCCTGACAGCTACGACATCCCGGCAGGTGTCGATGAGGTGATCAATATGCAGGTCTGGTCGGTCTCGACAGCGTACACCGCTGAGTTGGTGCGCGAAGTCATCAGCCGCCTCGAAGCACAGGGCTCCGTCTCCTTCATCAACGAAGGCGACACAGCACCCAACGTGCCGAGCCTGTACATCCACAGCGGCCAGTACACCGACGGCCAGCTCACGCTGCGCATGGTGAACACGACGGGTCAGCCGCAGACGGTCCTGCTCTCGGGCTCGACCACGATGACGGAGACGGAAGCCCAGCTCGCCAGCCGCACCGCGCTGGAGCGCGCCGTGGTCATCCCGGCCCCGGCAGCAGGTGAGCACACCGTGGACGTCGTTGTCGAGACGGGCGCCATCTTCGACGCCGCCTTCACCATCGAGTACGAAGGCGACGTGATGGACCGCGTCTACTGGTCCGACGGTCCGTGGGGCACGAACGGTGGCAACGCCAACGTGGCCATCTTCGAGACCTACGCCTCAGACGCCACGGCTGGCGAAAGCGCTGGCGGCGGTGCGCTGATGGAGCGCTACGACGTCGAACGTGACGCCTACATGGGCGGCACCGTCACCGACTACGCCGTGCTCTTCCGCTACCTCCGCCCGGCCGCCATGCCGGTGGACCTCTCCACGATGACGCACCTCGAGTTCACGGCCTACGGTCGCGGCTCGGTCGGCCTCTACGTTGAGAAGGCGTCGATCACGGACGGTGACCAGTACGGCACCACGTTCCGCCTCGGCACGGAGCCGCAGACGTACCGCATCGCCCTGAGCGAGCTGCGCCAGCAGTTGGGTACCACCGGCTTCACCGCCGACGACGTGACCGCCGTCATGTTCTACGTGACCGGCAACGGCCAGTCGGCCAGCGCCTTCGACCTCGTCGTCGAAAGCATGGCCTTCACAGGCGGCTCCACGAGCGTGGCGATCGAAGACGAGACGGAAGCGCCGTCGGCCTTCGAGCTGAGCCAGAACTACCCGAACCCGTTCAACCCGAGCACGCGGATCTCCTTCACGGTACCGCAGTCGCAGGAAGTGCGCCTGGTGGTGTACGACGTGCTGGGTCGCCCGGTACAGACGCTGATGAACGGCGTCGTCCGTGCGGGTAGCCACGAGGTTACGTTCGAAGCCGGCAACCTGCCGAGCGGTACGTACCTCTACCGCCTCGACGCGAACGGCCAGTCGCTCACGCGCACGCTGACGCTGATGAAGTAACACCCAACGAGCGCGGGGCCTCACCCAGCCCCGGGCTCTAGTATTCACCCAACGCGTTCGCGGTCGGCTCTTGCTACGGCAGGGGCCGGCCGCTTCGCGTTGTAGGGGTTCGGGGATTGGACGCGCTTCGTACTTTTCAGGGGTTGGGCGTGCCTTCGGTTGGCACAGCGGTTTTGCAGAACTGGGGTGGCGGCGGTGGCGTTGGGCGTTCTTCCCTGTGGTCTGCTGATCTCCTTGTGCCTCGCTGCTTCAGTCTACATACCGACACGTTTGAGCTGGTCTGGAGCACGCGACGCGAGCAGCGATCTGGTGTGCCGCTGCAGGTGGAGGTACTTGAGGGCGATGGCGTCCGGCTTGATGTGCCCGACGATGCGGCTGTCCTCCAGGAAGAGACGACGTACACCGTGCTCGTCAAGAGCCAAGCGCCTGTCGTGCTCGCGCATCGGCACCCGGGCTTCTTTGGCGGCATCAGCACCACCGATGGCGAGCGTATTGCACACGGCACGGTCAACTTTGGCAGTCAGGTGGGCTACAGCGATGTCACCGTACTCGTGGGAGGCGCTGCGGCGTGTACGTTTCGCATGGAAGTGTACCCCTCGAAGATCGATTACCAGCGCGACTACGTGGCGCTGCGCGATGCCGTGGGCAGCCTGCACGCCGACCTGGCACTCGGCTACCTTCAGCGCACCTACCAACTGGGACGAGTTGGCGCTACGCGTGGAAATGGCCTGCTGGGGTGGCTGTTCGTACTCCGTGGGCTGGTCGATGACCTGGCGGCAGCTGTGCAACACATCGCACGGCAGCCCTACCGTAGAGCCGCAAGCATTAGCGTATCGGTAGCGCCGGAGCAGGTACGCAGCAATTCCGCCCAAGCCATGCTCCCGGCTGACCTTCTCCGATTGCCCAAACACGATGCTGGCCACGGCATACGCGTCCACATCAGAAGGCGACAGCGGACCAGCAGACTGTGGGAGCACGCTTGGCTGCACAACCAACTTACCACCTTTGCCAGACGACTCAGCGATACGGAGCATGACACTCGGCACGGGAGCACGCCTAGGGAGCACGCCATTCATGATGAGATCAACAGGCTGAAATCTCGCCTCACCGACCTAGCTGGAGCACTCCCCACTGGCCTCAAGCAAGCCTCTACTTCTCAGCCTCAACAGCCGTCGGCGCTCTTCGAGCGGGCACCCGGCTACCGCGAGGCGTACCAGCTCTGTACGCTGCTTCAGCACAGCCTAGACCTGCAGGGTGGTCCCATTCCGTTTGAAGTCAAAGACATCCACCAGCTCTACGAGTATTGGTGTTACCTGATGACGGTGGAGGCTACCGCCAAAATTCTCGGCGTGGACATGCCGATTTCGCAGCTTATCGCCTTACGCGACGACCGCTTACCCGTCCGCCTTTGGCAAGGCACACAGCAGGCCCTCACGTTCGACCTCGGCGCCCAGGGCACGCTGACGCTCGCGTACAACCCGCGCTACAGCGGTCCGGCCTACCTCGTGCCTCAGCAGCCCGACATCGTGCTCACGCTCCAGCCACGCTCAGGCCCCGCGCGGCGGTTCATCTTGGACGCCAAGTACCGCCTCGACACCTCGCCAGGATACATTCGGCGATATGGTGCTCCCGGCCCGCCTCGCGATGCGCTCAACGATCTCCATCGGTATCGAGACGCGATTAGGGAGCACGATGGCGTATCGGCGCATGTAGAGCATGCCATTGTCCTGTTTCCGTATCACAACACACCGGAGCACGACTTCACCACATCGCGGCTCTGGCATGCTATCGATGCCAAAGGGATCGGTGCCCTGCCCGTGCTCCCGAACAACACGGTACATCTCGAACAGTGGCTCACGCAAGTGTTGACGGTGAACCTTGGATAGACTGAGAGCAGGTCTAGGTCACCCCTAGATTCGGGAGCATCTTACGCCACACGCCAGGCACAAAGCGCTTGAGGTAGACGGCCAAGGTCTCTTTTCCACCGATCAGCACCTCGGCTTTCTCGCGCTCGATGGCCTCCACGATAGCCTCGGCGCATGCTTGGGCGCTCAGTCCCTCCGCCTGCGCTTGGTCCAGCGTGTTCTGCGGCGTGCCGTCGGCTGTGAGGGCGTTGTAGCTGATGTTCGTGTGTATGTAGCCGGGGCAGGCGACAAGCACATGGATCTCCGTATCGGCCACCTCGGCGCGGAGGGCGTCGAAGAAGGCGCGGAGGGCGTGTTTTGAGGCCGCATAGGTCGAGCGCAGGGGTGTGCCCACGTGCCCCGCCACGCTGCTCATCGCTATAAGCAGTCCGGTGCCCCGCTCCAGCATGTGCGGCAGCACAGCTTTGGTCAGGCCTATGGCACCAAAGTAGTTGACCTCCATGATGCGTCGGTCTACCTCAACCGTCGTGTCTTTGGCGAGCGAGCGTTGGCTGATGCCGCCGTTGTTGATGAGTCCGTCGATACGCCCGAAGTGTTGGAGCACCTGATTTGTCGCGTCAGCGAAGCTGTCGGGTTGGGTGAGGTCGAGCGGGAGCACGAGATGCTGCTCCGGCTGCGCGCATGCCAGACGCACGGCCTCCAGCTGCTCTGCGTTGCGCGCTGAAAGC
>JBCCMF010000330.1:0-5133 GCA_039026435.1 Bacteroidota bacterium
CTTTATGCACGAGGTGCGTCCACTGGTGGAAAGCCGCTACCGGATCAAGGAAGGGCGGGCCAACCGCGCCGTCGCAGGCCTCTCGATGGGCGGAGCGCACGCGCTCGACATCATGGCCGAGCAACTGGGCGACTTCGCCTACGTCGGCGTCTTCAGCAGCGGCGTGTTCAGCCTCAACCCCATGACACCGCCGCCGAGCCCTACGTGGGCCGAGCAGCATGCCGCCACCCTCACCGATGCCTCGCTCAAAGACGGCCTCGAACTGCTGTGGATGCGTATCGGCACGCGAGATTTCTTGCTTCAGATCTCGCGTCTCACGGTAGAGATGCTACGGGAGCACGGCTTCGAGGTCACCTACGACGAAACCGATGGCGCACACACCTGGCTCGAGTGGCGCGACTACCTCGTGACCTTTACCTCCGCGCTGTTCGATTGATAGCAAGCTCACTGTCCCCGCTTGCCTTTCTTTTTCTTTCTGCTGGGAGGTGACCAACGGGGCATCACGCGTTGCATAAACTCGTCAAACATGGGGACCGTGAAGGCGGTGTCGCCGTGGGCAGGGCTCCAGATCATCCCTTTGCGGATCAGGCCACTGCGGAGTGGGCCCATGCCCTCTACCTTGCGTCCTAGGCGCTCCGCGATAGCACCGGACCGATGAGGCCCTGGACCGAGGTCGGCCATTGCTCGGAGGTAGTCCTGTTCGCGCGGAGTCAGGCGATCAAAGCGGACCCGGAAGAAGCTCGTGTCGAGTGCCGTTATCGCTTCGGTCTCGGCAGCTTGTACATCCGCCAGCGTGATAGGGGACTTGGGCGCGTAGTTCCAGGCATGCTTCCCCCACTCCTGAATAAAATATGGGTAGCCTTCGGTCGTTTCTGCGATGTACTGCAGCGCATCCGTTGCGATGGCTGCGCCCTCATCTCGGATGGGGTCCTCAATGGCGCGTTGCGCGGTCGCTATTGGCAGTGCGCCGACCGTGGGATACGTAAAGAGCCGCTCGGCGTAGGATTTGGCCTCGCCTGCAAGTGCGGCGACTTGTGGCAGACCGGCGCCGAAGAGCACAAGCGGCAGGCCTTTTTGGGCGATACGGTGAAACGCTACGATCAGTGCGCTGAGGTCAGTGCCAGAGAGGTACTGGATCTCGTCAATGAAGAGCGGGACGCTACGTTCGCCAGCCTGCGCTGCCCGGCCTGTGGCAAGTAACAGTTCGGGCAGGTCGATCTCAAGGTTACCGCTATCGGCGGTGGGAGGCTCCGCCAGTTCCAAGGCGAGGTCACCGATGGAGGCTTGGAAGGCGCTAGCAAACCCGCGCAATGCCGCCGCTGCCCGCGCAGTGTACGCCTTCGCCCGCTCCACGCGGCTGAGCTGTATGAGCGTACTCTTGAGTGCCGGAGACAGGTACGCTGCCAGCGCCTGACGCTCAGGAGCTTCCAGCATAACGGTGAGATAGCCGATGTCCTCCGCCACATCATTGATGTGGTTGAGCAAGACAGTCTTCCCGACGCCTCGCAACCCCAGTAAAATCTGGCTTTTCTCTGGTCGCCCAGTCTGGATGCGGTGCAACGCCACAGTAGCGGTATCAATGATGGCCTCGCGACCGACGAGGGCAGGAGGCGGAACGCCTGCACCTGGGGAAAAAGGGTTGTGGACACGGTTCATCTAAAAATTGAACAATCTTATCCTATATTACCAGTCTATGGTAAGCTATTCCCTATGACGAGCGCAAAAAATCGAGTGATCGACCGTGGAGATGCTGCGCGAGCACGGCCTCGAGGTCACCTACGACGAAACCGACGACGCCCACACGTGGCTCGAATGGCGCGGCTACCTCGTGACGTTCACGTTCGCACTGTTTGATTCGTAATTGCCAGGTTGAAACACCGTTTTATGGCAACATATCGGGTCGAACGTCACGCCTTCCATGCAGCACGCGCAGAATCTCGATACCGTTCTGCAGTGGTGCGAAGTACAGCACGTAGCTTCCGACACGACGGCTACGGATACCACGGCCCAACTCCGGCCGAGCCTAAGCACTGTACGGCATTTCTGCCAGGCGCTCAGCAACGTATTCGATGCGCAACAGCTGGGCGTTTGCCACCTCCGTGGTGGCCTCGCGGTCCAGATGCCAGATGTCGATCAGGTCACGCCGTGCGGCGCTCGTACGTTCTATACATTCTACGACAGGCACGCGCTAGGAAGCCTCGGCATCTCTTTCAGCACGCGCTGCTGCAATAATCTCAGACATGTTCAGCGGTCCATCGTTACCGCTGTCGATGCCTTCCTGAATGGCAGCGCGGAGATCGTCTAGTCTGTTCAAGTATGCGTTCAGGTGAGGCGCCACGTTCTCCTGTACAGCTTCAGGCAAGGATTGTAGCCTGGATACAGCGGTCTGCATTTCTTGAGTCATCTTGAGCGTACCTCGATGCTTCTCGGATGGCTGCAACTGCACGCTGTCACTTGACCACGGAACAGGCCAGCGTATGCTAAAAACCAAGCAACGAGGGGATCGTAAAGTCGTTTCATGTCCAATGACTTCGCCTGTTGTTTGCACCGAGGTCTACGGTAACCAACTGACCGCGCAAAGCGCCTTGAACACCACCTCGAATCTGGGAGGGATGACCGGGGTGACTCGGTCGGCCCTCTTTTGTATAATGGCTGACCCACCGCATGGCCTTCCCACCACGAAGGGCCATGCGCAGGACGGTGCCGCTCGAGTTGCCTGCGGCCTCAGCCCACTCCCCGATGATATCCCCATCGCCCACCGCGAAGCTACGTCTGTTGCGCCCGCCATACGGGTGGGCAGGATGCATAGGGGTGTGGCTGTTGGTAGCACTGCCCAGCATGGCGCAGGAGATGCCGTTCGAGGTACATCCCGACTATCGCATCCAGCACTGGACGGTCACCGATGGCCTACCGGTCAACAACGTGTCGGACGTGGTACAGACGCCGGATGGGTACCTATGGCTGGGCACGTTTGATGGGCTTGTCCGCTTTGACGGGCATCGCTTTGTCGTCTTTAAGACGGCTGATCATCCAGAACTCGTCAGCAACCGTATTGCCAACCTTCACCTAGGGCCGCACGGGGATGTGTGGCTGGCTACGGAGAACGAGAAGGTGGTGCGCTATGCCGATGGCGTCTTCGAGGCATTCTCTGAGGTAGAAGGGCGGGCGATAAACGGCTTGGGCGACCGTACATTCTACAACGACGCCGACACCGTCTGGGTGAAGACCACGGCGGGCGTGTTTTGCTACCACGACGGCCAGATGACGCCGTTTCGTCCCGACCTATTTGCTGGGAATACCGGCGGTTTCATCCGAGATCGGGCGGGCAACGTCTGGGTCGGCGATGACCAGGGGAGCATCGTTCGCGTCGCCATTGACGGGACATATGAACGCTTTCCGATGGAGGATGGGGCCAGCCCCGTGTTTCAGCTGCTGGAGGACCGAGCAGGCAAGGTGTGGGCCGCTACCGATCAGGGCGTGTACGTGTTGGACGAAGAACGTTTTGTACGGCGGGCACAAGCAGCACCTTCAGAAGGCGTGTATCGCATCACGCAAGATGAGGCCGGGGATATATGGGGCTACGGCCTGAATGGATGGTGGCGCTACGACCAGGCAGGCGGCAGAGACTTTCTGGCAGGGGAGCGCCATCAGGTGGGGTTCATTGTGCCGTACGAACGACGCGACGCCGAAGGCCACTACTGGCGCCTGCACGGGGATAAACTCTATCGCGATGAGCAGCCGATCCTCGCACAGGCACACCACAATGAAATCGCGTCGTTTTACCTCGGCAACGAGGGGCAGCTGTGGGTGGGCGGACCGAAGGGGCTCTATCTGTTTCAGCGTAAGTTTATCCAGACTGTAGGGACGGAGGAGGGGTTGCCTGCGGCCAATGTGTACTCCGTGATCGAAGGGCCGAATGGAGCCATGTGGGCCGGTCTCTGGAGCGCGCAGCAGCCCAGCCTCGTCCAAATGGACGGCATGTCGATTGCAGGATACCGAGCGGGGCCGTGGTACCCTACCGCCCTGCATATAGACTCCGAAGGCGATCTGTGGGTCGGTAGTGACGGGCTGTACGAGTGGGGTGGCAGGGCGTTTACAGCGCGTCTGCCCACCTATGGCAGCGTGACGGTTCGCAACGTGCGCGCGATCTATGAAGACCAGCACGACCGGTTCTGGGTCGCCGAGCAGGATACGCTGTGGATGGGGCAAGTCGGTGCCGATCCCAAGACATGGCACCCTTTCACCGTAACCAACGACTTGCCGCACGGGCGCATCCAAGCAACGTATGAGACCCCGAGCGACGAGTTGCTCTTTGCGACCAACGGGGGCGGTGTGCTGCGGGTGGTCGAGCCGTCCGATGCGCGGGGCACAGCCGATCCCCAGCAGTTGGCTTTTGAAGCGCTTACCACCGCCCACGGGCTGGCCTCTAATCAGGTTCGTGATCTGTATGAAGATCGCCTTGGCCACCTCTGGATCGTCACGCAGGACCAAGGCCTCTGCCGCCTCGACCGCCAGGGACGCGCCGCGTTGCAAGATGGTACGCTGGTCTGCCTCAACACCACGCACGGCCTCTTCGACAACAGCCTGCACCGCGTGCTGGAGGATGACCAAGGCCGCTTCTGGTTCAATACCAACCGGGGCATCTTCTGGGTCCGGCACGACGAACTGACGGCATTCACCAAAGGACGGATCGCCTCGGTTACCTCTGTCAGCTATACCGAGCGCGACGGGCTCGTGAACCGCGAGGGCAACGGCGGCGTGCAGTCGGCAGGGGTACGGGCTACGGATGGGGCGCTCTGGTTTCCGTCGCAGGGCGGGCTCGTCATCATCGACCCGGCCAACGTGCCGCTGGCGCCGGAGCAAGCACCGCATGTGCTGGTGGAAGAGGTACGCAGCGGCGAGGAGATCTACAGCAACGCCGCTGTACAACTGGTGGCGGGTGTGCGCGATGTCGAGATTACGTACACGGCCATGGCCTTCAGCCGGTCGGACAACCTGCGCTTTCAGTACTGGATGGAGGGGTACGACGAGGACTGGAGCGACGTGGGCAACCGGCGCGTGGCCACGTATACCAACCTGGGTCCGGGGACCTACACGTTTCATGTGCGTGCGGGCTTAGGCGGGGTTTGGAGC
>JBCCMF010000331.1:0-5129 GCA_039026435.1 Bacteroidota bacterium
GCCAGCACCTCCACGCCAAACAGTTCATCCGCCAGATGCGCCTGCACGGTGGCCTCCACCTGCTCCAAGAACGCCACATCGGGCGCTGGCAACCCGACGACGGCAGAAGGTGGTCCCGCCTGCACCTCGGCCTGATACCGCGTGCGCAGCATGCGCCGCTGCGCGATCAGGTTGGCGACCCGCGCGCGTAGCTCCGACGCGTTGAACGGCTTCGTGAGGTAGTCGTCGGCGCCCGCCTCCAAGCCCTCGATCTTGCTGTCTACTTCGCCCTTGGCGGTGAGCAAGACGACGGGGATGTGGCTGGTCTGCACGTCGATTTTCAGCGCGGCCACCAGCCCGAACCCGTCCATGCGCGGCATCATCACGTCGGAGAGCACGAGGTCGGGCACCACCTCACGCGCCACGTCGAGCCCGGCCACGCCATCTTCGGCTTCTTCGACGTGGTAGGTGGTGGCGAGGTGGTCGCGCAGGTAGGCGCGCATGTCGGCGTTGTCCTCTACGATCAGCACCACCGGACGCGTCCCATCGGTAGGCGGCGCAGGCAGCGCCTCTTCCACCGCCGCCGATGCCTCGGGCATGGCCTCGATGACGTCACGGGATGGAAGGGCCAGCTCGACAGCGACCTGCTCTGATCGGCCATCACCGCGTACCCAGGCGGTAGCTTCGTCGTGCGGCAGGGCAGGCAGCGTGACGGTGAAGGCCGTGCCTGAATCCGCGCTGCTTGCCACCGCGATCTCGCCGCCGTGGAGCTTCACCAACTCATGCACCAGCGACAGCCCAATGCCCGACCCGTCGCGCCGCCGCGTGGCTGACCCGTCTACCTGATAGAAGCGGTCGAACAGGTGCGGCTGTGCTTCCAGGGGGATGAAGGAGCCCGTGTTATGCACACGGATCACGGCGGCCTCGGCTTCTCGGGCCACATGCACGGTTACCGCACCGCCCTCGTTCACAAACTTAATGGCGTTGGAGAGCAGGTTGAGCACCACAGTCTCCAGCTTCTCCGCATCGAAGACGTGCGGGATCGACGGCGCCTCCGTCTCCATCCGCAACTTTACGCTATGCATCGCCGCCAGCGACTCGAACGCCGCCATGCGTTGCCGCACGAAGGCCACCAGGTCATGCCGATGCGCCTGCAAGCCGTTCATCCCGGCGTCGAGGCGCGAGAGGTCGAGCAGTTGGTTGATGAGGCGCAGCAGGCGCCATCCGTTCTGGCGGGCGCGCTCGAAGTGAGGACGGGCACGTTCCGGTAAGCGTCCGTATTGGCCTGCGAGGGCGTCGTCGAGCGGGCCAAAGGTGAGTGTGAGCGGCGTGCGAAACTCGTGGCTGATGTTGGCCAGGAAGCGCGACTTGAGCGCGTTGGCCTGCTTCAGTTTGCGGGCCTGCTCTGTGATCTGCGCCTTCTGGGCCTCGATCTCCGACGTACGGGATGCCACAGTCGCCTCCAGCCGCCGCTGCCCCGCCTCCAACTGCCGCACGCGGTAGCGATAGCCGCCATACACCATCCCCATCAGCAGCACGCCGCACAACCCGTAGAACCACCCCGTTTCCCAGAACAAGGCACGGCGATCAAACGGTTTCACTACGGGCACGCTCCATACCCCACCGAGGCCAGCCCGCGCCTCAAACTGATACGTGCCAGGCTCTAAGTTCGTGTACGTAGCCACCCACTGAGCACCCGCCGCGTGCCACGTCTCGTCGTAGCCCACCAATCGGTACTGCAAGTGCACATCCTCAGGCTGGTTCGGCTCTACGCCTAGCAGTGCAAAACTCATATCGCGCTCCTTGGCTGTCAACACGAGGGCATTGCCAAGGGGACGCACCACATCCTCTACCCGCACCGACTCGATGACTGCCTGTGGCATTGGCAGCGGCACCTGCGCTGGATCAATCACAACTACGCCGTCGAGTGTTGGAAACCACAGCTTCCCGTCGGCGGTGCGGGTTCCAGCGGACTGCACGCCGCCGTTGCCTTCCTGATTACGCATCCCATCGGCCTCAGTGTAAGCCACCGATGTAAGCAATAGCCGCTCGCCTGCGATGTATGCGTTCAGTTCATCGCGTTGAACCCAGAAGATGCCACGGTTAGTGTTGATCCAGAAGCGACCATCGTTGTCTTCGAGGATGCGGTGGAGGCTATTGTCGTACAAGCCATCTTTTGTAGTTAGACAGGCCAGAGCTGCTCCAGCAAGTGTGCGTTGGTCTTGCCAGTCAAGTCGACAGAGGCCGCGATCCTCCAAGGCAAGCCAAGCAAAACCGTCTTCATCTTCATAGATGTCTCGGATCTCGTTCGAGGGCAACGCGCCTCCATCTGAGTCTGTGGTGAGCGTCTCGAAGCCGTTGTCGTCGCCATAGCTGATGAGCCCGCCACCGTTCGTGCCGATGAGAATTATTCCATCTCGAGTCTGACGGATTACGCGCGCTTGCTGGTTCTGCCCTCCCTCAAAGCCGAACCATTTCCATGTGTACGCCCCAAGTTCTCCGGATCGGAGTGCAATACCTCGCGCAGCGCCCATCCAGAGGCGCTCTTGATCATCTTCGAACATCGCCCGGACTACACCCAGATCCGTGTCGAGGGGTACTGACCAAGGCTCGCAGATATCGCCTCGGATGATGCACATCCCAGTCCATGTACTTACCCATATCTGCCCTGCTCGGTCTTCATAGAGTGAAAGCACCGACGCAGAGCGTCCATCACGACGGAAACGCCTAGACGGAAACACCTTCCCGACCTGCTCTCCCCGTAGCGTTGCAATTCCGCCGACGGTTCCAATCCACACTGTGCTATCACGAGCCTGTATAACTGGATATACGCTGCCTGCCGGAATTCCTTCTGGGACGCTATACGTGACCAGGCTTCGGCGTTGAACGTGAAACAAACCGCCACGCTGCGTCAACACCCATAGGCCTCCATCACCATCAAGCTCAATGGAGGTAATCCGGCTGTCCTGCACTTCGAAAATCTGCACAGCATCTTGGTATACACGGCCCCAACGCTCATCAGCTTGATGGTTAGGACCTGACCAACTACTCAGGTATCGCCATATTGAGCTGTCGGGTGCTTGCACAGCGCCGCCGTAGCTACGTAGCACATTGCTAGGCATAGGCATCTCTTCGCGCTGGCGGTAATAGTCCATGATGCTCCCTTGCCCTGCATTGTCGTGCTTCACTTGCTCGCCAACGATACGAAAGGTGTGCGATCCAGCGATCCAAATTCCTTCTTCCCAATCTTCCCAGGCCGTGTGGAATGAGCGTCTAGGCACGATATCCTCAAGCGCAACCCATGTGCCCTCGCCCTCCTGATTGATCCGCCCAATGCCTTTGCTCGGCATATTCACCCAAACGTGTCCCTGGCGATCGCGGAGCAGGAATTGGGCGGGCGCATTGATGACGTCGGGCCGGAAGAGCAGTTCAACACCATTACGATACATGGCCAAACCGTTGGCCACAGGCATCCATAGTGTGTCGCCCGTACTCGCAAAGCTCATAAATGGCGTGGCGGAACGGTCGAGGCGCTCAAACTGCCCATCCCGATACCGAACAATGCTCTGCGGTCTAACCTCAATCCAAAGGTACCCATCCGCGCTCTCGTGCAGTTGATAGGTCCGATTGCTGCCTAACTCAGGGGTATTAAATGTGTTGAAGACCGTGAATTGCCCACCACCAAAGCGCGTGAGCCCATCGCGGGACGAGATCCATAAGTAGCCGTCCTGTGTCTTAAGAAGGTGATTCCCACCGTTGACGGGCAACCCATCTGCCGTGGTCCAGTGACGCACGGTATAGTCGGGGTGGACCTCATAGCTTCCCGCGGGCTGGGCCCGGACGCCGGTTGCACTGAGCAGTACTATCAGCACACACGCGCTGCGCTGAAGACACTGGATAAAAGAGAAAGCATGCTGAGCGAGCACGCCAAAGGGCGAACGGTAGGCGGTGGTCACAAGCTAACGCCGTCGGTGGCTACGCGTGGTGGGAGATGCACGACCAGTGGAGAGGCGGGGCTGGATCGTGCGCGTACGCAATCTTGCAGCGGCCAAGATAGAACCTAGCACGCATGTAGTCCACACCGAAGCGTATCGGTCAACTGGCCTCACCGTGCTGCGGTTCACGGGCATCCGCATGAGAAGGGTACGTGCGTTTCTGCGATCTTCTCACGTCAGGCTTGCTAAAATGCGCGTTCCTAGGGCTCCTGCTCCCAGGTCATACTTAACTCGAGTTGTGACCTACGCCTGAACGCCCCGAATATGTCATCCCGACGACCGCAGGAAGGACGGATCTCCTACCTAGAGGCCGTGCAGAACGCACAGGGGGGAGATCCCTCGGCTTCGCTCGGGATGACAACCCTGTAGGTCACAACTTGGGTTACTTATTACCACGCCCCCGCGCTTAGCGCGCATAGATGACGGTGCGTGATGCGATGTGCGCTCCGTGGCGCAGGCGGGAGACGTAGACGCCCGACGGCAGCGCCGCGTCGGGCTGGAAGGTCACGGTGTGCCGCCCGGCCGTCTTCAGGCCCTCGGCCAGCACGGCGACCTCGCGCCCCACCAGGTCGTAGAGTGCCAGATGCACCTGCGCTGGCTGTGCGAGGTCGTAGGCGAACGTCGTCTGATGAGCAAAGGGGCTGGGGAACGGCGGATGCAGCGTGCCTTGCTCGGGCTGTTCGCCCTCCACATCGCGTGCGGTAGACGATGACCCGCACCCCACGTCGATGCTGAACGGCGAGGCAGGCGTGCCCTCCACGGCGTTGGCGGCAAACGCTAGCTCCACGGCGGCGACGCGCACGAGGTTGGTAGCCGATTCATAGAGGCGGAAGCTGAGCGTGTCGCCGCTCGTGTTGGCATAGGCCGTCAGGAAGTACACCATCTGCCCGCCAACCGAGACAGGCATCGCCACGCCGCGCACCTCATCGCCTGCGAAGGCGGCCAGCAGATCGTCTGCGCTCGCTGTTGGCGCGCCCTCCACGGTCACTGTAGCGGTGATGCTCATCGTGGACTCGAAGTCGGAGGGCGTGATGCTCCAATCGGGGCGTCCTGTCTCACACATATCCGCCGTGCTGCGTACGCGCCGTGCTTCTACGTCAGGCACTGGCCGACTGGAACGCGGAATGAACGGCGCGACCGAGGCCCCAGGCTTTA
>JBCCMF010000332.1:0-5063 GCA_039026435.1 Bacteroidota bacterium
GACGCGATAGTGTGTAGGCTGACTGTATTGGCGAAGGTTCGAATCAAATAGTTTGGCTTGAAAAGTTCTTTGTTGGATTCAAAATACCTAAGTAGCAATGAAACATGATCTGTGAAAGAATTCGGGTTTTGTTCGCACAACCCAATAAATATTTGAGCAGTGTGCTGTGGGTGGATGGCATTGTGATATTCAAAGGGACGATCATAGTACAATGACTCGAACAGAACCGCTGATTTACCTGACGAGGGGTCAGACCTTAAACACGAAATGAGTTCTGAGATAATGTGATGCTCACCGTTTCGAAAAAGTGGTTCGAGTTCATGGTCCAGGAATTTTTGACTTAGCGCCAGCAGAGAGGGCGACGATTTCACTGATGTCGCTAGCTGCGACAGGCGCACCAACGACCTTTCCCCATCAACGTGGATATCATGGGTGAAAATAGCGCATCTGAGTGATTCCTTTATCCTAATCCTGGCCGAATCATCATCGATCAGCATATATGCAGAGGTGATCTGCTCAATGTGTGATGGAGTTGAGATAAATGGGTGAGAAAGCGGTGCCTCTTTCGCAAACAGATTGAGCAACCAAGCCTGTAGCTCGACTATCTCCTTACTCGTTAGCCAATTGGCAATCTGTATGTAGTTACTAGTCATCACAAAGGTCGATTAAACGGTCAACAGCATTGGATATGGTATTGATGTTGCAATCAGCTGGTAAAGATGCTTCTGCGGCACTCCAGTCAGGGATTTTGCTAGGCGTGAGTTCGCCAATGTAATGTACCTTGAATGGACACCCGCCAAAGGATGTGCCGAAATCAACAGTCGGGTGCACCGCCTCTGGTAAGCCATCACCAAGTGTCTCAAGATGGACCGTTCTTCCCCAGCGATCAGGCTGCGAAGTAGATCTATATATCAACGATGGACAACCTTCAATGAAGCAGGGAGCAGTGAGAAAGTTTATCTCGGGAAACTCGGCAGTGTATTCCAGTAGAATGAGTCGCTGGTCTTCTATTAGATGTGATAGGCCAAGCTGATTCCTCACTTCCAGCGCGCGACTTTTCTCATCCCTTAGCATCATAAACGGCGACAATTCGCTCATTTTAGTAACCCAAACGTAGGGATTAGAGGTCTGGAACGAGTTAATAATTATGCCATCCACCCCCAACTCGCTCAACTCATGTAGGTCGCGCCGAGAAGGGCGACGCTTCGGTCGAAGAAGGGTTTTGCTCTTGTCCACATTGAAGCGAACAAAATCTGACGCAACCATAACGCGACAAAGCTTTGGGTCGCCGTCATCTGTGCTCGGCCCTTTACAGTAGTCTCCGACATCTCTGTTTGTAAGTACGGCGGATAAAATGGCAACGGGGTTTTCTGAAGAGCTTTTCTCCCACTCTTGAGCAATCTCCCGAAAGATTTTCCTAGCAATTTCAGTGTCTAGTCTGCCGTGTTCAATGTCAAAGATCATGTTTTTGGCTGAGAATCGTCCTTTGACAGTCTCAACAACAGCTTCGAACCAGTCAATGATTGAGCTACGCGATGATGATAGTGTCACTGAAGTGGCTTTTGGTTTAGCTGTAATTTACGTATGCGAGTGTATGGTATGTACGCTGAATATGCAGGTTAACGCACGCGGTGCCAATGGTAAATACGTGAAATTTTGCTGTCGATTAAGCTACGTGCTAAATGGGCTGGCAGTAGACGGGCAGTGATATGTGTACTTCATCACCGCTAAACAGCACAAATTAAATCAGGCTTGAAGGAAGTATTGTATGTGTTGGGTCGTCTTCGATGCCGAGGCCGTCCACTTCGCGAATCCCACCGATCCCGGCGACCGCCTGGCGCGCGCGACCGATCGCACCGTCACGCTCACCTCGGGCAAAGCGCGCGGGCGCCTCATCGGCGGCAACCTGACGGTACTCTCGGCGATGATCGACTCGGACTATCTGCCGGACTGGTCGGGGCACATCCTCTTTCTCGAAGACATCGGCGAGGCCGTGTACCGCATCGACCGGATGATGACGCAGCTGCGTCTGGCGGGCGTGCTGGAGCAGATCAGCGGCTTCGTCTTCGGCCATTGCACCGACTGCGACCCGGACAGCGGCGGCTACGGCTCGCTCACGCTGGATCAGGTGCTGGACGACCATCTCAAGCCGTACGGCATCCCCGCGTTTCGCGGCGCCATGATCGGCCACATCGCCGACAAGTTCACGGTTCCGGTGGGCGTCGAGGCGGAGATGGACGCCGACGCGGGGACCATCACGATGCTGGAGGCTGCCGTGGTGTAGGGGCGGGGGTGGCTGCGCAGAGGCGACCCGAATGATAACGTTCACGTTGCGGATACCCCTGTGGCAATCGCGTAGCTTGAGAGCTCTACGTGAATGCACCCCATCCCCACGCGCAGCATGCTCTCTTCGTCCCGCTTCTGGCTGCTGGCCCTTGTTCTGATTGCCGTACCCGCTGTGCCTGCGTTTGCGCAGTCGGCCGCCACGCACAACGCGTTTCAGCTGGAAGACAGCGAAGCCATCTCGCGGATCGTCTTCGGCTCATGCCTGCATCAAGACCGTCCGCAGCCGATCTGGCCCGCCATCCAGGACGCCCAGCCTGAGCTGTTCATCTGGGCGGGCGACAACATGTATGGCGACTCGGAGGTCGTCGATACGCTCGTGGCCAAGTGGGACCGCCAAAAGCAGCAACCAGGCTATCAGCCCATCCTGGAGCAGGCACGCGTATTAGCCACGTGGGATGACCACGACTATGGCCTCAACGACGGCGGCGCCTCGTTCTCCATCCGTGAAGAAGCGCAGCAGGCCATGCTCGACTTCCTGGACGTACCGACCGACGACCCGCGACGCACACGCGAAGGCGTCTACCACGCGGAGACCTACGGCCCACCGGGCCAGCGCGTACAGGTCATCCTGCTCGACACCCGCTACCATCGCAGTGAGCTAGAGCGCTTTCCGCCCCCACCGGGCGCACGGCGCGGTGGCTACCGCCCTCTCCGCGACGAAGACGCCACATTCCTGGGCGAGGCGCAGTGGGACTGGCTGGAAGAGCAACTACTGGCGCCTGCCGACCTCCGCCTGATCGTGAGCAGCATCCAGATTGTAGCGTCTGAACATCGGTTTGAGAAGTGGCACAACTTACCGCGCGAGCAGCAGCGCTTCTACCGACTGCTGGAGACGACGCGTGCCGAAGGTGTGATTTTGCTCAGCGGCGACCGGCACCAAGCCGAGCTGTCCCGCCAGCTCCGACCGGGTGCCTACCCGCTGTACGACTTGACCTCGAGTGGCCTGAATATGAGCGACCCCAACTCCTCTTGGCCGCTGGAGCCCAACCGCTATCGTCTCGGCGAGGTGTTTCGCGGCCACCACTTTGGGACGGTTATGGTGGACTGGGAGGCGCCCGATCCGCTCATTCAGCTGGCCATCGTGGACGCGAACGGCGAAGAACCGATCACGCAAGATATCCGACTGAGCGAGTTGAAATACCCGCAGGCCGAGATGCCACGCGGCACTAGCAACTTTAACCGGCTGGCGATGTGCTCGGGAACGAGTGCGACAGGCCATGCCGACCTGGTGGTGGATGGCAGCACGAGCGACTGGACGGATACCGCCGCGGGCGCACACTGCACGCTGGTGGACGACGAGGCGCTGTACGTCCGCTTCACCACGGGCGACACGCGCACGCTGCGGCGCCACGGCGAGTCGGTGATCGTAGCCGTCGATGCCGATGGCGATGCGGACACGGGCTGGCAGGGCGATCTGGAGCGCGGCATCGAGCTGACGATCCAGTATGCACATCCGCCCTCGCAGGAAGGTCGGCGCTGGGGGCCGCTGGTCACAGCCTATGCTTCCGACGGCACGCCCTCGCTGTATCTCGACGATATGCCCGACGTCCAGACCGCGCCCACGCATGCGGCGTCGTGGTTCGAGGCGCGCATCCCCCGGTCGCTGGCGCCCGACGTAGAGAACGGCGGCACGAAGCGGGTGTACGTGTACGGCTGGGACAAGCAGAGCGGACGACGGCGGGCGCTGATGCAGGCCACGGTGGAGGTGCAGCCCGCACGTGCAGCGGCACCGCCAGCCGTCACTATACCTACGCAGACCGATGCGACGCTGCGCGTCATGGCGATGAACACGCTGTGGAGGCGCCCCGACGAGCAGCCTGCGCCGTTCACCCGCGTCTTCAACGCCCTCGACGCCGACGTGTACCTCATCCAAGAGTGGCGTTTCGAGCGGTTTGCCGAGCACGAGATCACGGAGTGGTTCGCCACGCACATCGACAGCAGCGTGGAGTGGCACGCGGCGGTGTCGGACGGGCTGGGCGTGGCCGTGGTCTCGCCTCATCCGATTGTGGCGCGGGTGCCTACGCACCTGCCGCTCGATGCCGGCGGATGGGACTTCCCGATCCGCATGGCGGGGGCGGTGATCGACGCGCCGCAAGGCCGTGTGCTGGCCGCCTCGGTGCATTACAAGGCCAGCGGTGGCTTCGGCGCGCCCGAGGATGTGCGCCGGCTGGCCGAAGCCGAGGCCGTCAACCGCATGCTGGTGGGCATGAGCGCAGCCGCGCAGCCCGACCTCGTGGTGCTCGGCGGCGACTACAACATGGTGGGCACACCAACGCTCGCCGACCACTCCGTGCGCGGCTTGGATGCCGATGGCAGCGCACTCACACTGAGCACGCCAACGGTGCTGGGCGCGCCCACCTTCACGTACACGCACGTGCGCCAAGGCCCACGCAACCGCCTCGACTACATCGCCTACGGCGAGGCTGCGGCTGATGTGCAAGCCGCCTTCGTGCTAGACGCCGCCCGGCTGCCTGAAGCCACAGTGAACGCCCTCGGCTTGGAACGCACCGACACTGCTGTCAGCGACCACCTGCCTGTAGTGCTAGACCTGGTGCTGAAATCGAAGCGCTGAGTATCTGCTCAGGCGATACACCCACCGACCCGCCTACTAACCAATGGTGCTAGTTTGACAACGGCCTAGCACTCACCGAGACTGATAGTGACCAAACCAACGTCTCCTGTGAACGCCATGACCGCTGCCGACCTCGCCAACGCAC